>NZ_QTPQ01000048.1:0-64164 GCF_003853425.1 Burkholderia sp. Bp9140
GGCAGCAACGCGCTCGGGCTGGGCGGCGCGATTTCCGGCGCGGGCGCGCTCGTGAAGGACGGCGCGGCGACCACGACACTGACAGGCGCGAATACGTACACGGGCGGCACGACGATCAACGCCGGCACATTGGCGCTCGGTTCGGGCGGCAGCCTTGCATCGACGGGCGCGGTGAATCTCGCCGGCGCGGGCGCGACGTTCGACCTGAGCGGCGCAGCGGGCGCGCAGACGATCGGCGCGCTGACCGGTGCGGCAGGCAGCACCGTGAACCTCGGCGCGAACGCGCTGACGCTGAACGGCAGCGGCGCCGGCACGTTCGGCGGCGTCATCGGCGGCACCGGCGGCCTGACGGTCGCGGGCACCGGCATTCAGACGCTGACCGGCAGCAACACGTATACGGGCGGCACCACGATCGCGGCGGGCGGCACGCTGCAGCTCGGCAACGGCGGCACGTCGGGCAGCGTGGCCGGCGACGTCGTCGACAATGGCGCGCTGATCTTCAACCAGTCCGCCAACGTGATGGTCGCGAACGTGCTGTCCGGCACCGGTTCGCTGACGCAGGCGGGCAGCGGGCAACTGACGCTGACGGGCATCAACACGCTGAGCGGCCCGACCACCGTCGGCGCGGGTACGCTCGTCGTCAACGGTTCGCTCGGCCAATCGAGCGTGACCGTGCAGAACGGCGCGACGCTGACGGGCACCGGCACGGTCGGCAGCCTCGTGGTCCAGGGCGGCGCGTTCGCGGCCGCGTCGCAGCCGGGCGCGGCGCTGAACGTGGCCGGCAACGTCACGTTCCAGCCGGGCTCGACGCTGCAGGTCGCGGTCACGCCGCAGCAGAGCGGCAGCCTGTCGGCGGGCGGCTCGGCCACGCTGAACGGCGGCACCGTGCAGGTGCTCGCGAACCAGGCCAGCTACCAGCCGAGCACGACGTACACGATCCTCAGCGCATCATCGGGCGTGCAGGGCACGTTCAGCCAGGTGAATTCGAACTACGCGTTCCTGATGCCGACGCTCAGCTACGATCCGAACCACGTGTACCTGCGGCTCGTCGCGAACGGCACGTCGCTGCCCGACGTCGCCACGACGCCGAACCAGCGTTCGGTCGCGACCGCGATCGGCGCGCTCGGTGCCGGCAATACGCTGTACGACAAGGTGCTGACGACCGATGCGGCCACCGCGCGTCAGGCCTACGGGATGCTCGACGGCGAACTGCAGGCGAGCCTGAAGAGCATGCTGCTGCTCGACAGCCGCTATGTGCGCGATGCCGTTACCGATCGCGTGCGGCAGGGCCTTGCGCCGGGATCGGGGCCGCTCGCCGCGCTGTCGTCGGGCGGCGCCGCGCTGTGCGGCGACAACACGGCCGGCGTGAGCGCCCCGGCGATGCCGCCGGAACGCCGGACCGGTTCGCGCGACGGCTGTTACGGCGGCACGCCTTATCAGCCGGTGGTATGGGGGCAGGCGTTCGGCGGCCGCAGCCGGCTCGCCGGCGACGGCAACGCGTCGACGATCAACCGCAGCATGACGGGCTTCATCGCCGGCGCCGACATGGCGCTCAACGACAAGTGGCGAGCCGGTCTGGCCGCGGGCGTCACGCACGGCTCGCTCGACAACGGCCAGAGTTCGTCCGCGTCGGTCAACAGCTACTACCTGTCGCTGTACGGCGGTGCGCAGTACGGTGCGCTCGGCGTGCGCGGCGGCGCGTCGTACACGTGGTACCGGATCAACAGCGACCGCTATCCGGGCTTCGCGGGCTTCTCCGATCACGATTCGGCCGGCTACAACGCGAATTCGGCGCAGGTGTTCGGCGAAGTCGGCTACGCGCTGCCGGTCGGGCCGGTCGCGCTCGAACCGTTCGCGGGTCTGGCCTACGTGAACCTGCATACCGACGGCTATACGGAAAGCGGCGGCGCCGCCGCACTGCGGGCCGGCGGCCAGACGACCCACGTCGGGTTCTCGACGCTCGGCCTGCGCGCCGCGTCGCAGCTCGGCACGATCGCGAGCGGCACGTTCACCGCGCGCGCGACGGTCGGCTGGCGGCATGCGTTCGGCAACGTGCGGCCGTCGTCGGCGTTCACGTTCGCGAACGGCGGCACGTCGTTCCAGGTGTCGGGCGTGCCGATCGGCCGCGACAGCGCGGTGCTCGAAGCGGGCATCGACGCGAGCATCACGAAGCGCCTGACGCTCGGCCTCACGTTCAGCGGCCAGTACGGCAGCGGCGTGCGCGACAACGCGGTGCTCGGCAACATCCTGTGGAAGTTCTGACAGGCATGTAACCTGCGTGCGCAGGCGGCGCGATGCGGCGATCGATTCGCTGCGTCGCGCCGTCTCGCCTCGTCGCTGCGCGCGCCCCCCGTTCTGGCCTATCCTGTGCGGAAACACGCGACGCGCGCCGCGCGTTGCGCCTCGACACAGGAGCATCGATGCCGAATCACGCCGAAGCCACCACGACGCAGGCGCCGCAAGTCGCGCCTGTCCCTCCGACTCAAGCGTCCGGCCCCGCATTCATCGCGCCCGAAGCCGATCCGCAGGCGCTCGCGCGCAACAACCAGTACGTGCTGAAATCCGGCGACGCGTTCGTGGTCAGCGACGCGCTCGGCGACGTCAGCGGTCACGACGACGGCCTGTTCGTCGACGACATGCGCGTGCTGTCGAAATGGCGTCTGACCTTCGGCGGCCGCGCGCCGTCGCTGCTGTCGGGCGCGACGAGCGCGGACAACGCGTCGTTTACCGCGCACCTGACGAACCGTCCGCTGCCGCCGCTCGGCGGCCGCGAGACGCCCGAGGGCGTGATCCACATCGAACGGATGCGCGTGCTCGCGGGCGACGTGCTGTACGAAGCGCTGACGCTGACGAACTACGGCGAGAGCGAGGCCGAGGTGCCGCTGTCGCTGTCGTTCGCGGCGGATTTCAAGGACATGTTCGAAGTGCGCGGCACGCGGCGCCCGAAGCGCGGCACGGTGGCCGCGCCGCGCGTCGACGCAGGGGCGGTGCGGCTGCGCTACGACGGCCTCGACAAAGTCGAGCGCAACGTGACCGTGCATTTCTCGCCGGCACCCGACGCGCTGTCGGTCGATCGTGCCGACTACACGCTGACGATCGCCGCGCAGGCATGCGTATCGATCTACCTGACCGTCGACGCGACGCTCGGTCAGGCGCACCACGGCGAGGGCCCGGGATGCGGGCGTGTCGCGCTGCGCACCGCGCTCGTCGGCGTGCATCGCGAAATGCGTTCGCGCCGCGAGTCGATGGCGCGCGTGAACACCGGCAATCCGCTGTTCGACGCGTGGCTCGACCGGTCGCTCGCGGATCTCGGGCTGCTCACGACGCAGCTCGACACCGGGCCGTATCCGTATGCGGGCATTCCGTGGTTCTCGACCCCGTTCGGCCGCGACGCGGTGATCACGTCGCTGCAGCTGATGTGGCTGCAGCCGTCGCTCGCGCGCGGGGTGCTGCGCTTTCTCGCGGAGCACCAGGCACGCGAGACGTCCGCGTTCCGCGATGCCGAGCCCGGCAAGATCATGCACGAGTTCCGCCGCAGCGAAATGGCCGCGACGGGCGAGGTGCCGTTCGCGCTGTATTACGGCGGCGTCGACACGACCCCGCTGTTCATCGTGCTCGCGGGCGCATACGTCGAACACACTGGCGACGATGCGCTGATCGACGAGCTGTGGCCCGCGCTCGAGCGCGCCGCGCAGTGGGTGATCGACAAGTGCGACCGCAATCCGTACGGGCTGCTCGATTACCAGCGCACGTCAGAGCGCGGTCTCGCGAACCAGGGCTGGAAGGACAGCCACGATTCGGTGTTCCACGCGGACGGCCGCTTCCCCGACGGCCCGATCGCGCTCGTCGAAGTGCAGGCGTATGCGTGCGCGGCGCTCGATGCGATGTCGATGTGCTCGCACCGGCGCGGCCACGCGGCCGATGCGACGCGCTATGCACTGCGCGCGAAGATGCTGCGCGACCAGGTCGACGCGCTGTTCTGGATGCCGGAGGGCCAGTTCTACGGGATCGCGCTCGACGGTCACGGCGACCTGTGCCGCGTGTTCGCTTCGAACGCGGGCCATCTGCTCGCGTTCGGGCTGCCCGACGCGGAGCGCGGCGCGGCGGTCGCGGGCGTGCTGGGCTCGACGCTGTTCCAGACGGGCTGGGGCATCCGCACGCTCGCGGCCGGCCAGCCGCGCTTCAACCCGATGGCCTATCACAACGGCTCGGTGTGGCCGCACGACAATGCGCTGATCGCGCGCGGGCTTGCGCGCTACGGCGACAAGACGGCCGCGGTGAACCTGCTGCGCGCGCTGTTCGAGGCGGCGGTCAGCTTCGAGATGCGGCTGCCGGAGCTGTTCTGCGGATTCCCGCGGCGGCGCGGCGAACCGCCGACGGCCTATCCGGTCGCCTGCCTGCCGCAGGCGTGGGCGGCCGGTGCGCCGTTCATGATGCTGCAGGCGTGTCTCGGCGTGAGCGTCGACGCGGCGCGCCACGAGGTGCGCGTCGAGCGCCCGGCGCTGCCCGAAGGCGTCGACTGGCTGCGCATCGACGACCTGCGGGTCGGCGACGAAACGGTATCGCTGACGTTCCGGCGCGTCGACGGCCAGGTGGTTGCGTCGGCGGCGCAGCCGGGGCGGGTGAAGGTGGTCGCGGTGCTGTAGCCGGCTGCACGGACGTTGCGCAATGTCGCGCCACGTCCGCGCGCAGCGGCATAGAATCGTGACATGACCCTTGAACGATGGCGGAGGCACCTACGATGACGACCGACAATCGGCCCGACGACGGCGAGCAAAAGCTCGAGAACCTGGAAGCGGCGGTCGACCACCTGCACAAGTCGATCGAGTCGCAGAGCATCGCGGCGGGCGCGGCGAAGGGCATCCTGTTCAGCCTGATCGAAACGCTCGGCGCGCTGATCGGCGATCCCGACCTGCCCGAACATGCGCGCTCGGGCTACGAGGCGCTGCGCGACAAGGCGAGCGAATTGCGCAGCGGGCTCGACCGGCATTGACGAACCGGCAGCGCCGGCGTTGGCCGCACGGCCCGCGCCGGTGCTGCCCAATCCTGCGCGGCGTACACAAAACCCCATGTGCTCAATGAGTTAGCCGGACGATGCGCAGGATATCCACAAGCTTGCCAACACAATCTGTGGAGAACCGGCTGGCCCCGAACCGGACGCGCAGGGCCCCCTGCGAGGTCACAAACGATGCCGCGTCGTTGACCTGCCGGGCCCGATCTACTGAATCTTCTTTTGTATCAGTGTGTTACGTGTCACATCGGCGGAATATCCACAGGCTTGCCAACAAAATCTGTGGATAAGTCTGACGTGATTGCTTCTTGAGGGTTGAGGATCCCGCGTGCGGCGGCCGGTGCGCCGGATCCCGTGCGCACCGGCTGCCCGATGCGCGCATCGTCACGGTAAATCGTGCGCGATCAACGGGTTAGGTCCCGGGTACCCAGGATATCCACATCCTTGCCAACAAAATCTGTGGACAAGCCGGGGCCGTCAATCGACTGCCGCCGCGTCGGCCGCTTCCGCGACGATCCAGTCGCGAAACAGCGTCATCGCCGGCGTGAGCGGCTTCGACTTCAGCGACGTGAGCCAGTAGCCGCCCGCGCGCACGTCGATGTCGAGCGGCCGCGCGAGCAGGCCGAGCTGCAGTTCGCGCGCGAACATGCAGGCCGGCGCGAGCGCGATGCCCGCGCCCTGCATCGCGGCCTCGACCATCAGCCGCGACGAATCGAACACGGGCCCGTTGACCGACCAGGGTTCGAGCTGCGCGGCGTCGAACCAGCCGAGCCATTCGTCGGTGCGGTACGAGCGCAGCAGCGTTTCGTTCGCGAGATCGGCCGGCCGCGCCAGCCGCCGCGCGATCTCCGGCGCGCACAGCGCGGTGAGCGGCGCGTCGAGCAGCCGCTCGTTGCGCGTCGCCGGCCAGTTGCCTTCTCCGAAGCGGATCGCGAAATCGAGGCCCTCGGCCGCGAGGTCGACGACGTTGTTGTTGGTCCGCAGCCGCAGCTCGACGAACGGGTGCGTGTCGCCGAAGCGCTTCAGCCGTGGCATTAGCCAGCCTATGGCAAAGGTGCCGACCGCGCCGAGCGTCAGCACCTCGTGGAAGCGCCCGCCCTCGAACTGCTTGAGCACGGTCTCGATCCGGCTGAATGCGTCGCTGAGCACCGGCAGCAGCGCGCGTCCTTCGTCGGTGAGCCCGAGGCCGCGCGGCAGCCGGGTGAACAGCGCGCAGCCGAGCCGTTCCTCGAGCGAGCGCACCTGCTGGCTCACGGCCGCCTGCGTCACGCTCAGCTCGAGGCCGGCGCGCGTGAAGTTCAGGTGGCGGGCCGACGATTCGAACGCGCGCAAGGCATTCAGCGGAAGATGAGGACGGAGCTTCGTCATAAGAATTTCTTGTATCAGCGCTCAATTATCGTTGCTTGTCAGGCAACCGTAAAGTCACGATAGTGCTGTCTCGCCGGCCGGCCGTTCTGCATCCATTCCACCACCAGAGAGACATGACATGACTTACTCATCGCAACGTCGAACCCTGTTGCTGGCCGCCGCGACGGCGCCGCTCGCCCTGACTGTCGCGGCGTGCGCGTCGCCGCCGGCCGCGGGGCAGGACGTGTCGTCCGCGACATCGTTTGCCGCGCTCGAGCGCGCGGCGGGCGGCCGTCTCGGCGTGTGCGCGATCGACACCGCGAGCGGCCGGCGTGCGCAGCATCGCGCGGACGAGCGTTTCCCGTTCTGCAGCACGTTCAAGGCGATGCTGGGTGCGGCGGTGCTCGCGCAAAGCGTCGCGCGTCCGGGGCTGTTGCAGCAGCGCGTGATGGTCGGGCAGTCCGATCTCGTGAACTACTCGCCGGTGTCGGGCAAGCATGTCGGCACCGGGATGACCGTCGCCGCGTTGTGCGAGGCGGCGATCCAGTACAGCGACAACTCGGCCGCGAACCTGGCGATGAAGCTGATCGGCGGACCGTCGGCGGTGACCGCGTATGCGCGCTCGATCGGCGACGACACGTTCCGGCTCGATCGCTGGGAGACCGAGCTGAACACCGCGTTGCCGGGCGACCCGCGCGACACGACGACGCCGGCGGCGATGGCCGCGAGCATGCGCGTGCTCACGCTCGGCGACGCGCTGCCGGGCGCGCAGCGTGCGCAGCTCGTCGCATGGCTGCGCGGCAACAAGGTCGGCGACAAGCGGATTCGCGCGGGCGTGCCGGCCGGGTCGCAGGTGGCCGACAAGACCGGCACCGGCGACTACGGGACGACGAACGACGCGGGCGTGATCTGGCTGCCGTCGCGCGCGCCGATCGTGCTCGTCGTGTACTACACGCAGGCGCGTGCCGATGCGAAGGCGAAGGACGACGTGATCGCGGCCGCCGCGCGCATCGCGGTTGCGACGTTCGCTTGAGCGGGCGGCGCGGCGTGCGTGATCGACGGATGGATGACGCGAGGAATGCACGCCGTGCCGCAGTCGTGACCGGCATGTCGAAACGTTGTGCGATCAACGACTTGGGTCACGCATGCTCAGGATATCCACATCCTTGCCAACACAATCTGTGGACAAGCCTGCAAGCGGTCGCGTTCGTGGCAACGACCGCCTCGATGGCATGCGGCACGCGTTGCGCCGGCCCGCTTGCACGGTTCGAAGCGGCGCGGACAAAGTCTTTCGGATCAAGCGCTTGTGCGTGGTATGCGCAGGCTATCCACACGCTTGCCAACACAATCTGTGGACAAGCGGCGTGGCGCGCGCGACACGCGGCGCTTCGCGTCGCGTGACGATGCGCGAGCGGCACCCTGCCTGCCGCGTGCCGTTTTCGAAGCGGCGCGGACTAAGCCTTTCGGATCAAGCGCTTGGCCGTGGTATGCGCAGGCTATCCACATGCTTGCCAACACAATCTGTGGACAAGCCTGCCGGGCCGCCTGCTCGAAGTTCAGCCATGCCGATCGTCGAGCGCGGGCCAGCGCGCGAATGCGAACACCCACAACATGATGAAGTTCAGGACCGGGACGAACATCGTCAGGATCCACCAGCCCGAATGTCCGGTACGCCGAACGATGCGGACATACGGATAGACGACGATCGCGACGAGCACGAGCGAGACGAGCAACTGCCATGCGGTGAAGTGGTGTTCCATGGTCTTCCTCGGTGAAGGTGTCGTTGTCCGATACGGGCGGAACGGCCGGCCCGTGGTGCCGTCGCGTGAAGGCGCGTGATGCGTGGCCGCGCACGGCTCGTGTGATCCTGACGCGTCGCGTGTGCGGGCGTCAAGGGGCGGGCGGGGGCCGCTGCCGCACGGAATCGTCCGTCCGGGCGCGCGGGTGAATCGCGCGGTGCCGCAACAATGACGCGGCACATGAATCGTTGGCCGATCAACGGGTTAGTCGAGGCTTGCTCAGGATATCCACAAGCTTGCCAACACAATCTGTGGGTAAGTGGCGGGACGGCACGCGTCGTGCATCGTCAAGGTGCCGACGTGGCATCGTGATGCGAAGTGCGGCGAACCGGCGCGTATGACGGCCCGGCGCGCGCCGCGTCTGCATCACGCGTGCCAAAGTCCGTCGGATCAAGGGCTTAGCGTCGCGGTGCGCAGGATATCCACAAGCTTGCCAACATTTTCTGTGGAGAAGTCCGCGTCGCGATCGGGCCGCACGGCACAGCGTGCAAACCGCGCGCGACGCCGCTTCGTGCGTCGGCTCACGCGGTGCAAATGCCCGCCACGGCGACCTTCCGGAACAAGTGCGGGCTCGCGACGGCAGACGACGGATAGGCCGAGAGTTTGGCGACGAACTCGGGATGCGTGAAGGCCGCGCGAAACGCGTCGGTCGACTCCCAGATCGCATGGTTGAAGTAAGTCGGGCTGTCGCCGAGCGCGCGATGCAGCTGCGTCGCAATGAATCCCGGCTGCCGTTTCATGAACTCGGCGTCGTCCTTCCACACGGCCAGGAAATCGGCTTCATCGGCCGGGTCCAGCGTGAAGACGTTGACGAGGACGACGGGGCTCGCGTCGATGCCGAGCTGTTGCTGGATCGGAAAGGCCGGATCCATCGGTTTGAAATGAGGCATGGGGCACTCCTGTGAGTCGTGGGTCAAGGGGGCGATCACGCTTGCTCGTCCGGCGCGTGGGCGGCGGACATCGCTGACAGGACGCGAATCGCCGCATCGAGGTCGGTCGAACTGAACTGGCCGGAGATGTCGCGGACATGCTGTTGCCATTGCTCGACCACCGCCTGATAGGCCGCGGCACCGAGCGGGGTCAGCGCATACAGCGGAGAGCGCTTGTGTGTCGGGTTCGGCAGCGGCTGCACGAGGCCTTCTTCCGTCAGCACGTTGATCTGTTTCAGGACGCCCTGCCGCGTGATGCCCATGGTGTCGGCGATCTGAGGGATGTTCGGGGCTTCCGGCGCCATCGAGATGGCGCCCAGCACTTGCCAGCGCGCGCTGGTCAGGCCGTGCGGCGCGGCAAAGGTGTTGCCCCATTCGATCAGCAGGCCGTTCAGCCGGAAGACGGACAGCGCGACGGTGGTCAACTTGGCGAGTTTCGTCATGGTCGGGAGACGCGATAAATTGACAACTACTTTACGTAATGGACAACCAGTTGTCAAGTTTGATCGCATGTCGCCCCGCTTGGCGCATTCGCTGCGCACGACCGCCAAACCCTTTCAGATCAATGGTTTGTCACCGTTAGCGGCCGGTTGTCCACAAGCTTGCCAACACAATCTGTGGAAAAGCCGCGCATCAGGCGTGCGTCAGGCCGGCACGGGAAAGCGCACCGTCACGGTCAGCCCGCGCCCGCCTTGCGTCGTGCCGAGCGCGACCGTCGCGCGATGCTGTTCGGCGATCCGCTTGACGATCGACAGCCCGAGCCCGCTGCCCGACGACGTGGCCGCCTGCGCGCCTTCGCCGCGATAGAAGCGCTCCCAGACGTCCGAGCGCTCGGCTTCCGGAATGCCCGGGCCGTCGTCGGCGACTTCGAGCACGGGCGTCGCGCCGTCGAGGCGCGCGGACACGTCGACACGCGCACCGTCGCCCGCGTAGCGGATCGCGTTGTCGACGAGGTTGTTCAGCAGCACGCGCAACGTCTCCATGTTGCCGGCGGCCATGACCGGTGCCGACACGATCGCGCCGAGGTCGATGCGGTGCGCATCCGCGACGCGCGTGCGGTCGGCGACCACCGAGCGGCACAGCGCGGCGAGATCGACGGGCGTGGATGCCGCGGCGGACGCCTGCGCATCGGGTTCGAGGCGCGCGAGCGTCAGCAACTGTTCCGCGAGGTGGCCGAGGCGCGTCGTGCCCGCGTGGATCTGGGCGAGGATCTGCTCGCGTTCTTCGGAGGTCGCCGCGCGCCGCAGCAATTGCGACTGGATCGACAGCCCCATGATCGGCGTGCGCAGCTCGTGCGCGGCATCGGCGATGAAGTGGCGCTGCAGCGTGAACGAACGATCGAGCCGCGCGAGCAGGTCGTTGATCGCTTCGGCGAGCGGCCGGACCTCGTTCGGCATCGACGCGACGTCGACCGGTTCGAGATTGTTCGCATTCCTGCGCTTCAGGCCCGATGCGATCGTGCGCAGCGGCCGCAGCCCCGCGCCGATGCCGAACCACAGCCCGATCGCGAGCACCGGCAGCATCGAGAACACCGGCCACAGCAGGTGCACGGCGATGCCTGCGATCGCTTCCCAGCGCGCATGGCGTGCCTGCGCGAACCGGATCGTCGTGCCGCCGCGTTCGGTGACATAGGTGCGCCACGGCTGGCCGCCGACATCGACGCTCGCGATGCCCGTTTGCGCGGGCGGTGGCAGCGTCGATTTGCGATCGGTCGAATAAACCAGCGTGCCGTTGCGCCAGACCTGCAGCAACACGGCGTCGGGATCGCTGGCCTCGAAGTCGTGCTTGCCGTCGCCGTGATTGCGGAACGACAGCTCGCCGTTCGGGCCGACGACGATCTGCTTCGACATGCTGCGCATCTGGTCGTCGAGGAGATCGTCGAGCTCGCGCAGCGCGCCCCAGTAGGTGCCCGCGCTTGCAACCAGCCCGATCACGCATGCGGCGGGCAGCAGCCACGTCAAGAGGCGCCGCCGCAGCGACGCGCTGCGCCAGCGCGCGATCGCGTGTTGCAGATTCGTCATGCGCCGTCACCGATCCGGTAGCCGACGCCGCGCACCGTGCGAATCATGTCGTGGCCGAGTTTCTTGCGCAGGTTGTGGATGTGCACCTGCACCGCGTTGCTCTCGATTTCCTCGCCCCAGCTGTACAGCCGTTCCTCGAACTGCTCGCGCGAGATCACCGCGCCGGGGTCGCGCATCAGTTCGTGCAGCAGCACGAATTCCTTCGGCGACAGCGTGACTTCGTCGTCGTTGAGCCAGACCAGGTGCTTGACCGGATCGAGCCGCAGCGGGCCGATGGCGAGCGTCGTTTGCGCGCGCCCCGCATGGCGGCGGTTGACCGCGCGGATGCGGGCGAGCAGCTCCTCGAGCACGAACGGCTTGACGAGGTAGTCGTCGGCGCCGCTGTCGAGCCCGGCGATGCGGTCCGGCACGCCGTCGCGCGCGGTGATGATGATCGCGGGCAGGGTTTCGTCGCGGCGGCGCAGCGACGCGAGCACCGACAGGCCGTCGCGATTCGGCAGCCCGAGGTCGAGCAGCAGCAGCCCGTAGCCGGTCGAGCGCAGCGCGAGCGCCGCGGCGTCGCCGTCCTTGACCCAGTCGACCGCGAAGCCCTCCTGTTTGAGGCCCTGTTCGAGCCCGCTGCCGATCAGCGGATCGTCCTCGACGAGCAGTACGCGCATGGATTCGTGTCTGTTGGCGGGCGCGGGCGCCCGGGATTCCCATGATAAGCGCAGGTGTCTTAGGCCGAGCTTAAAGGGCGGTAGCCGGTTGCGCTTTCGTACTCGTCCAATGCGGCACCGTGTCGCTTCGGCGCGCCTTCAGGTTTGCTTAATCTTACGGTCCGTAATCTTGGTGCGTCGCGTTCAACGGGGCGCGGCACCACATCGAAGAAGAGGAACGCAATCATGAAACACCTGGCCAGAATCCTGACAGTCGCGCTCGCGACGCTGCCTGCCGCCGTCTACGCGCAATACACCGGGCCGTCCGCGCTCGCGACGACCACCGTGAAGGAACTGCTCGCGAACGGCAAGGACGATCAGCACGTGCAGCTGCAGGGGCGCATCGTCAAGCACGTCGGCGGCGAGGATTACGAGTTCGCCGACTCGACCGGCACGATTCGCGTCGAGATCGACCACAAGCTGTGGGCGGCCGGCCAGCCCGTCAGCGACAAGAGCGAGGTGAAGGTGACCGGCGAGTTCGAGCGCAAATGGTCGGGCCGCGTGAAGGTCGATGCCGACCACGTCGAAGTGCTGCGCTGACCGATGCGCGCGGGGCCGGTGATACCATGGACGACCGGTTCCCGTTCTCACCAAGATGGCTGCCAATTTCGATGAACTCGCGTCCCGGATCCGGGCGCAATTTTCCGAACTGAGCCCGCAATTCCAGGCGGGCGCTGCATTTCTGCTCGATCATCCCGACGAGGTCGCCACCTCGTCGATGCGCAAGGTCGCGCAGCGCGCGCAGGTTCAACCCGCGTCGCTCGTGCGGCTCGCGCAGCAATTCGGTTTCCCCGGCTGGAACGAGTTGCGCGACCTGTGCGTCGCGCGCGTGCGCGCGCGTCCCGAGCCGCTCACGCAGCGTGCGCGCTCGCTCGTGCGGCCCGACGCGAAGGCGTCGCTCGCGCATGACCTGCTTGCCGCGCAACAACACAACCTGTCGGCCACCGCCGCGCAGAACGAGCACGCGCTCGTCGATGCCGCGAAACTGATCCGCAAGGCGTCGCACGTGCATGTCGCGGGGTTTCGCTCGTGCTATCCGGTCGCATTCGGCTTCGTGTACGGCTATCGGCTGTTCCGTCCGACCGTGTCACTGCTCAACGGCGTCGCCGGTTCGCTCGAAATGGAGCTGAGGACGATCGCGAAACAGAGCGTGACCGTCGTCGTCAGCTTCGCGCCGTATTCGGCGGAAGCGACGCGCGTCGCGCAGGCGGCGAAAGCGCAGGGCAGCAAGATCGTCGCGATCACCGACAGCGCGGTGTCGCCGATCGCGCTGCACGCGGATGCGCAACTGATCTTCACGCACGACAGCCCGTCGTTCTTCCCGTCGCTGGTGGCCGCGCACGCGATGGCCGAAGCGCTGGTCGCGCAGTTGCTGGCACTGGAAGGCAGCGATGCGATCGCGGCGCTCGAGCGCACGGAAGCGGAACTGCACGCGAAGGGCGCTTACGTCGTTTGACGCGGTACCTGCGGCTGCAATCCTGCGTCATTCACGATTCAACCGGACTCAACCGATAACGTTCACATACGAGGTGAGCGACGCGGGCGTTCGCAAGCAGAGAACGTTCGCAAGCAGATCGTCGCGCCGCTCATCCGATTCAACGAAAGCAGGGCCGGCTCGAACGACTTCCGTTCGCTGGCCGTGGTCGTGACGGATGGCGTGCCGCAAGCCGTGCGCGACCTCGCCAATCCGGACGGCGTGCGGATCGACGGTCGCGCGATGCGCTTTTCCGAAGCCGTCACCGACGTGTTGCTCGGCATCGACGGCGGGCCACCCGCAGCGGAGTAGGCGACTGCGGGCCGGCAGCGGACGGGCGGTGGCGCCGGCCCGCACGTTGCCGGCTGCCGGCCCGTAGTCGGCGCACCGGCTTTTTTCCTGTCGCGCGACGACATTTCGACGAACGCTGAAACGTCGCGCGCATGACTGGCGTAAGCTCATCCGTCAACTTCTTCCGGGAGTCCGAGATGACCCGTTCCGATCTTCAAGCCCGCCACGCCGAGGCCTTCCGCGCACTGCATGCACGCCCTGGCGCCTTCATCATCCCGAACCCGTGGGACGCAGGCACCGCGCGCCTGCTTGCGATGGCCGGCTTCGAGGCGCTCGCGACCACGAGCGCCGGCTATGCCTTTTCGAAAGGTCAGCCCGACAATGCGATCGGCCGCGACGCGATGCTCGATCACATCGCCGAGATCGTCGCCGCGGGCGGCCTGCCCGTCAGCGCCGATCTCGAAAACGGCTTCGGCGACGCGCCCGACACGGTGGCCGAAACGATCCGGCTCGCGGCCGAGGCCGGCGCGGTCGGCGGCTCGATCGAGGACGCGACGGGCCGCGCCGACGCGCCGATCTACGCGCGCGAAGCGGCGATCGAGCGCATTGCGGCGGCGGTCGACGCGGCGCGCGCGCTGCCGTTTCCGTTCACGCTGACCGCGCGGTGCGAAAACTACCTGCACGGCCGCGACGACCTCGCCGACACGATCGCGCGGCTCGTCGCCTATCGCGACGCGGGCGCCGACGTGCTGTATGCGCCGGGCATCACCGATGCGGACGAAATCGCGGCGGTGACGCAGGCGGTCGGCGCGCCCGTGAACGTCGTGATGGGGCTGCGGGGCGGGTTGCTGAGCCTCGATGCGCTGGCGGCGCTCGGCGTGAAGCGCGTGAGCGTCGGCGGCGCGCTGGCGCGGGCCGCGCTCGGCGCGTTCCTGCGCGCCGCGAAGGAGATGGCGCAGGAGGGCACGTTTACGTTCACGCAAGCGGCCGTGCCGGGGCGCGATATCAACCGCTGGTTTGCGGCACCGGATAATTCACCGGTTTTATTCGGGGAATGAGCGAAAGTAAATCGTGGGATCGTTCCCAGTGGAAAGTTTGATTGACTATAATCAACTGACTCCGCGTCCGGATTAATCGGCGGTGACGACGCAAAATACATCGTCTATTCTCTGCATTCCGCCCGTTTGACCGGAGCCGGCGCGCAAGCCGTGCCGGATCGGCCGATCGAGTGTGCGCCATGCGCGTCGATGCCGCGCATTGTTGCATTTTCCGGCCAGTACATTTTTTTGTACGCGGGAGTTGCCGTCCGATTTTTTGATTGATAATCTGCGGCACGTTCGAATGAACGGTTGGTGGGCCGCCGATAATATCGATATATAAAAATGCTGAGAGAGCGATGACGATCCGAGAAAATCAACGCTTCAGGTTGCGCGTCGGCGATGTCGTGACGCTGAAAACGGGCGGGCCGCGCATGACCGTCACCTATGCCGGGCCGGTCGTGTTCGACGACGGCGACTGGCTGATCTGCCAGTGGTTCGATGAACACGGCGAATTCCGGCAGGAAATGTTCCATCACGACACGGTGGTGCCCGAGCCGCGCGCGATTTCGGCCGGACGCGTACGCATGCGGATGCAGTCGCACCGCTACCGGTCGGCTGCCTGACCGCCAGCTGTCGTCGCGATGCGGCCACGCCCGGTGCCCGCGCCGCGACATTTCACGCCAGCCCGAAACATGCGGCGGCGCGCCGCGCCGATACTGTCCGCATGAACCCGACCGATCCCATCGCAGCGGTCACGCACCGCGATCCCTATCCCTACTATGCGGCGCTCGTCGACGGGCCGCCGCTCGCGTTCGACGCCACGCTCGGCCTGTGGGTCGCGAGCCGCGCGGCCGCCGTGACGGCCGTGCTCGGTCATCCGGCCTGCCGCGTGCGCCCGCTGGACGCGCCCGTGCCGCCTGCGTTGCGCGGCACGACGGCCGGCGCGCTGTTCGGCGAGCTGGTGCGCATGAACGACGGTGCGTCACGGCACGACCTGCCGAAGCAGGCGCTGCGCACGGCGCTCGCGCCGATCGACACGGCTGCGCTGCGCGACCGTGCCGCGCAGCTTGCCGCGCGGCGCTTGCCGGCGCCGGGTGATGCCGGCGCGCTGAACGCGTGGTGCCTGACGGTGCCCGTCTGCGCGGTTGCCGATCTGCTCGGCTTCGACGAGGCGCGGCTCGACGAGATCGCGGCGCAGGTCGTCGATTTCGTCGCCGCGCTGTCGCCGCTGTCGGATGCCGCGGCACTGGCCCGCGCGAGCGACGCGGCGCGGCAGTTGCTCGACCGGATGACGGAGCGCGTCGCGCAGACGCATGCGCACGACGGCACGCTCGTCGCGGCCGTGCAGCAGGCGGCCCGCGCGTCGGGCTGGCAGGCAAGCGGTGCGCTGGTCGCGAATCTCGTCGGGCTGCTGTCGCAGACCTGCGAAGCGACCGCCGCGTGGCTCGGCAATGCGCTGGTGGCATGGCACGGGGCAGTGGAAGCGGGCGCCGCGCGCGTCGCGCCGGACGCCGCCGCGCTCGACGCATTCGTTGCCGAAGCCGGGCGCTTCGATTCGCCGGTGCAGAACACGCGCCGCTTCGTCGCAGCGCGCACGACGATCGAAGGCGTGACCGTCGAAGCCGGCGACGCGATCCTCGTCGTGCTTGCCGCCGCGAACCGCGACCCGGCCGTGCATCGCGATCCGCACCGGCTGATGCCCGGCCGCGCGGCCGGGCCGAATTTCGGCTTCGGCACGGGGCCGCATGGGTGCCCGGGCGAGCGAATCGCGCGGGCCGTGACGGCGGGGGCGTTCGGGGCGTGGCTACGTGCGGGCGGCGGGCCGCCGCGCGGCGGGCTGGCGTGGCATTACCACGCGTCGACCAACGTCAGGATGCCGAGGTTCGACGCAGTGCGGTAACGGGGAAAGAGGGACTTAACGGCAGCCTTGCTTCTCCGCCCATTGTTCCTGGGCGGCGACGCGGCGCTGCACGCGCTCGACGAGACCGGTCGAGAAGGTCCGCATGCTGATGCCGCGGCGTTTGGCGAGGATGGTTTGCGCGACGTCGGTTTGCGGGTTCGGCTGGCATGCCCAGTACAGTGTCATCAGCCAGCCGATGCCGGTCCACCCGAACAGCGCGTTGAACATCGCGACCGTCAGCTTGTCGTGCCGGCCGCGCCGGTCGGCAATGACCGCCGGCAGAAAATAGATCGCGATCGCGGCCACCGAACCGGCCACTTGAATCAGGACTGCGTTCTGCATGTTGCTGCTCCATCCGAACTGCAATGGGACCGATTGTCGCGCTTTTTCCGTTCGTGTGCTGGCAATTGATTGTTGCGTTTTTAGTGACGATCAGCCCGCTTCGGCGTCCGCCGGCTGCACTTCGTTGCTCAGCGAGAAACCTTCGTCGAGCCAGCCGGTGACGCCGCCGATCATCAGCTTCACCGGCCGGCCGAGGCGCGCGAGCCGGATCGCCGCGCGCGCGGCGCCGTTGCAGTGCGGGCCCGCGCAGTACACGACGAACAGCGTGCCGGCCGGATGGCCGGCGAGCTTGCCGGCGATGATCTTGCGGTGCGGCAGGTTGCGTGCGCCGGGCACGTGGCCGGCCGCAAATTGCTCCGGACTCCGCACGTCGAGCAGCACGAAATCGGGCGCGCCGGACGCGAATGCATCGTGCACGTCCCAGCAATCGGTCTCGAAGCGCAGCGACGCTTCGAAGTGCGCGAGGGCGGCGGCGCTGTCGGCGGCGGGGACGTCGGTGACGTATGACATGAAAGGCGCTCCTGAGGAACGGCGCGGAATGCGCCGGAATGAGGGGCAGTATCGCGGTTCCGCGGCTTTTCCGGCAGTGGCGCGATCGACAAGTTCCGGTAACATCGCGCCATGCACAATCATCTCGTCGTCGCGCTCGCCTACGATCGCCTCTGCACCTTCGAATTCGGCTGCGTGGTCGAACTGTTCGCCCTCGAACGCCCCGAGCTCGGGGTCGACTGGTATCGCTTCGCGGTCTGCGCGAGCGAGCCGGGGCCCGTGCGCGCGGCGGGCGGCATCACGGTCGCCGCGCCTTACCGGCTCGCGATGCTCGATCGCGCGGATACCATCGTGATTCCCGGCTGGCGCGATCCGGATGAACCGCCGCCGGAACCGTTGCTGAAGAAACTGCGGGCCGCGCATCGCCGCGGCGCGCGGCTCTGCTCGATCTGCTCGGGCGTGTTCGTGCTGGCGGCGGCCGGCGTGCTCGACGGCCTCACGGTGACGACCCACTGGCGCTATGCGGAGAAACTGCAGGCGCGCTATCCGGCGCTGCGCGTGAATCCCGATGCGCTTTACGTCGACGAAGGGCAGGTCGTCACGTCGGCCGGGTCGGCGGCGGGGCTCGACATGCTGCTGCATCTCGTGCGCCGCGATCACGGCGGCGCGATCGCGAACCGGGTCGCACAGCGCCTCGTGCTGCCGCCGCATCGCGACGGCGGCCAGGCGCAGTTCGTGCCGCGCCCGGTGGCGCCGGGCGGCACCGACCGGCTCGCGAAGCTGATCGACTGGATGCGCGCGCACGCGGCCGAGCCGCACACGCTCGCGTCGCTCGCCGCGCAGGCCGCGATGAGCACGCGCACGCTGCAGCGGCAGTTCGCGGATGCGACGGGGATGTCGCCGCTCGCATGGCTGATCCGCGAGCGCGTGAACGTCGCGAAGGACATGCTCGAAGCGCATCCCGCGCTGTCGCTCGCGCAGGTCGCGGCGCGCGCGGGGTTCGGTTCCGAGGAATCGCTGCGCCGGCATTTCCGGCGCGTCGCGGCGACGAGCCCGGCCGCATACCGGCGCGGGATGGATCGCGGCGTCAGGCCGCCGGACGCGTGAGCGTCGCGTCTACTCCTGCCTCAGTGGCGCCCGGCCGTCGGTCGCTTCTTGCTGACTTCAAGCGCGCGTAAGATGGCGGTCGCCGTGCGGCGATCCGATCCACGCATGCCGCGCATCCCGCGCCGCTGCAGGAAGCCGCCATTGATCCCTCACAACGACAAGGACAATCACCATGGGCCTGCTGGGAAAGCTGTTCGGAAAGAAACCGCGTGACGAAGCCGCATCGCCCGCGCCGTCGGCCGGAGCGCCAGACGCCCCGGAAGCATCCGAAGCGGCCGGGCAGAACGGCCCCGACATCGCGCCCGAACTCGCGCCCGCGCTGAACGCATTCCAGGCCGGCCGGCACGAGGCCGCGATCGCGGCGGCCGCGCCGCACGCGGAGCGGCTGGCCGATGCGGCGCGCCTGTGCGCGCTGTCGTACTCGGCGATGAAGCGTTACCGGGAGGCGTTTCCGTACTGGCTCGCGTTGTTCGAGCACGAGCCGAGCGCGCACAACGCGGTGCAGCTCGCGACGACGTCCGTGATGTGCGACGAAGTGGAGCGCGGCGAAGCGTGGATGCAGAAGGCCGCCGAGGTCAATCACGACACGCACGAGCAGTCGGATGTCGCCGCGCGCGTGAACTTCATCTCCGCGCTGATGCAAGGCGGCCACCTGCGCGAGGCGCTGCCGCATCTCGCATGGGTGCGCGACGTGTACGGCCATGTGCGCATCACCGATTCGACCTTCCTCTACATGCGCGGCATTCCGTTCTTTTCTTCCTTCCTCGAGAACAGTCTCGAGATCCTGAAGGCCACGCAGCCGGCCGACGCGATCGCGCCGTGGTACGGCGAACTGAAGGGCAAGCTCGACGAAGAAGGCGAGGCGCAGCTTGCCGCGTGGGTCGGTCAGCTGCCGGCGTAACCGGCGGGTCATCCCGCGTCGCGATGCCGGCCGCGTCCTGCCGGCGCGGCGTCGCGACGCGCGTGCTCAGCGCGTGTTGGTATCGCGCGCGGTTTCCTTGATGCACGCGATCCGGTACACGCCGTCCTCGACTTCGACGCCGTGCGTGTCGTGCGTGAAGCCGGGGAAGCGCAGGTCGAACTGCTCGAGCGCCTTCAGGTAGCCGAGCAGCGGGCCATCGGCCGGCCCCGCGTTCTCGCCGGGCATCAGCAGCGGGATGCCCGGCGGATAGGGCACGACGCCCGTCGCGACGGTGCGGCCCGCCATCTCCGCCAGTTCCAGCATCTCGATGTCGTTGTGCACGAGGTGCTCGAACGCCTCGGCCGGGCTGAAGTCGGGCTGCGGCAGCGTCGAGAAGCCGCGGGACATCATCTCGGTCGTCTTCAGGTCGCTCATCGCGCTGAACATCAGGTCGCACAGCTCGCGCAGGCCGAGCTTGCCGTAGCGATCCGGATAGCGCGCGGCGAGTTCCGGCAGCGCCTGTTCGAGCGGCGCGTTCGCGTCGTAGTCGCGCTTGAAGTCGAGCAGCGTGTTGACGAGCGTGCCCCACTTGCCCTTCGTCACGCCGAGCGAGAACAGGAACAGGATCGTGAAGTCGGTCGTCTTCTCGACGACGATCCCGTGCCGGTCCAGATACGCGGTGACGACCGACGCCGGAATGCCGACCGGCATCAGCCCGCCGTGCGGCGCGACGCCCGGCGTGACGATCGACACCTTGATCGGATCGAGCATGCAGTAGTCGTCCTCGATCTCGCCGAAGCCGTGCCACGTATCGCCCGGATGCAGCACCCAGCACGACGGATCGGTGGCGAGCAGCGTTTCGTCCGCTTCATGGAAGCGCACGCGCCGGCCCGTCTTGCGATCGACCACGGTGTCCGGCTGCCAGCCGTTGAAGAACCAGTCGTCGTTCTCCTCGCATTCCGCATGCAGCCGCGCGAGCATCCGGCGGAACGAGACGGCCTCGCGGATCGCATCCGTCGTCAGCGCCTCGCCGCCGGGGCCGTCCATCATCGCGGCGCTCACGTCGTTCGACGCGATGATCGCGTAGTTCGGCGACGTCGACGCATGCATCATGTACGCCTCGTTGAAGCGCGCATGCTCGATCGGGTTGCGGCCGTCGCGGACATGGATGAACGACGCCTGCGACAGCGCGGCGAGCAGCTTGTGCGTCGACTGCGTCGCGAACACGGTCGGCTTGCTCGCGTCGTGCTGCGACGGATCGCCGTGCATCGCGTGACGGTCGCGGTAGATCGGGTTGAAGCGTGCATAGCCGTACCACGCTTCGTCGAAATGCAGCCGGTCGACGCTCTGGCCGAGCAGTTCCTCGACGCGCGCGACGTTGTAGCAGAGGCCGTCGTAGGTCGAGTTCGTGATCAGCGCATGCACGGGCGTCGGATCGATGCCGTCGCGGCCGCGCACCAGCGGGTTCGCGTCGATCGCGAGGCGCACGGCGGCGGCCGTGAGCCGTTCCGGCATGATCGGCCCGATGATCCCGTAATGGTTGCGCGACGGAATCAGGTAGGTCGGGATCGCGCCGGACATCGTCATCGCATGCTCGGCCGACTTGTGGCAGTTGCGGTCGCACAGCGCGACCTGGTTGCGCGTGACGCTTGCCATCAGGATCACGCGGTTCGACATCGACGAGCCGTTCGTCACGTGATACGTGCGGTGCGCGCCGAACACGCGCGCCGCGTAGCGTTCGCTTTCGCCGATCGGGCCCGAGTGGTCGAGCAGCGAGCCGAGTTCGCCGACCGAGATCGACAGGTCCGAGCGGAACAGCGCTTCGCCGAAGAATTCGAAGTACGCGCGGCCGACCGGCGATTTCAGGAACGCGGTGCCGCCGGTGTGGCCCGGCGTGTGCCACGAGTATTCGTACACGCGCGAGAACTGCGCGAGTGCGCGGAACATCGGCGGCAGCACGGTCTCGCGATAGCGTTCGATCGCGGCGACGATCCGCCCGCCGATGAAGGCGGTGGTGTCCTCCAGCAGCCAGATGAAGTCGTCGGCCTTGCGCATCGCGTCGACGGGAATCGCGGCCGCGCTCGCCCGGCTCGCGAGCAGGAACACCGGCACCGTCGCGTTGCGCGCGCGCATCGCGTCGAGCACGGCCTGCGCGGGCGCATGACCGGGATCGTTGCCGAGCTCCCAGTTGAGCAGCAGGCACTGGATCGCGGGATCGGCGTCGACCACCGCGCGCGCGTCTTCGGCGGACGTCGCGATCACGACGTCGACGAGCCGCGTGCGCAATTCTTCGGCGAGCGCGCTGGCCGCGCGTCCGGTGGCCGTGCGTTCGTCGATGTCGTGCTGCACGAGCAGCGCCTTCATGCCGAGGCGGCGGAACGCCGGTTGGGTCAAGGAAGCGGTCATGGGTTATTCCCCCGTTTGCTGGGTTGCCTGGACGCCCGCGGCCGGCGAGCGTGCGTGAAGGAGGTCGGCCTCGTGTCGGCCCACGGAGATCCAGAAGGTCGCGACGAGCGCGACGATGGTGACGCCGAGCGCGAGATAGCGCACCCAGCGCGGCGAACGGCCGCCCGGATGGACGTGGGTTTCCTCGATTTCGCGCTGGCGGTTGATCGACAGCTCGTAGAACACGATCGTCGCGATCACGAAGATCAGCGACCAGCGCGTCTGCTGGCCGTCGGAGCCGACCATCGCCCACAGTGCGTAGACGGCGCCGATCAGGCCGACGATCGTGTAGAAGGTGAACTGGTGCGACGGCATCTTGCCGTAGCCGAGCACCTTGATCGCGATGCACGAGTAGATGTACGGCAAGAGCGTCATGATCACGGCGATCGACGCGATCTTGCCGAACTGCTCGCTCGCGCTCGGCGACATCGTCGCCAGCACCTGCACGGACATGATCACCGCGACGATCGCGAGGCCGGCAGACGGCACGTTCTTCGAGTTGACGCGCGCGAACACGCCGGCGAACAGGCCGTCGTCGGCCGCGGCCTTCGCGGTCTGGCCGACCAGCAGCGTCCAGCCCGCGAGCGAGCCGAGGCAGCCGAGCGCCGCGCAGATCGCGACCGCGTTCGCGGCGGTGTCGCCGAGCGCGAGCCGCGCGGCATCCGCGAACGGCGCGCTCGACGCGAGCAGCGCCTTGTTCGGGATCATCCCCATGATCACGGTCGAGCTGAGCACGTAGCAGACGGCCGCGAGCACGACGCCGCCGACGGTCGCGATCGGCACGTTGCGCGACGGGTTCTCGACGACGCCGGCCGACACCGACGCACTCTCGACGCCGATGAACGCCCACAGCGTGAAGTTCAGCGTCGCGCCGATCGCGCTGAAGCTGCTTGCGCCCGATACGTTCCAGCCGGCGAAATACACGTCCTTGCTGAACCAGAACCAGCCGAACACGGCCATCCCGAGGATCGGCACGAGCGCGAAGATCGTCGTGACCGACTGCACGCGGCCGACCACGTTCGGCCCGAGGATGTTCGCGTAGGTGAACAGCCAGATCACGAAGATCTGCGCGAGCGCGAACACGAGCGGGTCGCGCAGCATCGGGAAGAAGTGCGTCAGATAGCCGAGGCCGGCGACCGCGAGGCCGACGTTGCCGAGCACGTTCGCGAGCCAGTAGATCAGGTTGGTCTGGTAGCCGATGTACGGGCCGAACGACTTGCGCGCATACGCGTACGGGCCGCCCGCGGCCGGGTCGATCGCGGCGAGCTTCGCGAATACGAGCGCGAGCGACACGGCGCCGACCACGGTGATCAGCCAGCCGAAGATCGCGATGCCGCCGGTGGCGGCGAGGTTCGCGGGCAGCATGAAGACGCCGGAGCCCATCATGTTGCCCGCGACCATCAGCGTGGCGGGGATGACGCCGATTTTCGGCGCGGAAGTCGCGGCTGGCGCGGCGGCGGATCGGGAGGAGGACGAGCTGGCATCCGACATGCGAGGCTCCTTGAGTGAACGTGACGCGGTTGAGGTGGCGCGGCCCGGCGCCGGTCGACGATTCCGGAATGGATCGCCGTTTTATTAAACGACGTCATGTTATATCGTCCATCGAATCGGTTAATGGTTAACGCTGAAATTTAATGGGTTAAATTTTGACGAATGTCATTGAAATTACCGGATTGGTGGTTCCGTGCGGAGCTGGCGGGGCAGTGTGGAAGGATCGATGTGGGTTGCTGCGGTGATGGCGGAAGCCGAAAATCAGGCTGGATCGACATTGGGTGGATAATTCATATTCTTGTCCAACTGGTTAAATCATTTCGTGATGTAAATAATGCGGCCGTTCATGATCGAATGTGTCGATTATGATCGGGCGCGTTGAACAGACAGGCGCGCCGCCGGCGTGCATGACGATCTTTTCTTTCGAAGGGTGATGCCGATGCTGCCTTCCCGTTTGCCGTTGATCCAGGCCCCGATGGTCGGTTCGCTGAGCGCGCTTGCAATCGCAGTCTGCGAAGCGGGCGGGCTCGGCTCGCTCGCCTGCGCGGCGCTCGGTCCGCGGCAATTGCGCGACGAGATCGCGGCGATCCGCGCGCGCACGCAGGCCCCGTTCAACGTGAACTTCTTCTGCCATGCGCCGCCCGCGCCCGACGCCGAGGTCGACGCGCGCTGGCGCGCGGCACTGGCCGGCTACTACGCGGAAGCCGGGCTCGATCCGGCCGACGTGAAAGGCGGCGCGGGCCGCGCGCCGTTCGACGACGCGATGTGCGCGGTCGTCGAGGAGTGGCGGCCGGCCGTCGTGAGCTTTCATTTCGGGTTGCCGGACGACGTGCTGCTCGAGCGCGTGCGCCGCACGGGCGCGCAGGTCGTATCGTCGGCGACGACCGTCGAGGAAGCGCGCTGGCTCGACGCGCGCGGCGTCGATGCGATCGTCGCGCAGGGTGCGGAGGCCGGCGGCCATCGCGGGATGTTCCTGACCGACGACATTCACGCGCAGCCGGGGCTGTTCGCGCTGTTGCCGCAAGTCGTCGACGCGGTGCGCGCGCCGGTGATCGCAGCCGGCGCGATCGCCGACGGCCGCGGCATCGCGGCCGCGTTCGCGCTCGGCGCACGCGCGGTGCAGATCGGCACCGGCTACCTGCTGACGCCGCAGGCCGGCCGCTCCGCGCAGCACCGCGCGGCGGTGCGGGCGGCGCGCGACGACGGCACCCGCATGACCAACCTGTACACGGGCCGGCCGGCGCGCGGCCTGCTGACGCGTTTCATGCGCGAGCAGGGGCCGATGAGCGCGCTCGCGCCCGCGTTCCCGCTCGCGACGGCCGCGGTCGATCCGCTGCGCGGCGCATTCGAACGGCAGGGACGCGACGATTTCTCGCTACTGTGGGCGGGCGAGGCCGCGGCGCTCGCGCGCGAAGAGGACGCCGGGGCGCTGACGCGACGACTGTGGGACGACGCGCTGGCGTGCGCGGCGGGGCTGCGCGACGCATTCCCGCCAGGCGTCTGAACGGGCGCGGAAAGCGGCTTGGGAAAGGGGCTCGGGAAAGGGGGCCGGGGACCCGCCCGAAGCGGGCCGCGGAAAGGGTCCCGGAAAGACTCCCGGAAAGGCTCCCGGAAAGGCTCCCGGAAAGGCTCCCGGAAAGGCCCCGGCCGGGGGCCAACGGCGTATCATCCGGGTTTTCGTCAGCCCGATCCAGGCACCCCACCATGACCTCCGTCGACACGACCCCCGTCCTCGACCATGACAAGCTCGTTACCTTCGTCGAGCGCAAGTGGAACGATGAAATCCTCCACGCACTGACCGATTACATCGCGATCCCCGCGAAGAGTCCCGCATTCGACCCCGACTGGGCGCAGCGCGGCTATCTCGAGCGCGTCGTCACCGATGCCGCGCAGTGGGCCGAACGCCAGCCGGTGAAAGGCCTGAAGCTCGAGATCGTGCGCCTGCCGGGCCGCACGCCCGTGATCTTCTTCGAAACCCCTGCAACGCGCTCGGGCAGCACCGACACGATCCTGCTGTATGGCCACCTCGACAAGCAGCCCGAATTCGACGGCTGGCGCGCGGACCTCGGCCCGTGGACGCCGAAGTTCGAGAACGGCAAGCTGTACGGCCGCGGCGGCGCCGACGACGGCTACGCGATCTACGCAAGTCTCGCGGCGCTCGGCGCGCTCGACGAGCAGGGCGTCGAACGGCCGCGCTGCGTCGGCCTGATCGAGACCTGCGAGGAGTCGGGCAGCTACGACCTGCTGCCGTACGTCGACGCGCTGCGCGACCGGCTCGGGCAGGTGTCGCTCGTCGTGTGCCTCGATTCGGGCGCCGGCAACTACGACCAGATGTGGCTCACGACGTCGCTGCGCGGGCTGGTGTCCGGCGACCTGCAGGTCGAGGTGCTCGAGGAAGGCGTTCACTCGGGCGTCTTCGGCGGCATCGCGCCGTCGAGCTTCCGCGTGATGCGCCAGTTGTTCGAGCGCTTGGAAGATGCGAAGAACGGCAACCTGCTGCCGGGCGTGTTCCATTGCGAGATTCCCGACAGCCGCGTGCGCGAAGCCGACGCGGCCGCCGCGATCCTCGGCGACACCGTGTGGAAGGGGCTGCCGTGGGCCTGCGGCGCGGACGGCAAGCCGGTGTTGCCGACCACGACCGATCCGCGCGACGCGCTGCTGAATTCGACCTGGCGCCCGTCGCTGTCGGTGACGGGCGCGGCCGGCCTGCCGGCGCTCGCCGACGCGGGCAACGTGCTGCGTCCGCGCACGGCGTTCAAGCTGTCGCTGCGCCTGCCGCCGCTCGTCGACGCCGCGCAGGCCGTGCAGCAGCTGAAGGCACTGCTCGAACTCGATCCGCCGTACAACGCGAAGGTCACGTTCAAGCCGGACGCGGGCGCCGCGACCGGCTGGAGCGCGCCGGATCTCGCGCCGTGGCTCGCGTCGTCGCTCGACGCCGCGTCGCGCCGCCACTTCGGTGCGGACTGCGCGTACATGGGCCTCGGCGGCACGATCCCGCTGATGAACGTGCTGCAGGAAGGTTTCCCGGCCGCGCAGTTCATGGTGTGCGGCGTGCTCGGGCCGAAGTCGAACGCGCACGGCCCGAACGAGTTCCTGCATGTGCCGTACGCGAAGAAGCTGACCGCGGCGGTGGCGGACGTGATCGCGTCCGCGCGCTGAGCGTTCGCGCTGCCTCTTCCGCCCTCACCGGATTCCACCCGACCAGACGGAGCCTTGCCGATGACCGCGCCGCCGCCCCCCGATACCGACCCGCTGCGTATGCGCGCCGAACCGCTGCACGCATTCGTCGCGGCACTCTGGGAGCGGGCCGGCAGCAGCGAGCGCGAGGCGCGGCTCGTCGCCGATCACCTGGTCGGCGCGAACCTGGCCGGTCACGATTCGCACGGGATCGGAATGATCCCGAACTACGTCGCTTCGTGGCGGGAAGGGCAGTTGCAGTTGAACGGTCACGCGTCGATCGTCCGCGACGGCGGCGCGGTGCTGACGATCGACGGCGGGCGCGGCTTTGGCCAGGTGATCGCGTTCGAGGCGATGGTCGAAGGCATCGAGCGCGCGCGGCGCATGGGCATCTGCGCGATCGGGCTGCGCGACGTCCATCACCTCGGCCGCATCGGGCACTGGGCCGAGCAGTGCGCGCGCGCGGGGCTCGTGTCGTTCCATTTCGTCAACGTGCCGGGCGACCTGCTCGTCGCGCCGCTCAACGGCACCGATCCGCGCTTCGGCACGAATCCGTTCTGCGCCGCGTATCCGCACGCGGGCCGGCCGCCGCTGCTGCTCGATTTCGCGACGAGCGCGATCGCGTACGGCAAGACGCGGGTGGCGTACAACCAGGGCAAGCGCGTGCCGGCCGGGTCGCTGATCGATCATCGCGGCCAGCCGACCGACGAACCGGCCGTGATGCACGAGCAGCCGTTCGGCTCGCTGCTGCCGTTCGGGCTGCACAAGGGCTATGCGCTGGCCGCGATGTGCGAGATCTTCGGCGGCGCGCTGGTCGGCGGGCATACGACCTACGGCGACACGCTGCAGAAGACGAGCGCGATCGTCAACGGGATGCTGTCGGTGCTGATCGATCCGGACGCGTTCGATGCGGCCGATGCGCAGCGTGAGGCCGATGCGTTCGTCGCGTGGGCGAAGGCGTCACCGCAGGCGGGCGATGTGCCGGTGCGGATGCCCGGCGAGCCGGAGGAGGCGAGCCGCGCCGCGCGCGGCGCGGACGGCATTCCGGTCGATCGTGCGACGTGGCGGCAGATCCGCGCAAGCGCGGCGGCCGTCGGCTTCGACGACGCGGAACTCGACGTGTGGACGCAGCGCTGCACGGCGTTCGAATGAGCTGGCAAGCGGAGAAGGCGCACGGCGAGGAGATCGCGTACCAGCTCGCGCCGCTCGGCAAGGTCGAGGTCGCGCGGTTCTTCAGCGGCGCCGCGATGCGGCTCGACGGCGTGATGTTCGGCTTCATGTCGCGCGGGTCGCTGTTCCTGCGCGTCGACGACGTGAACCGTCCGGCGTTCGTTGCGGCGGGGATGGGGCCGTTCTCGTACGAGCGGCCCACGCGCACCGTTGCGCTCGAGGGCTATTACGAAACGCCGGCCGACGTGCTCGAGGACGCGGGCGCGCTGTTCGACTGGTGCCGCGGCGCCTATCGCGCGGCGCTGCTGGCGGGGGCGCCGAAGCGCAAGGCAAAGGTAAAGGCGGCGCCAAAGACGCCGTTGGAATCGAAACCGGCTACGAAGCGGCGTGCGAAACCGTCCGCGAAGCCGACGCCGAAACCTGCATCGAAGCCGGCCGTGAAATCCGGCGTGAAGCGCAAGCAATCGTAGTGTCATCGACGCGTCGCCTGCCCCGGATACGCGAAAACATCAAGCCGGCCACCCGCATCTTCCCCGTGCTTCACAACGGTGGCTTCGACGTTTATGATCGGCGCGGATCGCGTCCGTGTCTGGCTCGACCCGCGCCTGCCCTGACGGCGGTCACGCGAACGGCGCATCGTAAGCCGCGCGAATGCTTCCCCCCACTCATCGTTCCAGACGGAGATAGCCGATGCTCGTCCTGATTCTCGGTTTAGCGATCTTTCTCGGTGTGCATTCGATCCGGATCGTCGCGGACGGCTGGCGGTCCGCGACCATCGCGCGGATCGGCGAGAAACGCTGGAAGGGCCCCTATGCGATCGCGTCGATCGTCGGCTTCGTGCTGATCATCTGGGGTTACGGGACCGCGCGCCAGGGCGTGACGCTGCTGTGGGTGTCACCCGTCGGTGTCCGGCACCTCACGGGCATGCTGACCGCGATCGCATTCGTGCTGATCGCCGCGGCCTACGTGCCGCGCAACCGCATCAAGACGCTCGTCGGCCATCCGATGGTGGCCGGCGTGATGGTGTGGGCGGTCGCGCACCTGCTCGCGAACGGCACGCTGCATGCGGTCGTGCTGTTCGGCGCATTCTTCGTGTGGTCGCTGGTCGATTTCGTCGTGTGGCGCGCACGCGACCGCCGCGACGGCGTCCGCTATCCGGCCGGCAGGCTGTCGGGCGATGCCGTGACGATCGTGGCGGGGCTCGTCGCATGGGCCGTGTTCGCGCTGTTCCTGCACGGCCCGCTGATCGGCGTGCGGCCGTTCGGTTGAACACGCCGGCCCGCAACGCTTGACGAGCGGGGCGCACAAGCCGCCCCAGGCGCCCGCGACATCGATGCAGGCGCATGACGCGCCCTGGCTCGACGCACGGACGCCTGCCTGAGCGCGCGATCGGCGCGCGCGCGTCAGATCGGCTTGACGAACAGGCCGACGGTCAGCGCGGCGCCGATGCAGACGATCGCGATCCGCAGCACGCGCTCGTTCACGCGGTGCAGCGCCCACGCGCCGAGCAGGCCGCCGACGATCGCGCCGCCGCCGAGTGCGATTGCCGCCTGCCAGTGCAGGTGCGGCGAGGTCAGGAACAGCACGACCGCCGACGCGTTCATCACGCCCGCGAGGGCATTCTTGGTCGACATCGCGTGACGCGGCGACAGGCCGGCCATCGTCAGCGCGGCCATCATCAGGAACCCGATGCCGCCGCCGAAGTAGCCGCCGTAGATCGCGATCAGGAACTGCGAGATCGCGGCCGTGACGGGGCCGAGGTGCTGCGTGCCGGCGCCCGGCTTGCGGAAGAAACTGCCCCATGCGAACACGACCGTCGCGAACAGCACGAGCCACGGCACGAGGTGCGAGAAGATCGACGACGGGGTTTTCAGCAGCAGCAGCCCGCCGAGTGCGCCGCCGACCACGCTGATCGCGAACAGCGCGCGAAACGGCAGCTTGCCCGCGCCGCGCACCATGTTCCGGCTTGCCCAGCCCGTCGTGACCTGGCCGGGAAACAGCGCGACCGTCGACGTGATGTTCGCCGCGAGCGGCGACATCCCCGACACGATCAGCGCGGGCAGTGTGACGAACGAGCCGCCGCCCGCGAGGGCGTTCTGCAGGCCGGCCCACAGGCCGGCGACGATGATGAGAGCGAGCATTCGTGCGGGAGCGTAGAGGTGGTGGGTCGCGCGGGCCGGAGGCGCGCGCGGGGGTCGCCCGATGGTAATGCAGGATCGCGGCGGCGCAAACAGGGGCAAGCGTGCAGTGTGTCGTACGCAGGGCGGCGGCCGGTCGACGCGGGGCGTTGCGCCGGGCTTCAGGCCATCCCCGCCGTGCGCACGACCGGCGCCGCGTTACCCGTTCGGCTGCGCGCCGGCGTCCTCCGCAGCCGCATCGCCGTCGACGTCCGGATAGACGAGCGTGCCGTCGTCCCGGATCACCGCGCCGGCCGTGAGACGCGCGGGCTCCACGCGATTGCGGCCCATGATGTGCAACACTGTTTCGCCGCGTGCGATCAGGTAGTCGGACACGATGCGCCGGTGACAGCGCCACCACACGGCTTCCGAACACATGATCGCGCAGCGCTGCCGGTGCCCTTGCGCGACCAGCTGGTCGAGGCCCGTTCGAAACTCGGATGACAGCGCGTAGTCGGCGTAGCGATGGAAGCTGCGGTTCGTCCAGAAGTCGTTGACCTCGTCGGGCACGCCGCGCGACTTGCCGCGCAGGCCGCCGAGCGCCGCGATGTGTTCGTACGCGATATCGACGGCGGCCAGTGCGTCGGGGAGCGTCGCTTCGTTGAACTGCGGATTCGTGCGCGAGCGCGTCATCTTCCGGATATCGGCAAGCAGTGCGATATCGACCGCGTCGAGCAGGTCGACGAATTCGTCGAGCGTGCGGTTCGAATGGCCGATCGTGTAGAACGGGAGCGTCACGCGTCGTCCTTGCCCGCCATGCGTTCGAGCACGCGGCCGCGATGCGCGGCGATGTGGTCGGTGCGGTCGCTCTTGATCTCGTATTGCGGATCGTCGGGCGACGCGCGGTGGCGATGCCCCTTGTAGTCGAAGTCCTGCGTGTGGATCGCGATGATCGTGCCGGTCACGTAACCGGCTTCGGAATTCCAGCGAACATGGTCGCCCAGCTTGAACGGCGTCGTCATGCGGGGGCCTCCTTGAATCGATGCGGTGTCGTCTGTCGTTGCCGTACGCATTATCGGCGCTGGCCGCGCACGAAAAAAGATAGGGATGGCTGGATAGGGCCGTGTTGCTGGCGCAAGCGTCATGCCAGCGACGTTGTTGGCGCAAGCTCTGGCGGATCGAATGACCGCGATCCGCGCCTGCCGTAGTGTCGAGTTGCACGTAGGTCGCGTGCCGTGCCACCCGGGACGGAATATCGCGTCAAACGCGTAGCCACTCGCTGTCTGGCCGGCGAAGTGTGTTGATCCATTTCGCGAGCAGCAGCGGCTACGCGCTGCGCTTCAAAGATCCGTATTTTCAAGCAGTGTCTTCAACTGAGCCAAAAAATGATCAACCGGCGGCGTCGCCACACCCGGGCGCTTGGCCAGATCGTCGTACCGGCGCACCCGAATCGCCTCCTGCGCGTAGGGTTTGCCGATAAACGCTTCGACCTCTTCCCGCGACATCAAGCCCCCCTGCAATTGAAGCGAGCGGATCGAATCCGGTGCGAGGCACTGCGTATATTCCTGTTCGACCGTGCACAGATAGCGTTTCGCTGCCACGTGCAGCCGGATCGGTTCGGTCACCGCGGGACCGAAGTACTGCGCAAGCCAGCGCGCTCCGCGCTCTTCGTGCGTGTCATCGATGCCTCTGGCTGCGCAATCTTCCCCAAGATCATGAATCATATGACCAGCGTCATGAAGAAAGGATGCGGCAATCAGGCTGGCCGGTTCGTTATTCGCCTCCGCCAGCGCGCCCGCCTGCAAGGCGTGCTCCTGTTGCCGTACGGCAGTCAGTCCATATCGCCCCTGGGCAGCATCCGTATAGAGGACGGCAAGTTCGTTCAGGATTGAGGACATCAAATTCTCCTTTCGGTTGTCACAACGTTAAGCTCGACATGAGCGATTCGATAGATGTCATCTCAGCCGAACCGAGACGACACCGGTCGCCAGCATGGGGGGCGTCAGATCTCACGCGACGGCCGCAGGCTCCACGTCGAAGGGCGTGTCGCCTAGCAACTGGACCCGTGACCGGTCTGCCACGATTCGTCCCTTTTGCATCACCACCGCACGCTTCACCACCGACGCGACAAAACTCAGGTCTTGATCGACGATCAGCATCGACAACTGGTCTTCCTGCGCGATCCTGTTCAGGAGGTCCGACAATTCATCACATACCGACGGTTGGACACCGTCCGTGATCTCGTCAATGAGCAACAGCCGCGGGACCGTGATCAGTGCCCTTGCCAATGAAAGCAGTTGACGCTCGCCGCCGGAAAGTGCGGCACCCGGCCGTTTGAGCAGGCGATTCAGCCGGGGTATCCGGGCTAGCACTTTCTCGATAGCGTGTTCGCGCCGGCCACGATCCGCAAACGATGCGAGACGCAGGTTCTCCATCACGGTGAGCTTCGGAAAACCAGTGCATCCCTGCGCCACCAGGCTGATTCCGGCTTGGCTCCTCAGGTGAACGGGCACCCCATGGATCGGGGCCCCGCGCCAGGTAATCGTTCCGGATCGAACCGGCAAGGTGCCCATCACGGCGCGCAAGAGCGACGTCTTGCCCATGCCGTTGTAGCCGACGACACCCACGATCTCCCCGTCGCCCATTGCCAGATTCGTGCCGTGCAAGACCGGAGCGTCGTCATAACCGGCAGTCACGTCCTTAAGAATGAGCATCGCCCGCTTCCTTCTTTCGACCGAGGTAAACGTCGCGCACGGTTTCGTTTGCCTGAATGTTGGCCATCGTGTCCTCGGCGAGGATTTCCCCTTTGTGGAATACGGTTACGCGTTGCGCAAGACGCGCAATGAAGTCGAGATCGTGTTCGACGACGATGACGGTGGCCTGTTTGTTGAGGAGTTTGATCAGTTCCACCGTCTTCAGCATCTCGCTCGAGGTCATGCCCGCTGTCGGCTCGTCCAGCAAAGCCAGGCGGGGGGCGCTGGCTCTGAGCATCCCCAGTTCGCACCATTGGCGATGCGCGTGCGACAGGCTGCCGACCGGCATGCCGGCCATTTCTTCGGTAAAGCCGATTTCCTCGAGCGTCGCCGCTACCTTGCTTGACGCGCGGCGCCTGGACAAACCCTGACCGCGCAGGGCCAGCCAGATGCTTTCGCGCACACTGAGGTTCGGATACACGCTGGGAATCTGGTTCTTGATGGCGATGCCCAGCCGCGCAACCTGGAAGCTGGGGAGGGCGCTGACGTCCGCTCCGGCAAAGTACACCGATCCGCTGGTCGGCCGGTATTGATGCGTCAGGCATTTGAACAACGTGCTCTTGCCTGCACCGTTCGGGCCGATCAGACAACGTATTTCGCCGGGAAACACCTCGAAATCGACGTTGTTGACGGCGCGCACCGCGCCAAACTGTTTCACCAGCGCATGAGTCGAAATGATGGGCGTCAGCTTCATTCGGGTGCCCTCGATATCGGTGCAATCCGGCGGAGCCGGACGCTCCAGGTCGTGATCCACGGCAGAATGCCCTGCGGAACCAGCAGCACGAAAACGATGATCACGGTGCCGAACACCAGTTCGGTGTTGATCGTCTGGCTTGTCCCGAGGTAGCTCGCCAGCAGTTGGAAGCCGAGGCTCGCCACCACGGGGCCGGCCAGGGTGCCCAGGCCGCCTGCGATAACCCACAGGACGAATTGCGACGCCTGGGACAGGTCAAATGCGTTGGGACCGACGAACCCCGAGACCGACGTATAAAGCGCCCCGGAAAGTCCGGCTGCCATCGCGCTGAGTGCATATCCCAGCAATTTGTACAGGCGCACGTCGTACCCGAGTAACTCGCTTCGCAATTCGTTCTCCCTGATCGCAGCCATCACACGACCGGTTCGATGCTTGCGCAACCACGTCAGCGCCGCGTAGACGATGGCCAGGGACATCACGCAGGTAACGAACGTCGCCTCGACCGACAGTTGCGCCGCCGGCTGGCCGGGAATGTTGAGACCCGGCGCGCCGTTGATCCCGTTGAAGCCACCAAGCGGAACGCTCCCGAGGTGGTAGAACGGATCCGCCGTGCTGCTGAAAAACGAAAAGAAGATCAACGTCACGCACAGGGTGATGACCGAGAGGTACACATCGCCCAGGCGACTGAAGAACAGGAAGTAGCCCAGCGCGAGGGATACCACGACGGGGAGGGCGACGGCGACGACGATCGCCCACGTGCTGCTACCCGTATTGAGGGCGCACAGCGCATAGGCATACGCACCGAGACCGAAAAACGCGGTATGTCCGAGACTGAGAACGCCCAGCGTCCCCCACACGAACGCGAGGCCCAGGCCGCCGATGGCCAGCGCCGCGTAACCCGACCATGCGACGAGGTGGAACGGGTCGAGCAGGTACGGCGCGCAGATGCCCGTCGCGATGAGTACAAGAAAGAAGGTATGCCTGATGATGAGTTGACGCATGTTAGTGCTCCCGGGTCCAGAGTCCGGATATGCCCTTCGGATAGATGCGCAGCAGGACAATCGCTACCAGCAACAGGGCCGCCTGTCCGACGATGGGGGTTGCAAGGTAGGAGACGAGCGCCTCGACCGGACCCAGGACCGTGGCCGCTGAAATCAGCCCCATGACTGGCGAGCCGCCGCCGCAAATGACGGAGACGAAAGCCTTCGCGATGTAGGCGGCGCCCATGTGTGGCGTGACGCCCGAGATCGGCGCCAGCAGCGCGCCGGCAAAACCGCTCAAGGCTGCACCCAATGCAAAGGTCACCGCGTAGATTCGCTGCCGGTTGAAGCCGAGCACCGACACAAGCTCCGGATTGAGCATTGCTGCGCGCGCGACGAGTCCGAAGCGCGTTCTCGTCAGCGCGAGAAAACCGAGCCCGACCAGCGCGAACGAAATTGCGACGATCGCGATCTGGTAGACCCCCAACGTATAGCCGCCCTGCCCGATGGGGATATGCCCGAGCGGGGCGCTGACGCCATTGATCGTGTTTCCAAAGATCGCGGTTACCCCGCCAGTCAGAAACAGGCTCAGGCCCCACGTTGCCAGCATTGTCCCGACGAGATTGCCGTACATGCGCCTGATGATCAGGCGCTCCACGACGTACCCGATGAGGCCCACGGTCAACGGTGCCGCGAGAAAGATCGCAAGCCAGATGTTCAGCCCGAGACGGGACGCCAGGATGGTCGCGTACCCACCCAGCATCAGAAACTCGCCATGCGCGAAATTGATGACCCGCATCATGCCAAAAATGACCGCGAGCCCCGAACTGATCAGTGCCAGCACCGCGATGGCATTGACGATCGTGAATGCCAGAATCAGCGTTTTGTCCATGTTTCACCCGCGCATCGTGCGTCGCGACAGGAAGTCTTGCGCGCGACGGTTCACGTCGTCCGCCGCGCGCCATCCGTCACAACGGCACACAGCACTCAAAGTTGCGGTTGCAGAAATTCGGTCTGGGCAGGATATTGGGGAACGTTGCATCGGCCGCCATACGGGTCGGGACGAATCTGCGTCTTCGTCTCGATGAGGTGCCATCTGCGATCCTGTACCCGGATGATGTGGACGTCCTGAGTCGTATGATGGGTCGTGCCGTCGGTGACCATCTTTCCACCCGGCCCCTCCCAGGTGATACCGCTTTCCCAGGCCTTCATCACGGCATCGCGATCGAAACTCTTCGCCCGCTTCACGCACTCGGCCCACAGCATCACGCCGTTGTAGCCGCCGATCGCCTCCCCGCTGAGGTAGGGGTGATCCTTGCCCATCGCGTTGGTGAAGCGGTTCAGGAAGTCCCTGTTCTGCGGCGTGTCCAGTTCCTGGAAGTAGTTGTAGGCCGCATAGATGCCATTGGTCTCCTGCGGCGAAAGCACCTCGTGTTCGAGGCCTGCACCGAAGATCATGGAAACGATCGGGATTTTCTTCAACATGCCGGCCGCGGCCCATTGGCGATAGAACGCCATGGCAGGGCCGCCGACCAGGCACGAATGAATGAAATTCGGCTTGGCCGCCTGAATCTTCGCGATCGCGGACGTAAAGTCCGTCGTGTCGAGCGGGTAGTAGTCGTCGGCCACGACGCTGCCGCCTTCGCGCTTCGCCATGACGTGGTTCCAGGCGCCGAACGTGCGTGGTGCGTTGTAATCCGACGCGATGTAGTAAAGCTTTTTTCCGAGATTCTTGAACGACCACTCCAGCAGCGGGACGATCTGCTGGTTCCCCTCGGTATTGACGCAGAAGGTGTTCTGCTCACAGACACCGCCTTCGTAGACGGACCCGTAGAAGAACGGTACCCGGTACTTGCGGAGAATGGGACGGGTCGCTTCCCGGGCTGCACCGGTAAGCGCACCGATGGCCATCACGGCACGTTCACCAAGCGCGGCCTGCTGGGCATACTGGGGATACTTGTTGATGTCGGACTGCGCGTCGTAGGTCTTCACGACAACCTGTTTGCCCAGAAGGCCGCCGGCCTTGTTCAACTCCCTGGCGGCGAATTGCGCGCACAGGTTGGCGCCGACGCTATAAGCATTGAATGCACCCGAGATGTCATACAGTGCCGCGACCGTCACCGTGTCAGAGCCTGCAACGGCCGAAAACGGAAAGGCTTCAGCCAGCGCTGCTCCCGATAGCGCAGCCGCGGATTTCATGAAACTTCTTCGTGTGACGTTCATTTTTCACCATTAGGTATGCGAAGTAATATGCGTTATGCGACGCGCAGAAAAGACGATTTATTAATGGTCTGACTGCATGCGCTGCACCTGATGACCCTTGTCGCGATTCGGGTTGTATCGAAACCGTGGACTGCGGTCGAGGAACTCGTGGTTGTGAATCACGAGCCCGGTGTCGTTGAAAAATGCGATCGAATAGGCCGGCGGTTCGAGGCTCGTCACGATCCCGCTCTCGGCAAAGTCGAGCGCCGTCTGATGGTTCAGGCCCGCGAGCGTGCTGAACGGGATGTTGCGCCACGTGCCGGACACCGGCCGATGCACATGCCCGAAGAACACGTGCCCGATATTGTGTCGTTCGACGACCGCGGCAAATGCTTCAGGATTTCGCAGCATGATGGTGTCCATCGACTGAAGATGGATCCGGAACGGCGGATGATGCATGAACAGATACGCCGGCTTGCCGGCCGCTTCGCCAAGCCGTGCGTCGAGCCATGCCTGACGCTTCTCGCAATACCATCCTGCGTGCGTGCCATCCTGCTTCGTGTCCAGAAAAATGAACCGCCCGGCAGGCGTGTCCGCGTACGACTGGATGAAACCGTGCTCGTCTGCCTCGGCGTCGGGAAACACGTTCCGGAACTTGCGCCGGTCATCATGGTTGCCCACGACCAGGCGGACCGGAACGGGGAAGTTGCGCAACGCATCGCGCAGCACGACGTAGGCTTCCTCGTCGCCGTCATGCGCGAGATCCCCGGTCATGATGCACATGTTCGCATCAGCGTGATGGGTCGCCACGTGCGCCAGGCAGGCATGCAACCTCTCCTGCGGATCGCTTTCAAACAGCTGCTGGCCCGGCGGGACCAGATGGACGTCAGTGATATGAATGATTTTCATTGATTGACCGGCAAATTTTCCTGGTGCATCGAGTGTTACGTCGCCTTGCGCCACAGCCGGGCTGACGCGATTTCCGCCCCCTGCACCATGGCCTCGAGCTTCTTCCATGCGATATCGGGATCGACCGTCTTCATGGTGGCGAGACTGGCGAAACCGCAGTCCGTACCGGCAATCACGCGCTCGCGCCCGACCAGATCGGCATACTGCTGGATTCGTTGTGCCACGACTTCACGGTGTTCGATGTAGTTGGTGCAGGTATCGATCACGCCTGGCACGATGATCTTGTCGTCCGGAAGGGGCGTTTCCCTGAACAGGCTCCATTCATGCGCGTGACGCGGATTCGCCGCTTCGAGCAGGATGGCCATGGGGCGCGCGGTAACGATGAGATCGAAGATCTCGTGCAGGTCGATATCGTGATGATGCGGGGATTCGTAGTTGCCCCAGCACAGGTGCATCCGGACGCGATCGGGCGGGATATCCCGCAACGCATGATTCAGCACCTCGACGAGCAGCGCGACTTCGTTCCGGAACTCCGCGACGCCGAGCGGCTCGGCACGGAAATGACGCCCCAGCGCCAGGTCAGGGCAGTCGACCTGCAGGATCAGGCCGGCGGCGACGATTGCGTCGTATTCATGCTTCATCGCATCAGCCAGCGCATAGAGATAGGCTTCGTGGCTCGGGTAGTGCCGGTTCGGCATGTAATGCGCCATGATGCCGGGCGAGGAGGCGTTCATGAAGCCGTCCTCGTGCGCCACGTTCGCAAGCGCCGACTTGAAGTTGGCGATGTCCGTCTGCAGTTCGGCTTCGCCGCGATACGCGATCGGGCCAATGCATGCGGGCGTCTGGATATCGAGGTTCACACGCCTCGCGAAGTTCGGAAACTCGGTGAGCTCGGAGAGCGCGAGCGTTTGATTGGCGCCGGTGAGGCCGCTCAGACGATTGCGTGCGTAGGTCGAATACGCGTACTTGCTCATCTCGCCATCGTCGATGATCGACACGCCCAGATCGGCCTGCTTTTTCACCACCTCGGCGACGGCGGATACCACCTGTTCCGGGAAGCTGGATGCCTGTCCGGGTTCCAGCGTGCCCATCTCCTTTGCGTACAGCATCTCCTCCAACGGAAGCGGCCGTGGCAGGCTGCCGACGTGGGTGGTCAGTATGCGATCGCTGCTCGTTTTCATCGTTGCTTCCTCCAAAACATACGGCTGGATTGTGTGTCGACCGGGGCCGACCGTTTCACCAATCGTATCCAGTACGATTGACCTGAATAAGTCGTTTTATTAGTTTCGCTAATGCATGACGGGGCATGTGCTGGCGATGCGTCGTGTTGTCCGGCATTGCCAGCCGCCCCCGGTTTGCTCTTCCGAAACCTGAACCCCGGCCGCCTTTCAATCAGATGAATTCGAAACCGCCCGGACCGAGTTCGACATCGTGATAATGGGCGCGCGCCACATCCGGATGTGAACGGATTCTTGCCTTGAGATGATTGGTTCCGACATCGTGAAAGAGAGGGTTGGCAGGATCTTTCGTGATGCCGCGAACCGCCCGCTTCAGATCACCGGTGACGCGAAGCTGCGGCAACGGCGCAAGCAGATTCGCCCCAAGAAAGAACGGCACGGAATATCGGCTGACGCCGGCCGGTGGGGTAATCACGCGATGGACGTCCGCGCGAACGAAGCCGTCGGTGATCATCTCCAGCAGTTCGCCTGTATTCACGATGAAGGAGCCTTCAATGGGCGGCGCGTCGATCCATTCACCTGACGACGACTGCACCATCAGGCCGGGATGATGATCATTGAGCAGGATCGTGATCAGCCCGCCGTCCTTATGCGAACCGACACCCTGCTGGTTCTCGACGCGATCGTCTCCGGGGTAACGAACGATTTTCATATGTTGCGCCGGATGCGGTTCGAACATGGGTTCAAACGTGTCTTCCGGCTCATTGATGGCAACTGCGATGGCTTTCAGGACTGCTCTGCCAACGCGGGTCACCTCGGCCTGGTATGCGGTGATTACCTCCCGCATTTCAGGCAATGCCGGTGGCCATTGGTTGGGCCCGATCGCGCGTTTCCATGGTGCGTCATCGTGCCGAATCGGAAGTGCGGGCCTGTCGGTATCGAAATCGACCTGCTCGCGCCAGTCCTTCTTGCCCCCCGTAAGTTCGAAGCCCACGCGGTTGTAGCCACGGAAATGCGGCGACTTCACCATCTCGATGGCAAGCTTTTCTTCGTCGGGCAGCGCGAAGAACTGCCTCGCCACGTCCAGTACACGACGCGTAAGCGCCGGGTCGACCGAGTGACCGGTCAGGTAGAAGAACCCGTGGTCATAGAGCATGGCGCGCAGATCCGCGACAAAGCGGGGACGCGTCAGCGGAGAGTGAAACAGCGAAAGATCGACGGTGGGTAAGGAGATTGTGCTCATTGCTTCATTGGCCCTCGGCAGGCATCGGCTGCTGGAATGAAGCAACTTTAATCAGTGTGGTTAACGTTCCGGTGACGTCATATTAGTTGTACTTATGCAAAACGTCTGTCTCAGCGTGCTTGCGGCCGGCAGCGGCTATCAGCACGTGTCGGCGCGTCCTGCGACAAGCATTCAGGTGGCCAGTGCCACATCAAAGAAGGAACGAACGAAGTGCAGGGCCCGGCGCCCGCTCGTGGTGACGAGATACGTTTTGTAGAGCCGATCCATCTCCTGAACGGGCCGGGAAGTGAGTTCGTCTTCGGGATACATGCTGTCCTCGAGCGCAATGGCCACACCGAGTCCATGCAATACGGCCTCCTTCATCACCGGGTAGCTGGTCATCTCGATCAGGTCCGTCAGACCGATTCCCAGCTTGCTGCATGTCGCACGCACCTCCCGGGCGGTGAGCGTCCCTTCGCCGGGAAGGATGAGCCCATTCGCGGTCAGCTCCGTGAGCGAGACCGTGTCCTGCCTCGCGAGCGGATGTTCCCGTCGCAGCATCGCGACCATTCTCTGCGAGAGAAGCTCCTCGCGATACAGGCCGGGAAGATCCGCAGGATCGGTGACGATCGCGATATCGACCTGGGATCCCTCGAGCCGTTGCATGGAGGCCGCCCAGGAGACGACGGAAAAGTTGATCTTGACCCCGGGGAAGAGCCGCGAAAACGTCGCGATCAACGGCATCGCAGGACGGGGTGCATTGGCGACTACGGTCAAATGACCGGTCGACAACATTTCGTAAGCACCGATCTTCTCGGACACCAGTTGCTCCAGCACCCGCATCTGATCAGTGAGCGCAAACAGTTCAATCGCCGGCTTGGTCGGCTCCAGACCTGCACGGTAGCGCGTGAAGAGCGGCGCGCCGATCCGCTTTTCAAGATTCGACAGATGCTGCGTGACGGCCGACTGTGTGATGCCCAGCGCGGCCGCGGCATCCGTCACGCTCCTTTGCCTGAACACTTCGGTGAACGCCGCGATCTGGTGTGAACTGAGTTTTCCAGGTTGCATCTCGCCTCGCAGTTGGCATTAGCTGGACTTATAAAACGACACTTCCGGGTAAATTCCGCTTGGTACTTTACATCGGCGCCGGGCAAGAAGGAAAGGGTCCGACGGCCGAAGGCATCAGCGGGAGACTGTGTCTCGCCCCCGTGCGAGGTTCCATGGCGAAAGGCGGCGTTATCTCTTTAATGTAAATAGGACTGCAAATGAAAATGAAGATCGGGCTGTTGGCCGGAGCACTTGCTGTGGCGTCTGCGTCAACGATGGCCCAGAGCAGCGTAACGCTATATGGGGTCATCGACGAAGGGCTGAATTTCAGTACGAATGTATCGGGCAAGTCGCTCGTGGCCCTGCAGAGCGGTTACACGCAGGGGAGTCAATGGGGATTGCGCGGTGTCGAGGATCTCGGCGGCGGTACCTCCCTGGTATTTCAGCTGGAGAACGGTTTTGACCTGAATAGCGGCCAGCTCGGGCAGGGCGGGCTGGCATTCGGACGCCAGGCATTCGTCGGTTTTACCAACCGGCAGTACGGCACCCTCACGATCGGACGCCAGTACGACACGTTCTTCTTCTTCGTCGCGCCGTTGACGGCCAATGGCAACTGGGCCGGCTTTGCGTTCACTCACCCCTACGACAATGACGACACGGAAGGCTCGACCCGGGTCAACAACGCGGTTCAGTATACGAGCGCGAACTACCGTGGCTTCCAGGTGGGTGCCACATACGGCTTCAGCAACAGCACAAACTTCGCGAATAACCGGCAGTACAGCGTCGCGGGTCGATATACCAATGGTGGCTTCTCGGTTGCGATGGGCTACGAGGAGCAGAACGCCCCGGGTAGTTCGTCCTCCGGCGCCATCAGCAACGGTAGCGATGACACGATCAAGGCCGACCGCTTGCGGAGATTCGGCGCCGGGATCAACTATGAAACCGGACCCGTCACTGTCGGCCTTGTGTATACCTACGCCCATGCGCTTCGACCGGTAAGCTCGACGTATGCTGGATCCCTGCTGCCCGCCAGTGGTGCGAACGTTTCGTCGCTGGCGTTCAACAATATCGAGATCAATGCAAAATATCAGGTGACGCCAGCCTGGTTTCTCGGCGCCGAATATGTGTTCACGCGGGCGAACTACAACGTATCCGGCACAACCCAACACCCGAACTACCACACGGTGGGGTTAATGTCCGACTACTTCCTCTCGAAGAGAACCGATGTGTACGTCCAGGCGGTTTATCAGCACGCTGGCGGAGATGCTACGGGATCGGTGATGGACACGGCCTATGTGATCGGATCCGGCGGCCCGTCATCTTCCGACAACCAGGCACTGGTGCGGCTCGGGATCAGACACAGGTTCTGAGCGTGGTCTCGGGGCGCTTGATCCCTGCCGGGGCACGGCCGCCTCCGACCCGGTCGCCGCAGTCCTGGCGTCGCGATACTTTGCTTCTACCGGCCCATGTTTTTTGGGGTGGCCATTCGGTTGTGCTGTCGCCCAAAGATGGCCTTCCCGGGGCCGCTCGCACAGTGCGCGGGAAAAATGCCGCCCCGCCGTAGACGATCGATACCAATCGGAGTGGACTCATTTGTTCCGCGCGTGTCACAAAAGAGTCAATGTGCGACGGTAGAGTTTGCACATCGATGACATGCGAAACGCCCAAATGACTCCTGCCCGCCGGTTCTTGACCATCCCGTGCACAAGGTTGCGCCGCGATCTGCTTTTCGCCGGCCGGCCGCTCAAGTTGTGGTTGTTGCGGCAAGCCGGAACACCAATCTGCCGGGTTGTCGCGTATTGGCCTTTGTTTGCCGCAATCCGGACGGGATTGACCGCGGACACGGGCTTCACCTGGATATTGGAAGGTGCCGCATGCTGACAGTCAATGAACTCAGCGTGACCTACCCCAATGGTTTTACAGCGCTGCACCCGACTTCCGTGCAGTTCCATCGCGGCGAAGTCACGGTGCTGCTCGGTGCGTCCGGGGCCGGCAAATCGACACTTCTGCGTTGCCTGATCGGTCTTGCCACGCCGACTAGCGGCCAAGTGTCGACTGCGCGTCAAAGCAATATTGCTGCGAGCGCCGCCGCGCTCCGTGTTCACCGGCGGCGCGCCGGCATGATCTTTCAACATCATCAACTGATCCAGCGTCGCACGGTCCTGCAGAACACGCTGATGGGGCGCCTCGCGGCGCATTCGACGTGGCGAAGCCTGTGGCCCTTGCCCGCTGCGGATGTGCGGATTGCGCTCGGATGCGTCGAGCGAGTCGGCCTATTACCCCACGCGATGAAACGTGTTGATCAATTGTCCGGAGGGCAGCAGCAACGCGTGGGCATTGCCCGGGCGCTCGCGTCCCGGCCGGAACTGCTGCTGGCCGATGAGCCCGTTGCGAGTCTCGATCCCGCGTCAGCTGACGGCGTCATGAAGCTGGTCCGTGATATCTGCAAGGAGGACGGCCTGACGGCCGTCGTCAGCCTGCATCAGGTTGAACTGGCAAAACGCGTCGCGGACAGGATCGTTGGCCTTCGCGGAGGCATGGTGGTGTTCGACGGATCGCCAGCGTCATTCTCGAGCAGGCACGCGGACGCGCTTTATACGCACGGCGCATTCGTGCAGTCGACCAGCACGGATGCTTCAAACACCGGCAACGCGGCTATGTCGCATCCTGCGAGCGGCACCTGAGCATGTCGCGCGCCATTGAACGAACGAAACGAACCATGAAGCTACGATCCTTTCACTCGCGCATCGACCGTGCACTTGCGACGATCTTGATCACTGCGGCCGCGGGATTATCCGCGCTTGTCGCGCACGCCGCGCCCGCGGATCCGGACACGCTCAAGGTTGCGCTGATACCCGAGGAAAATCCGTCCACGATCATCCAAAGCAATCAGGCGTTCAAGGAGTATCTTGAGCGAGCCACCGGCAAGAAAATTGAACTCGTTGTCACGCTCGATTATTCGGCGATGTTCGAAGCTGCACGCTTCAAGCGGATAGACCTCGGCTACTACGGCCCGATGCCTTACGTGATGGCGAAGAGCAAGGCGGATATCGAGCCTTTGGCCGCATTGGTGACTCATGGCACGCCGAGCTACCAAGGCTGCATTATTGCGAGCAAGGCGGGTGGTGTCAGGACGCTGGGCGATGTCCGTGGCAAGACCTTTGGTTTTACCGATCCCGCCTCCACGGCCGGGCACCTGCTTAGCCGCTTGATGCTGCTGAAGCTCGGGATGGTAGCTGGCAAGGATTACCAGTATCAATTCCTCAATGGCCATGATGCGCTTGTACTTGCCGTGCAGAACAATCGCGTACAGGCTGGCGCCACAACCTGTCCGCTGCTCGAGTCGTTTATCCAGCGCAAGATCGTGGATCCGGCCCGTCTCGAGGTGATCGCGCGTACAAGTCCGATTCCCAATTATCCGTGGGCGGTGCGCGCCGACCTTTCGCCGCCGCTCAAGGAAAAGCTTCGCACGGCCCTCCTTACCCTGAAGGACCCCAGGATCCTGACCGTATTCCACGGCGAAGGCTTCGCGCCGATCTCCGACAAGGATTTCGACGGTTTGCGTGAAGCGGCGGAAAAACTCGACATCGATACGAGCGGGAAAAAGAAGTGAATACAACTTGTGCCTCGACAGGCGTCGGCATGCAAGCCGATATTCCCGAACTGATCCGTCTGCATCGCAGGCGTGCGCTGCTACAGCGTGCCGTGCTTGCAACGTTCCTGCTGGCGGGGCTTCTTTCGCTGTATATCGTCGGCCTGTTCGACATCGATCGTCTCGTCAGCGGCGTGCCGGCCTGCTTGACCATCCTGCGCGAGATGATGCCGCCTGATTTCTCACGCTGGCCCGAGTGGGTCAAGCCACTCGCCGATACGTTCGCCATGAGCGTCGCGGGTACCGTAATCGCGGTACTGCTCGGCATTCCGCTCGCACTGTGCGCTGCGGCGAACAGCACACCGCACTGGACTGTCTATCGTGCTGCCCGAATTGTTCTGAATTTCCTGCGCGCAGTGCCCGAACTGATCATGGGTATCTTCCTGGTTGCCGCGGTCGGCTTCGGTGCCTTGCCCGGTGCGTTGGCCCTTGGTCTGCATTCGCTTGGGATGGTAGCGAAATTCTTCGCGGAATCCATCGAGCATGTGGACGCCAAACCGCTCGAGGCGGCCGTGGCGATGGGCGCCACGCCGATGCAGGTGGTATGCCATGCGTTGCTGCCGCAAGTCGTGCCGCAGTTGGCCGACACGATCATCTATCGCTGGGAATACAACTTTCGCGCTTCGACGCTGCTTGGCATTGTCGGGGCAGGCGGTATCGGTTTCGAAATGATGGCGGCGCTGCGCATCTTGAAGTATCAGGAGGTTTGCGCGTTGATGCTCGTCATCTTCGTTGGGGTGACGCTGGTTGACGGCCTTGGCAGCGCGTTGCGCAGGCGCCTGAAGTAATTCCGCTGTCGCGGTCTTTCACTATCGATAGCGTTCGTGCTTGCTGCTGGTGCCTGCCTGCTTGAATCGGTACGGCCGGATCTGATGTATTGGTCGACCGCGGATTACGTGCAGCACAAGCACGCGCCAGGAACAGCAGCGGCGAACCGCTTCCATGCGATGATCGACCGCTACCTTTGCGTCTCTACCGGCGCGTCAACGCATATTGCGAAGATTGCGCCGTAGAGCGATCACAATACTTCAGCCCATGCCGTCGGCTCGCAAAAGAGCGTATCTCGAAAAGCCAGTCGCGATGGACAATTCATGCATCGAGCAGAGCGGCAGCTGCTTTCTCGTCCGTGATGAGGACGTGGCAGAGCTTTGCGCTTATCGCTGCCTGAATAATCGGCACCTTGTGAACGCCGCCGGCCGCCAGTACGAGTTCGGGGATCTTTCGGATCTGCATCAACGTCGGATGTACGACGCATCTGGCAATCGGGTGATCGACCGTTGCGCCATTTTCATCGAGGTAATGACCGCAAACGTCACCTACGGCACCGGCTTCGCGCAATGACCTGCAAGTGCCTTTTGAGATGACGTCGTATTCGAGCGCCTTCGACAGGTCCGAGAGATCGATTGCGCTCAGCAGCGCCATGTCGACCTGCGCCGTCATGTTCAGGACGGTGCGCACCGGTTCGCTCGCAGTCAGTGCCTCTCGCAGTTTTGCGCTTTCTGCAATGAGCGGGGCGGTCATGTAGTAGCAGGTCGCATCGAGGGCGCGCGAGAACAGCGATGCATTGTCAAATGGGTTGATCAGTGTGCTTTTCGAGAGCCCCCCGCACATCAGGACAACCGTATTGCCCGCGCCTTGTCGTCGCACGATGTTCTGCGCGGCCGCATTGATGGTGCCTCCCCAGGAGATACCCAGCGTTGCACCGCTTTGCAGGTTATCGCTGATGTATTTGCCAGCCGCGGCGCCTACGACTGTACGCACGTCAGTATCGTCCGAAGCGGTTGGCACGACGATCACCTTGCGCAGCTGATATCGCTCGCGCAGTCGCGCCTCCAGGTCCATGCAGGCGCCAAACGGACTGTTGATCGTGATCTGGACAAAGCCGTTTGTCCGCGCGTCATTGAGTATCCGGTTGACCCGCTTTCGCGTGAATCCAAGGTGCTGGGCAATGGTTTCCTGGGTGAGTCCTTCCTTGAAATAGTGCCAGCAGACGCGCGCCATCAACTGCGCGTCGATGGATCCTTCATCACCCTCAATTTCGTTGCGTGTTGCCATTTTTCTCGCTCGTGATCGATACAGCGGAGGTCGTGTACACATCCATGTGAGGCGGCGCCAGTGTAGGCGAAAAGGGTCGTCAGGGGCAAATGTGCCACCATCGTCACAAAAGAGTAATGACTCAAATGTACCATTGCGATCACATTTGAGTCGATGATGGATGTTGACGGGAAGGAACGGACGTGGAAGCACAAGACGCAATGGCCCAGGCGCGTAAGGTGGTATTCGTATGTTGCGATGGCCTGAGCCGGAGTTGGATTTCAGACGAGCGCACGCCGGGTCTCGCACGCATGAAGCGCGAGGGGGTCTGGTTTGACCGTCACCGGGCGGTGTTCCCGTCTGTCACGCGTGTGTCTGCCGCCACGATTGCCACGGGTTGCCTTCCGGTGCGCCACGGGCTGCACGGCAACCGGATGGGATTGTGTGAAGCAGGGCGCGTAGTGGTTCGGGACGTCGGCGCGCCGGACTTTCGTGAACACATGCGTCGAGCGACAGGGCAAACCCTCAAGATGCCGACACTCGCGCAGCGCGTCGCGCACCTGGGACGCGCTGTCGCATTTTCCAACGTGTCGCCTGGTGCCGCGTATTTTCTCGATCCGGAACACTTCGGATACGTTTATCACCGGGCCGGCTCGTATGGACCTGGTGGTGTCAGGGAAGCCGGTACGGCACACCTTGACGTGACGCATGATGTGGGCGGCGATCTTGCCATGACCCGTCGCTTCTGCAACGAAGTGCTGATGCAGCGAAAGCCACCCGTGGCGATGCTCTGGCTGGCCAATCCCGATCTCACGCTGCACGGCGCGCCACTAGGCGGTCCGGACCACCTGGCTGCGATGCGTAGCATCGACGGGTACGTGCAGATGGTTGTCCGGACTGTAGAGCGCCTGCGCGAGACAGGAGAAGACATTCTCTTGCTCGTCGGGTCGGATCACGGGCAGGAAACGATCGGCGAAACGGTCGATCTGGAAGCGCACCTGTCGTCCCGGGGATGTGAGCGTGAGCTCGCCCAGGGTGACATTGCCGTCGCGAGTCAGGGCACGGCCGCGCTGCTCTACGCGACCGGGCGCGCGCGAAGCAAACTTGAAAGCATGCTGGCCGAGCTCGCTGCGATGCCTTGGGCGGAAAGCGTCATATCGGGTGAGTCGCTCATCGATGTCGGCCTGCGTCACGACGAGGAAATCGTTGCGGCCATCAACATGGGCGTGATGAACGCGGCCAACGAGTTCGGCGTGCCGGGGCGCCGGTGGATCGCCGCGGAACCGGGGAAATCTCCCAGGGTCGGGGATGGCCAGCATGGCGGTTGGGGGGGAGAGGAGACGTCTCCGTTTCTCGTTGTCGACTATCCCGGGCTGGAGGCCGGGCCGGTGTCTGCGCGGACGCACCTGGCCGATATCGCGCCTACGGCGCTGACGTTTCTTGGCCTTCCTGTCGACGGTGTTGACGGGCGCTCGCTGATCGCAATGAACCGGGATGGTGCCATCGGGCTTGCGTCGTGCCTCGATTCTGCTGACGTTCAGCCAATTCTGGAAGGAAGCTGAAACGTTCAGGAAGTGGCTTTGTTGTGTTGACGTTCACCCATAGGTGGCCGTGCAAATTCGGACAGTCGTGAGCCAGCGAGAATGCTGGCAAAGGAACCGAACACATGACGAAGAGAACCCGACTGGCGCACTCAGCGGCGTTCAAAGCGAAGGTGACGCTGGCAGCGGTCAAAGGCGAGCGCACGCTGGCCGAACTGGCGCAGCAGTCCGATGTGCATCCGAACCCGATCACGGAATGGAAGCGACAGTTGCAGGAGCGTGCGGCAGACGTGTTCGGTGTGGCAGGCGCGCCATCGAGCGAGCCGCCGGTGGGCGTAAAAACGCTGCACGCGCAGATCGGACAGCCGACGCTGGAGAACGATTTTTTGCCAGGAGCGCTAGCCATGCCATGATTCCCCCTCTTGCTCCCATGAAATTGCCGTGCTAATTTTTCATGAAATTAACCGGCGGAAATTTCACGGGAGCCCGCATGTTCGTGCAGTCCGACCGTCACGTCGCAAGCTACTACGCCGGCACCTGCCCGGCGCCGATCCTGCTGCGTCCGGAACTGGACGAACGCATCGACGCCGACGTGCTGGTCGTCGGTGCGGGCTTCAGCGGGCTGCACACGGCGTTGCGCCTCGCGCTCGCGGGCAAGCGCGTGGTCGTGCTCGAGGCGAGCCGCGTCGCGTGGGCCGCATCGGGCCGCAACGGCGGACAGGCGCTGCTCGGCTGGTCGTGCGACATGCAGCCGCTCGAGGATTCGCTCGGCCGCGACGGCGCGCGCGTGCTGTGGGACAGCATGCGCTGGGCCGCGGCCGAAGTGCGCGAACTGCCGGCACGTCATGGTTTCGACATCGACTACCGGCCCGGCAGCCTGTGGGCCGCGGTGCGGCCGCGCCGCGTCGCGATGCTCACGCAGGCCCGTGACGAAGCCGCGGAGCGCTGGGGTTACGACCGGCTGCGCGTGATCGGGCAGGACGAAATGCCGGAATGGATCGGCAGCGCGCGCTATCTCGCCGCGCTCTACGATCCCGAGGCCGGCCATCTGAATCCGCTGAAACTCGCTCTCGGTCTCGCGCAGGCGATCGAACGGGCCGGCGGCCGCATCTTCGAGCAAAGCCGCGTGCTCGACTGCCGCGAGACGGCCGTCGGCCACGTCGCCCGCACCGCGCACGGCGAAGTGCGCGCGGACGTGCTGGTGCTCGCGTGCAACGCGTACGTCGACCGGCTCGATCCCGAGCTGTCGCGCCGGCTGCTGCCGGTCGGCACCTACCAGGTCGCGACCGCGCCGCTTGCGCCGGACGTCGCACGCTCGCTGCTGCCGCGGAACAGCTGCGTGATCGACAACCAGTTCGTGCCCGACTACTTTCGCCTGAGCCCCGACAACCGCCTGCTGTTCGGCGGCGGCTGCACGTATCTCGGCGGCATACCTGCCGACATCGCGGCGGTGACGCGCCCGCATCTCGAACGCGTGTTTCCGCAACTGAGCGGCGTGCCGCTCGACTACGCGTGGGGCGGCCACATCGACATCAGCATGCGACGCACGCCGGACATCGGCCGCCGCGGCCAGCGTTTCTGGCTGCAGGGCTTCTCGGGGCACGGCGTGCTGCCGACGCTCGCCGGCGCGCGCGCGGTCGCCGATGCCGTGCTCGGCGACGAGCGCCTGCTCGCGCAGTACCAGCGCATCCGCAACCCGCGCTTCCCCGGCGGCGACCGCATGGCCGCGCCGCTCGAAGCGATCGGCAAGGCCTGGTACCGTTTGCGCGATACCGTCTGACGCACCGGAATTCATCATGAACGAACAGGAAGAGATAGAAAGTCTGGCGATCCTGATCCGCGACCTGCGCAAGCATCGCAAGGTCACGCTCAACGATCTCGCGGAACGGATCGGCCGCTCGGTCGGCTTTCTGTCGCAGGTCGAACGCGGGCTGTCGCGCCCGACGGTCGCCGACCTGACCGCGATCGGCGAGGCGCTCGGCGTGCCGACCACGTATTTCTACAGCCTGAGCAAGCCCCGCAGCGTGCCGTGGGTCACGCGGCCCGACGAGCGGCGCACCGTGTATTACGCGGCCGGCATCACGGACATCCTCGTGTCGCCGAACATGCGTTCGCGCTTCTCGATCCTCGAGAGCCATCTCGCGCCCGGCGCGAGCAGCGGCGAGCGCTCCGTCGACGACAGCGACGAGCAGGGCGGCTTCGTGCTCGAAGGCGAGCTGACGATCTGGATCGACGGCGATGACACGCCCGTCACGCTCGGCCCGAACGACGCGTTCCAGTTGCCCGCGCACCAGCGGTTTCGTTACGCGAACCTGGGCGATGCGCCGACGCGCGTGATCTGGGTGTTCACCTGAGTTGTCGGCGGGGCGGCCTGACGGGCCGTCGCGCCGTGCTGCCGGTTTGCAGTACTGATCGACATCGGGCATGTGACGTGCCGCATGCCGATGAGTCCGGTTCGCCGCGACGCGGCACCGCCATACAAGACATGGAAAGGATGAGACATGGCTGACGTCGTTCCCGTGCTGGTCGATGAAGTCCGCGCATTCCGGCAGGCGCATCCCGAGATTCGTTATGTCGACCTGATCTGTCTCGACCTGCCGGGCCACTTCTACGGCAAGCGCTATCCGATCGATGCGCTCGAGAAGGTCGCGTCCGGCTCGCTGCTGAAGCTGCCGCAGAACTGCGTGCTGCTCGGCACGCAGGGCGGCCTCTACAGGATCGGCGATTACTGTTTCAACGACGGCGACCCCGACGCGCCGCGCCGCCTGATCCCCGGCACGCTGAAGCCGGTGCGCTGGGAGCGGCAGCCGCTCGCGCAGATGCTGATCAGTTCCGACGGCACCGATGCACCGATCGAGTTCGAGCCGCGCGAGGTGCTCGCGCGCGTGCTGCGGCGGTTCGCGGCGCGCGGCATCCGGCCGGTTGTCGCGTTCGAGCTCGAGTTCTACCTGTTTGCCGCGCAACTCGCGGAAGGGATGCCGCAGTATCCGCGCGATCGCCTGAGCGACGACCGCGACGACCAGCCGAACATGCACATCGAACGCCTGTCGCGGTTTTCCGACGTGCTGCACGAGATGGTCGAGGCCGCGTGCGAGCAGGGTGTCGACGCGACGGTGATCACGGCCGAGCTCGGGCCCGGCCAGTTCGAGATCAATTTCGGCCATACCGACGACGCGTTGCGCGCGGCCGACTGGTCGGCGCTGTTCTGCCGCAGCACGCGCGGCGTCGCATTGCAGCACGGCTATCGCGCGAGCTTCATGGGCAAGCCCTACCTGCATGCGCCGGGCAGCGGGATGCATGTGCACGTGAGCCTGTACGACGACGCGGGCCGCAACCTGCTCGCCGCGGACGGGCAACGGCCGCTGCGGCATGCGGTGGCCGGCTGCCTCGCGCTGCTGCCGCACTGCATGCCGGTGTTCGCGCCGAATCACAACGCGTTCCGCCGCTACGGATCGATGGTGAACGCCGCGAGCCGTGCAAGCTGGGGCTTCGAGGATCGCGATGCGTGCATCCGGATTCCGGAATCGGATGCGCGCAATCTGCGCATCGAGCATCGGCTCGCGAGCGCGGACGCGAACCCGTACCTGGTGCTCGCGGCGATCCTGGCCGGGATGGAGCATGGGCTCGACGCGCGGAGCGAGCCGATCGCGCCGCTCAACGACGATCGCGGCAGCGGGATCGATTTTCCGAAGGAGATGCTGTCGGCCGTCGCGGCGATGCAGGATCACGCGGCCGTGCGTGAAGGGCTCGGCAGCGAGTTCGTGATGGTGTACTGCGAGAACAAGCGGCAGGAGGAGCTGGATTTTCGCAACGAGATCGGCGCGCGGGAGTATCGGTGGTTTCTGTGATGGTGCGGCACCGGTGGTCCATTCGCGATGCGTCGCGCGGTTCGTCCGTGCCTTTTCGGGCAGATGTATTGCAGCACGGAAGGTGCCGCGCCGCGAAGCGACTCGCGGCACGGCACCCGAGCAGCGCTTACTCCCCGAGCTTCGCCGTCACGCACCCCGTGCTCGCGCATTCGCGCTCGCGTTCGCGCAGGAACGACAGGCGCGATTGCGTCGCGTCGATCGCGCACTGGAGGTTCACGAGGTAGCCGTCGTCGCGCGTTTCGCTGCAGCGGGCGTCGCGCTGCTTCATCCACGCGAGCTGGCCTGTCTTCAGCTTCGCCTGCTGGTCGCCGCTCAGCTGCTTGCGAACGCGCCCGTATTCGTCGTTCAGTTCGCGGTCGAGCTGCGAGAACTCGTTGCTGCTGCAGTACACCTGGTCGAACGCGCTGCGCGGTTTGCCACAGCCGGCCGCCTGCGCGGCGAACGGAACGGCAAGCGCGAGCAGCGCGCAGGATGCGAGCAGATTCTTCTTCTTCATGGGTGATGCTCCTCACTGGGTGAAAACCGTTGAAACCGACCGGCGCCAGTCTTTACCTGGCCGCCGTACACGCATCGATCCCGCCCGCGATCGCGGTGGCGAGACGCTGGATCGTCTCGCGCTGCGCGAGCCGCTTTTCCTCGTCGGGATTGACGATCACGCCGGCTTCGACCAGCACGGCCGGAATCGGCGCGGTGCGCAGCACGACGAGATCGTCGAAGCGGTGGATGCCGAGTTGCGGATCGATCAGCGGACGGTTCTCGCCCTTGATCGGCTGCGCGTGATACAGCGACGGCCGTTCGCCGGCCGCGACCAGCCGCTCGGCGATCGACTGCGCGCAACGCAGGCTTTCCGTGTAGTGCGGATTGCGCGCCGACACGAACACGGCGAAACCGCGGAATTCGCGTTGCCGGCCCGCGTCGATGAACTGCTGCTGCATCGAATCGTGATGGATCGACACGAACAGGTTCGCGTCGGGCGCCTGCGTCGAGCGCTGGTCGAGCGCGATCTCGCGACCGTCGGCCGACGTGCGCAGCACGCGATCGCCACGTGCGACGAGCTGTTCGGAAACCGCGGTGGACAGGTCGAGGTTGTACCGGTATTCGACGCGGCCGCTTGCGCCGGTTGAACCCGGATGAGCCGGCGTATGGCCGGTGTCGACGACGATGTAGCGGCCCGAGGCCGGTTGCGCATCAGGACTTGCGGCATCGGCCGCATGCAGCGCCGGCGGCGCGCCGAGTAGCGGCGCGCACGCGAGCAGACGCACGGCGGCGCGCGCGAACGGGCGAAGGCGTCGAACGGTTCGGTTTGTCATTGTTGTTGTCGAGGAGGGCATACGGCGCGTCACATGGCGCGGCACCGTCGGCCTGCTCAATGCAGTCGGAATGTCGCGCGATTATAGCCGTTGCCGGCGGCGCCGCAATGACGAATTGAACGCCGCCGCACGCGCCGGAAACCGGCACTCACGCGAGCACGCGCCGGGCCGCGAGCATGCCCCAGTACGACGCTTCCTCGAACAGAGACAGTCCTGACAGATCCGCATGCGCGAACACGACGGGGCCGTCGGCCTCGCGCAGCGCGAGCAGCCCCGGCCGGCTCAGGAAGCCGACGTCGGGCGTCGCCATCGCGTGGCCGCGCACGGTGATCTCGAGCGCGGTCGCATGCTTCCACAGCTCGCGTCCGTACACGGCCTGCAGGTCGATCGCCGCCTGCTCGCGCAGCGCGTCGGGCTTCGCCTGCGCGAGCCAGCGGCGCGTATCGTCCGGCGCGTGCGTGCTCAACGCCTGGTAGGCGGAGAACACCGAGCGCGTCGGCGGCGACATCCGGATCAGCTGATGCGTCGACACGACATAGCCGAGCCCCGCGCCGTCATAGACGACGTTGTCCCACGCGAGCGGCACGCCGGCTTCCTCGGCCGGCATGCCGTCGAGCAGGAAGTTGGACACGAGCCACGGCGCACGCGGCGGCAGGTCGCGCGCGGGATCGAAGCCGTACGCGTGAAGCTGCGGAAACACGCGCGCCGCGACGAACAGCGGCATCGCGCTCACGACGCGCCGCGCCTTCAGCGTGAAGGTCGACAGCGTACCGTCGTCGGCGACGCGCGCGCACAGCACGTCGACGCTGCCCGCGCGCTCGTTCGCGCGAACGGCGAAGCCGTCCCGTGACCATGCGTTCGAACCGGTGCGCGCGGTGATCGAATCGCTCAGCTTCGTCACCATCGCATGCAGCCCGTCGGGCCAGGTCAGCACCGCGCCGTCACCCGCATTGCGCGCATGGCCGCCGCGCGACGAGAAGTAGTGCAGGCCGGCCCACGCAGACACATGCTCGTAGCCCGCGCCGTAGTCGTCGCGGCAGCAGTAGTCCAGGTACCAGTGCAGCGCGGTCGCGGTGTAACCCTCATCGAGCAGCCACTGCTTGAACGAGCGCCGGTCGAGCGCGCGCCAGCGCGGGTCGCGCGACGATTCCGCGATCGGGATGCAGAACACCTTGCGGCCGTCCGCGCCGCGCGCGGTGCGCAGGTTGTCGGTGTACGCGAAGAAGCGCGTTTGCTGCGCGAGCGCGTCGGCGTCGAGGCCGGCGGTCGGCACGATGCCGTCCTGCCACTGGCCGCCGATGAACAGCCGTTCGTCGGGCGCGTGCACGAGTGCGCGCTCGTCGTACACGGGTTGCGCGGAAAACGGTGCCGACTCGATCACGCCGAGATCGGCGAGCATGTCGCGCAGGTGCGCGGATTCGAGCGACGGCAGCGGCAGGTAGTGCGCGCCCTTCGGATAGCCGAGCTCGCCGAAGCGGCCGCCGGCCGCATTGCCGCCGAATTCGGGGCCGGCGAGCACGACGAAGCGTTGATGGCCGGCGCGCGCGAGCTGCCACGCGCACGACAACCCGGCCGCGCCGGCGCCGAGGATTGCGACGTCGGTCTCGATCGTGCCGGACGGCGGCGGCAGCGCGGCGTGGTCGCGCAGCGCATGGCCTTCGCGCATGCCGGGGTAGCCGACGTGCGGCGTCGTCTCGATCCAGCCGGTGCGGCCGCACGCGGCGAGCGACGTGGCCGCGGACGCGACGAGGAAGGTGCGGCGATCCATCAGCGCAGCACGTGCTTCCAGTCGTCGTCGAAGCGGCGCACGAGCGGCTGGTCGTTGAGTTCGTTCGGCGACATCGGCAGCGCCGGCATGTCGGCCGGGAAGTGGAACATCTCGGCGGCCGTCTGCGTGTCGAGCCAGCGCGCCGGCACCGAGTAATGCGTCGGCACGGTGAAGTCGCGGCGCTTGCCCGCGATCACGAACCCCCAGTCGCCGAACGACGGCACGTAGCAGTGGTACGGCCAGGTGTTGAGCCCGGCTTCGTGCAGCGTCGCGATGATGGTCCAGTACGCGTGCGGCGCGAAATACGGTGACGTCGACTGGATCACCGCATAGCCGTTCTCCGACAGGTGGCGCGCCAGCAGCCGGAACACCGGCACCGAATACAGCCGGCCGAGCCCGAAGTTGGTCGGATCGGGGAAGTCGACGACGATTGCGTCGTACACGTCGGCGTTCGATTCGAGCCAGCGCACCGCGTCGGCGTTGATCACGTGCACGCGCGGGTCCTTCAGCGCGCCCTGGTTCAGCTTCACGAGCGGCGCCGAGGTCGAGAACAGCTTCGTCATCGCGGGGTCGAGATCGACGAGCGTGATCTGCTCGAGGTTGCGGTGCTTGAGCAGTTCGCGCACCGCGAGGCCGTCGCCGCCGCCGAGCACGAGCACGCGCCTTGCCCACGGCAGCGCTTCGATCGTCGGATGGATCAGCGCCTCGTGATAGCGGTGCTCGTCGCGCGACGAGAATTGCAGGTTGCCGTTCAGGTACAGCCGCATGTCGTCGTGCCACTGCGTGAGCACGATGCGCTGGTACGGCGTCGTTTCGGAATAGATCGTCTCGTCGCCGTACACGCCGTGTTCGGCCCAGTGCGTGATGCGGTCCGACAGCGCGAAGCCGGCGACGAGCAGCCCGATCACGAGCGATGCGCGCATCAGCTTGCCGCGCACGTTGCGGATCTCGTCGCGGAACAGGTGCGTGGTCCACAGCGCGACGAGCGCGTTCAGCAGCCCGAACAGGAAGCTCGTGCGCAGCAGGCCGAGACGCGGCGCGAGCACGAGCGGGAAGACCAGCGAGACGGCGAGCGAGCCGAGATAGTCGAAGGTCAGCACCTCGCTGACGGTATGGCGGAACGCCTGGCGGCGCTGCTGGAACGCGCGCATCACGAGCGGGATCTCCATCCCGATCAGCAGGCCGAGCGCGAGCACGAGCGCGTAGAGCGCCGCGCGGAACGGTGCGGCCAGCCACGCGAACACCGCGAACAGCAGCGCGGCCGACACGCCGCCGAGCAGGCCGACGAGCAGCTCGATGTCGACGAAGCGGTCGAGCACGTCGTCGTCCTCGACGAACTTCGCGAGCCACGAGCCGATCCCCATCGCGAACAGGTAGCAGCCGATCACCGACGAGAACTGCAGGATCGAATCGCCGAGCAGGTAGCTCGACAGCGCGCTGCTGATCAGTTCATAGCCGAGCCCGCACGACGCGAGCACGAGGATCGACAGGACGAGCGCGCGCTTATGCAGCATGGCGCGTCCGTTGTGCAGTGTTCGTCAATGTGGATATACTGGCGCGGATTTTCGAGCGGCGGCCCTGCGTGGGCCGATCGGCGACGGGGCGGCGAATCGAGCACGGAATCCGAGGAAAAGAATGAATAGTGCCTATTTTTATGCGGTTCATTTACTGTCGGCGTTCGTGCTGCTTTTCGTGTTCGCGGCAGTGTACCTGAAGGTCACCCCGTTCGACGAACTGGCACTGATCCGCGACGGCAACGCGGCCGCGACGCTGTCGTTCGGCGGCGCGCTGGTCGGCTTCTGCCTGACGCTCGCCTCCAGCATCGCGCACAACTCGACGCTCGGCGAAGTCGTGCTGTGGGCCGTTGGCGCGATGGCCGTGCAGCTCGTCACCTATGCGGTGCTGACCCGCCTGATTCCCGGCATGAATCATGCGATCGAGGATCGCAACGTCGCGATGGGCGGCCTGATGGGCGCCGCGTCGCTCGTCGTCGGCATCATCAATGCCGCCTGCCTGACCTGACGCGCCACGCGCTCGAGGAGACCGACATGAGTCTGGGTTCGTTTATCCGCAAGCAGTTCATCGACGTCCTGCAATGGACGGAAGACACCGACGGCGTGCTGGCCTGGCGCTATCCGATGGAAGACCAGGAGATCCAGTACGGCGGCCAGCTGACCGTGCGCGAAACGCAGGTCGCGGTCTTCGTCAACGAAGGCAAGGTCGCAGACGTGTTCCAGCCCGGGCTGTACAAGCTGGAAACGCGCACGCTGCCGGTGCTCACGTACCTGAAGAACTGGGACAAGTTCTTTCAATCGCCTTTCAAGTCGGACGTCTACTTCTTCAGCACGCGGCTGCAGCTCGGCCGGCGCTGGGGCACCGCGCAGCCGGTGACGATCCGCGATCGCGAATTCGGCTTCGTGCAGCTGCGCGCGTTCGGCATCTACTCGTACCGGATCGTCGATGCGGCCGCGTTCCACCGCGAGGTGAGCGGCACGCGCGCGCAGTACACGGTCGACGATCTCGAACAGCAGCTGCGCAACCTGGTCGTCACCGCGATGAGCACGACGTTCGGCTCGGCCGACGTGCCGTTCGTCGACATGGCCGCGAACCAGACGCTGTTGTCGCAACGCGTCGCCGAGGCGCTGGTGCCGGTGTTTACGCGCTACGGCCTCGCGCTCGATGCGTTCGCGGTCGAGAGCGTGTCGCTGCCGGCCGAGCTGCAGAAGGCGCTCGACCTGCGGATCGGCGCGGGGATGGCGGGCGATCTCGCCCGCGCGACGCAATACCAGACCGCGCAGGCGATCCCGCTGGCCGCGCAGAACCCGGGCGGCATCGCGGGCGTCGGCGCGGGCCTCGCGGCCGGCGTGGCGATCGGGCAGGCGATGGCCGGCCAGATCGCGGGCGCCGCGCAACCGGCGCCGCCCGCACCGCCTGCGCCCGTCGCGGCACCGGTCGCCGCCGCGCAACCGGCCGCACCGGCCGACGGGACCGATTACGTGCAGCGCCTCGAACAGCTGAAGGCACTGCTCGACAAGGGTCTCGTGACCGAGGAAGACTATTCGCGCGCGAAGGCGGAAATCCTCGCGAAGCTCACCCGGTAAGCGTCGCGCATGTTCAGTACTTCGTGCCCCCAGTGCGGCGCGCCGGTCGAGTTTCGCTCGGCGGCGGCGGTGATGGCCGTCTGCGCGTTCTGCCGCAGCACGCTGCTCAAGCGCGGCGCCGACGTCGAACGCATCGGCGAGCTCGCCACGGTGCTCGACGACGCGTCGCCGATCCAGATCGGCACGGCCGGACGCTACGGCAAGCGCACGTTCACCGTGCTCGGTCGCATCCAGATGACCTACGACGCCGGCACGTGGTGCGAGTGGTACATCGTGTTCGACGATGGCGCGTTCGGCTGGCTGTCGGATGCGTCGGGCCAGTACGCGGTCACCGTGCGCGAGCCCGACGATGCGTCCGGCGGCGCGTGGCCCGCGTTCGGCACGCTCGAACCGGGCATGCGGATCGATCACGGCGGCCGCGCGTACCTGGTGTCCGACGTGCGCACCGCGCGCTGCACGGGCGGCGACGGCGAGTTGCCGTTCCGGGTCGATGCGGGCTGGGAAGCGCGCGTCGTCGACCTGCGCACCGGCAGCGCGTTCGCGACCTACGACTATTCCGACGCCGATGCGAACGGCGGGAGCCCCGCCGTCTATACGGGCGAGGCACTGGAGTTCGACGCGCTCGCGTTCACCGGGCTGCGCGATGCCGACACCGATACGCGCGAGAAACGCGGCGCGGCGATGGTGCCGTTCGCGTGCCCGAGCTGCGGCGCGCCGCTGTCGTATGCGCCGAACGTGGCCGACTACGTCGTGTGCGGCAGTTGTCATGCGGGCGTGCAGTGCACGGCCGAGCAGCAGACCGTGTTCGCCGCGCAGCGCAAGCTCGATGCGGTGAAGGGCGCGCTGGAGCTCGGTGCGACCGGTACGTTCGACGGCGTGAAGTACACGGTGATCGGCATGATGCGCTGCCGCGTGCCGGGCGACGACGAGACATGGGACGAATACCTGCTGCTGAACCCGAAGCGCGGCTTCCTGTGGCTCGTGCAGAGCGAAGGGCGCTGGGAGCGTGTGCAGGTGCTCGATCACTGGCCGGCGATCGGCAGCGAGTCCGACGTGACCGAAGGCGGCAAGACTTATCGACTGCGTGAGACGTACGACTCGGAAGTCGTGTACGTGGTCGGCGCGTTCAACTGGCGCGTGCAGGTCGGCGACCGCACGTCGATCGTCGACTACGGCTGGCAGAAGGACAAGCTCACGCGCGAGCGCAGCATCGCGGAAATCGTCTGGTCGCGTGCGCGACCGTTGTCGGCCAGCGCGCTGGCCGAACGCTTCGGCACACCGGCGCTCGCGTCGGCGGCGGTTGCGCCCGCAACGGGTTCGGCCGGGAAGTCGACGGGCCTGTTCGACGCGAAGTACCCGCACAGCTTCGCGCCGCTGCCGATCGTGTTCAGCGCGCTGCTCGTGATCTTCAACATGGGCGCGCTGTTCTCGTTCAGCAGCCGCTCCGTCTACGTGCTGATCGGCCTGCTCGTGCTGTGGCTGCCTGAATGGCTGTGGAAGGGCTTCGCATCGGATGGGGGCAACGCCTGATGCGGCACATTCTCTACGGACTCTACGGGCTGATCGTCGTCACGTTGTTCAGCTGCACGTCGCTGGGCGGCAGCGGGTCGGGCGGCAGCGGGTGGGGCAGTTCGTCGGCCCGCAGCGGCTACTCGTCGTACGGGTCGCACAAATGACGGCGCGCGACGGGATCGCACCGCCGCGTGCGACGTTGGGCTCGCACGTGCTGGCCGATCTCGCCGGCATCGACGCGGCGCTGCTGCGCGATGCCGCGCGGCTCGAGGCGGTGCTCACCGACGCCGCGCAGCGGGCGGGTGCGCGCGTGATCGGCGCGCATTTCCATCATTTCGGCGGCGAGCATGGCGTGACGGGCGTCGTGCTGCTCGCGGAGTCGCACATCACGATCCATACGTGGCCCGAGCACGGTTTCGCGGCCGTCGACGCATTCATGTGCGGCGCCGCGCGTGCGGCCGATGCGGTCGATGCAATCGCCGCCGCGCTCGGCACGCTCGCGCAGGTCCGGCAGCAGGTGGCGCGCGGGGGCGCGTGAGCGACGCTCAGTGCGGCCACGCCTCGGCTTCGGCCCAGCGCTTGAACGAGTCGAGACGCCGGCGCGTGTGCACGAGATAGAACGCGCCGATCAGCGGTTCGAGCAGCCAGCGCAGCCACGCCGGCTGCGCGCGGAAGTGGTACGTGAACTTCACTTCGGTCGTGCCCGGGGTGCGCTCGGTGAAATTCCAGCTCCCGCTGAAGCGTTCGAGCACCTTCGGCCCGTCGACCATTTCGACGGCCGCGACCTGCGGCGGGCGATACGAGATGTAGCGCGACACCATCGTCGCGCCCGACTGGCTGCGGCAGAACGCATCGACGCCGACGTCGGCCGTCATCCCGTCGAGCAGATACGCGTCGACGAGGAACATGTCCCACACGAGCCGCCGCGCATAGTCCTGCGACCAGGTGAAGAGGCGTCTGCGATCGACGCCGACGATCCGGCTGACTGAGACCATCATGATGGCGGGCGCAACGGCGCGGAACAGGATGAAATCGAGTGTAACCCGCCGGCGCCGCGCATTTCTTTAGACTTCGTCAAGTCGAGCGCATGCTCGATTGACCTTCCACGGGAATTCCCCTACGATCGATTCCGTGCCTTCGGGACAGACCCGAAGCGTTTCAATCTCTTGAGGGAGCCTCATGAGTACGCAACAGAACCGGCGCTTCGACGCGCTCGTTTTCATTGGTCGTTTCCAGCCTCCGCATCGTGGTCACCTGAACGTGCTGAAGTCGGCACTGAGCCGGGCCGAGCGCGTGTGCGTGCTGATCGGGTCGACCGACAAGCCCCGCACCATCAAGGATCCGTTCTCGTTCGACGAGCGCCGCCAGATGCTGGCTTCGCTGCTCGATGCGTCCGAGCGCGAGCGCGTGACGGTCGCGTCCGTGCAGGATTCGACGTACAACGACGGCGACTGGGTGCGCTGGGTGCAGGATGCCGTGGCCGGCGCGCTCGGCGACGTCGCGCAGCGCAAGGTCGGGCTGATCGGCCACGAGAAGGACGCCACGTCGTATTACCTGCGGATGTTCCCGCAATGGGAGCTCGTCGACGTCGATGCGACCGAAGACATTTCCGCAACCGAAATCCGCGACCAGTATTTCGCCGAACGCACCAACAGCTTCGTGCAATGGGCGGTGCCGGAACCCGTATTCGGCTGGCTCGAGCGTTTCCGCACGCAGCCGGAATTCGCGCAGCTGAAGGCCGAGGCGGAATTCATTGCAGGCTATCGCAAGGCATGGTCGGCCGCACCGTATCCGGTCACCTTCGTGACGGTCGACGCGGTGGTCGTGCACTCGGGCCATATCCTGCTCGTGCGCCGGCGCAGCGAACCGGGCCGCGGCCTGTGGGCGTTGCCGGGCGGATTCGTGAACCAGGACGAACGGCTCGACGCGGCGTGCATCCGCGAACTGCGCGAGGAGACCGGCCTGAAGCTGCCGGAGCCCGTGCTGCGCGGCTCGATCAAGGATCGCCAGGTGTTCGATCATCCGACCCGCTCGCTGCGCGGCCGCACGATCACGCACGCGTGCCTGTTCAACTTCCCGACCGGCGAGCTGCCGCGCGTGAAGGGCAGCGATGACGCCGACAAGGCGCGCTGGGTGCCGCTCAACGAATTCGCGCAGATGCGCAACGTGATGTTCGAGGATCACTTCGAGATCGCGTATCACTTCCTGGGGAAACTGTGATCCGCTGATTCCCCGGATTCCGGTCCGCCGCGACAGACGCGGCGGCACTTCAACGGCCTAGAGGAGCTCTAGCCATGCAACACGATCCCGGCGGCTTTGCCGCGGTTCTCGCCAATCCGATCCTCAACACGGATTCGTACAAGGCTTCCCACTTCCTGCAATATCCGCCCGACGCGCAGGCGATGTTCTCGTACGTCGAATCGCGCGGCGGCCGCTACGACCGCACGCTGTTCTTCGGCCTGCAGATGCTGCTGAAGGAATATCTGTGCCGGCCCGTCACGCACGCGATGATCGACGACGCGCGCGATTTCTTCGCGGTGCACGGCGAGCCGTTCAACGAGGACGGATGGCGTCATATCGTCGAGCATTACGACGGCTATCTGCCCGTGAGGATCCGCGCGGTGCCCGAGGGTTCGATCGTGCCCGTGCACAACGTGCTGATGACCGTCGAGTGCGACGATCCGAAGGTGTTCTGGCTCGCGTCGTATCTGGAGACGATGCTGTTGCGCGTGTGGTATCCGGTGACGGTCGCGACGCGCAGCTGGCACCTGCGGCAGACGATCCGCCGCTTTCTCGAGAAGACCGATGACGATCTCGCGCAGTTGCCGTTCAAGCTGCACGACTTCGGCGCGCGCGGCGTATCGAGCGCGGAATCGGCCGCGATCGGCGGCGCGGCGCACCTCGTGAGCTTCATGGGTTCGGACACGGTGCTGGGCGTGCTGGCCGCGAACCGCTTCTATCGCGAGCCGATGGCCGCGTATTCGGTGCCGGCGGCCGAGCACAGCACGATCACGTCGTGGGGGCGCGAGCGCGAAGCCGATGCATACCGGAACATGATCGCCCGCTTCGGGCTGCCGGGTGCGATCGTGTCGGTCGTGTCGGACTCCTACGATCTGTTCGCCGCACTTGAAATGTGGGGCGGCCCGCTGCGCCAGGCGGTGATCGACTCGGGCGCGACGCTCGTCGTGCGTCCCGATTCGGGCGACCCGGTGACGATCGTGCTGCAGACCGTGCGCGCGCTCGACGCATCGTTCGGTGCGACCGTGAACGGCAAGGGGCGGCGCGTGCTGAATCGTGTGCGCGTGATCCAGGGCGACGGCGTCGACGAGGAGTCGATCGGGGCGATCCTTGCCGCGCTCGACGACGCGGGCTATGCGGCCGGCAACGTCGTGTTCGGGATGGGCGGCGCGCTGCTGCAGCAGGTGAATCGCGATACGCAGCGCTTCGCGATGAAGTGCTCGGCGATCCGGCGCGATGGCGTGTGGCACGACGTCCGCAAGGATCCGGTCACCGATCAGGGCAAGCGCTCGAAGAAGGGCCGGCTGACGTTGCTGCGCAATCGCCGCACCGGCGAGTACCGGACGGTGACGCTGCCGGTCGCGTGGGACGATCGTGCGCTGGAAGGCGAGTGGGACGATGCGCTCGAAACCGTGTTCGATACCGGGCGGATGCTGGTCGATACAACATTCGCCGAGATACGGGCGAGGGCGCACGCGGCGGAGGCGTGAGGGCGGCGGCGGGGTGGTCATTCACCCCGCCGCTTTCGGTGCTCATCGTTCGTCGGCCAGTGTGCGGCCGCTGCGTTCCGCCGCACGCGCCGCGTCCATCGCCCGCGCGAGCGCATCGAATACCGCCGGCCCCTTGCAGCGGGACACGTTGAAGCGCATGAACGACGTCGCGCAGTGCGATGCGCTGAACACATCGCCCGGCGCGAGCACCACATCGTGATCGAGCGCATGGCGCGCAACGCGCGCGGCATCGAGCCCGTCGGGCAGCTCGGCCCACACGAACAGGCCGCCGCGCGGTTCCGTCCAGATCCCGAGCCCGGCGCGCGCGAGCCGCCGGATCGTTTCGCCCATCGCATCGGCCAGTTGCGCACGCAGGCTGTCAAGATGGCGCCGGTACGTGCCGTCGACCAGCAGCCGATGCACGACGTTCGCGCCGATCTGCGCATTGCCGAACGACGTCGCGAGCTTCAGGTCGACGAGCGCATCGATCCACTCGGGGCGCGCGGCGACATAGCCGCAGCGGATCGCGGCCGACAGCGTCTTCGAGAAACTGCCGATCGATACCACGCGCGACAACCCGTCGAATGCCGCAAGGCGCGGGGCGGGCGTGCTCTCGAAATCCGCGAAGATGTCGTCCTCGACGATCAGCAGGCCGTGCTCGGCCGCGAGCGTCAACAGCCGGTGCGCGACCGGCGGTGCGAGCGTCGCGCCGGTCGGGTTGTGCAGCGCCGAGTTGGTGATGTAGAGCCGCGGCCGGTGTTCGGCGAGCACCTGCTCGAAGCGCGCGAGATCGGGGCCGTTCGGCGTGTACGGCACGCTGACGATCCGCGCGCGATGCGCGCGCAGCAGTGCCTGGAAATTGAAGTAGCACGGATCGTCAAGGACGACGGTGTCGCCCGGCTCCAGCAGCAGCCG
>NZ_QTPQ01000049.1:0-63828 GCF_003853425.1 Burkholderia sp. Bp9140
GTGACGCTGCTGCACGAGATGGTCAAGCGCGACGCGAAGCGCGGGCTGGCGTCGCTGTGCATCGGCGGCGGGATGGGTGTCGCGCTCGCGGTCGAACGTCCGTAACCGGGGCGCAGTCACCGCCAAACCAATCCGGGCGCCGGTCGATTACGTTCGGCCGGCGTCACGTGGAGTCAGAGGGGCCTCCGGCGGCTCTCAAAACCAAGAAATGGAGTGAGATCTATGTCTCAGCGAATTGCGTACGTAACGGGCGGGATGGGCGGCATCGGCACCAGCATCTGCCAGCGTCTGTCGAAAGACGGTTTCAAGGTGGTCGCGGGTTGCGGCCCGAACTCGCCGCGCCGGGTGAAATGGGTCGAGGACCAGAAGGCGCTCGGCTACGATTTCATCGCGTCGGAAGGCAATGTCGGCGACTGGGAATCGACCAAGGTGGCATTCGACAAGGTCAAGGCCGAAGTCGGCGAGATCGACGTGCTGGTCAACAACGCGGGCATCACGCGCGACGTCGTGTTCCGCAAGATGACGCATGAAGACTGGACGGCCGTGATCGACACCAACCTGACGAGCCTGTTCAACGTGACGAAGCAGGTGATCGACGGGATGGTCGAGCGCGGCTGGGGCCGGATCATCAACATTTCGTCGGTGAACGGCCAGAAGGGGCAATTCGGTCAGACGAACTACTCGACCGCGAAGGCCGGCATCCACGGCTTCACGATGTCGCTCGCGCAGGAAGTCGCCACGAAGGGCGTGACGGTCAACACCGTGTCGCCCGGCTACATCGGCACCGACATGGTGAAGGCGATCCGTCCGGACGTGCTCGAGAAGATCGTCGCGACGATCCCGGTGCGTCGTCTCGGCGGGCCGGAGGAAATCGGTTCGATCGTCGCGTGGCTCGCGTCGAACGACTCCGGCTTCGCGACGGGCGCCGACTTCTCGCTAAACGGCGGCCTGCACATGGGCTGAACGCGCGGGCTGCGCGGGCCGGGTGGCCGCGCAGCCTGGCGTCTCCGAAGGCCCCCGCCGCCCGGAACCGGGCGGCGGGGATTTGTCACTTGCGCTACGCTGCACTCAAAGGCGTTACATGACTACTACAAAGAAAACGGCCGAGCGGCTCATCAAGAAGTACCCGAACCGCCGGCTCTACGATACCGAGACGAGCACGTACATCACGCTGACCGACGTCAAGCAACTCGTGCTGGAACAGGAGGACTTCAAGGTCGTCGATGCGAAATCCAACGAAGACCTGACGCGCAGCATCCTGCTGCAGATCATCCTCGAGGAAGAGAGCGGCGGCGTGCCGATGTTCTCGTCGTCGATGCTGTCGCAGATCATCCGTTTCTACGGTCATGCGATGCAGGGCATGATGGGCACGTACCTGGAAAAGAACATCCAGGCGTTCATCGACATCCAGAACAAGCTCGCGGATCAATCGAAGAACCTCTACGAAGGCAACGCGATGAATCCGGAAGTCTGGTCGCAGTTCATGAACATGCAGGCGCCGATGATGCAAGGGATGATGACGAGCTACATCGAGCAGTCGAAGAACATGTTCGTGCAGATGCAGGAGCAGATGCAGAACCAGGCGAAGTCGATGTTCAGCACGTTCCCGTTCAAGCAACCGGGCACGCCGGAGCCGGAGAAGAAGTAACGCTTGCGCGGCGGGCCGGCCGCGGCGGCGCGAGCCGCCGGACGGTCGGTGCCGCGACCTGCGGCGGTGCGATGCCGCCGATCGTGTGCTCGGGCACGACGGTGGCTGGCGGCCCGCTGCCGCAAGATACCGCCGACGGTCGTTCTTGATCGTCGGCACCGAATGCCTGTGCCCCTGCGCGGGGGCGGGCATGACCGTTGTCCGGTCGATCGAATTCCAGATGCTCAGCGAAGCAAGGCCGGCAGGTGTCGCGCCTGACGGCACGTGTTCGTGCCGGTAAGGGCCGGTAAGGGCCGGTGCCGTTGCGCCGGGCTCGTGCAACGGTACCTGGCCGAGAATCGGGCGCAGTTCGCCCGTTTCGCTCAAAGTGCCGGATCGAAATCCTGATGGTCGTCCGCCGGAGGAAGATCGAGCACGAGCTTCACCGCGCAGTAATTCGCCTTCAGCGAAAACACGCGGCCGATCACGAGAAACGTCTGCCGCGAATTCTCCAGTTCGACGAAGTCGCCGGGTTGCGGCACGTGGGCGCCCTGGTCATAGGAAAAGCTGGTGCTGGTCTGCTCGCCGATGGTTTCAGCGGCGTGCTCGGTGAATTCGATCGTGATGTGGGTGGTCATGCGATCCCCGTTGGGTAAGTGAAGAGAGCGGATATCGCGATTTTCGCATAGCGGCGGAGCGGGGCCGGGGTGATTGTAGGGCGGTGGCGTGGGGTGATCGGGGCCGTTGGCGCATCACCGTCGGCGGGAAAGGGTTGGATCAACCGTCCGTGGCGGCTCGATGCGCCCGTGCGCACCGCATATTGGGGGCGCCATCCACGGCACTCCGACCGCCGGTTTTGCCTCGCTGACCCATAAATAGCTGTAAACTCACACTTTTGCCGCCACGCCCCCACATTCCAGATGTCCCAGTCCCCCAAAGTAGGCTTCGTGTCCCTCGGGTGCCCGAAGGCCCTCGTCGACTCCGAGCAAATCATCACGCAGCTGCGCGCCGAAGGTTATGAAATCTCCGGCACCTACGACGGCGCCGACCTCGTCGTCGTCAACACCTGCGGATTCATCGACGAAGCCGTGCAGGAAAGCCTCGACGCGATCGGCGAAGCGCTGACCGAGAACGGCAAGGTGATCGTCACCGGCTGCCTCGGCGCGAAGTCGAGCGCCAGCGGCTCGAACCTCATCGAGGAAGTCCACCCGAAGGTGCTCGCCGTCACCGGCCCGCACGCAGTCGGAGAAGTAATGCAGGCCGTGCATTCGCACCTGCCGAAGCCGCACGACCCGTTCGTCGATCTGGTGCCGGCCGCCGGCATCAAGCTCACGCCGCGCCACTACGCATACCTGAAGATCTCCGAAGGCTGCAACCACCGCTGCACGTTCTGCATCATCCCGTCGATGCGCGGCGATCTCGTATCGCGTCCGGTCGCCGAAGTGATGCTCGAGGCGGAGAACCTGTTCAAGTCGGGCGTGAAGGAACTGCTCGTGATCTCGCAGGACACGAGTGCGTACGGCGTCGACGTGAAGTACCGCACGGGCTTCTGGAACGGCAAGCCGATCAAGACGCGCATGACCGACCTGGTCGCCGCACTCGGCGAACTCGCCGCGCAGTATGGCGCATGGGTGCGCCTGCACTACGTGTATCCGTATCCGAGCGTCGATGAAGTCATTCCGCTGATGGCCGAAGGTCCGTTCAAGGGCCACGTGCTGCCGTATCTCGACGTGCCGTTCCAGCACGCGCATCCGGAAGTGCTGAAACGCATGAAGCGCCCGGCCAACGCGGAGAAGGTGCTCGAGCGTGTGCAGAAGTGGCGCGAGATCTGCCCGGACCTGACGATCCGCAGCACGTTCATCGCCGGCTTCCCCGGCGAAACGGAAGCGCAGTTCGAAACGCTGCTCGACTTCATCCGCGAGGCGGAGCTCGATCGCGTCGGCTGCTTTGCGTATTCGCCGGTCGAAGGCGCGACCGCGAACGAACTGGACGGCGCGCTGCCGGACGACGTGCGCGAGGAACGCCGCGCGCGCTTCATGGAAGTCGCCGAGGAAGTGTCGGCGCAGCGCATCCAGCGCAAGGTCGGCAAGACCCTGAAGGTGCTGATCGACGAAGTCAGCGACGAAGGCGGCATCGGCCGCACGGCGGCGGATGCGCCGGAGATCGACGGCGTCGTCTATGTCGAGCCGGCGACGAAGGCGTCGAAGCGCTACAAGGTCGGCGATTTCGTGTCGGTGAAGATCACGGGCGCGGACGGCCACGACCTGTGGGGCGAGGTTTAAGCAATGACCGCCGCATTTCCGGAGATCCTCGCGCTCGGCGAGGCGATGATCGAATTCAACCAGTCGCAGCCGGGCCGTCCGGAATTCCTGCAGGGCTTCGGCGGCGACACGTCGAACTTCTGCATCGCCGCGGCGCGCCAGGGCGCGTCAACGGGCTTCGTGTCGGCGATTGGCGCCGATCCGTTCGGCCGCCTGCTGACCGACATGTGGACGGCGGAGCACGTCGACACGACGTACGTGCGGATCGACCGCACGGCGCCGACCGGCGTGTATTTCGTCACGCACGGTGCCGACGGCCACCAGTTCGACTATCTGCGCGCGGGCTCCGCGGCGAGCCGCTATGCGGTGGCCGACCTGCCGCTCGATGCGCTGGCCGCGGCGAAGGCCGTGCACCTGTCGGGCATCAGCCTTGCGATCAGCACGGCCGCGTGCGACGCCGCGTTCGCGGCGATCGACCATGCGCGCGGCAACGGCGCGCAGGTCAGCTTCGACACGAACCTGCGCCTGAAGCTGTGGCCGCTGCCGCGCGCCCGCGCGGTGATGCGCGAAGCGCTGCGTCAGACGGACATCTGCCTGCCGAGCTGGGACGACGTCACGGCGCTCACGGGCGCGAACGATCGCGACGCGATCGTCGATGCAATGCTCGAGCACGGGCCGCAGGTCGTCGCGCTGAAGCTCGGCAAGGAAGGCGCGTACGTCGCGACCCCGAGCGAACGGCGCGTGGTGCCGGGCTTCGCCGTCGAAGCCGTTGATGCGACGGGCGCGGGCGACTGCTTCGGCGGTGCGTTCGTCGCGCGGATCGTCGCGGGCGACGATCCATTCGCGGCCGCGCGTTATGCGAACGCGGCGGCGGCGCTGTCGACAACGGGCTATGGCGCGGTCGCGCCGATTCCGCACCGCGATGCGGTGGAACGCCTGATGCAGGGCTGACGCGGATCACGCACGCCGGCCACGCGACGCACTCATTCGCGCCCCCGAATCACGGGCGAGGTGAACGGGCGCGGGCGGCGCGCGTACCGCAATGGGTGCTTTCGCATGGCGGTCGCCATATGCATCGTGACGATGCGCGTTGGCAACGCGCAGCGTATCGCCGCGATTTTCGAGCGAGTCTGAAGCAAGGAGCAATACAAGGTGGGTCGATATTCGGAATGGCAACGGGCGCTGGTGATCGCCGGCGCGCTGGCGGCGGGGCTCGCGATGCCGGGCGTGGTCGCGGCCCAGGCCGCCGCGCCGGGCGCGCAGCGGGATGAAGCGGTGCCCGCGCGGCCGCTGCGGTCGAACCCGGAGTTCGCCCGCTTGCCACGCTACGAGGGCACGCTCGGCGACCGGCCGATCGTCGTGCATCTCGGCCCGAAGACGGGCGAGGAAGGCGTGCACGGCGAATACCAGTTCACGGACACGGGCGAGGTGGTCCTGCTCGCCGGCGATCGTGACGGCAACACGCTCGAAATCGAGGAATCGAACGACGGCACGAACATCACGGGCGTGTGGATCGGTCGCTTCGATTCGACGGGCGACCTGAAGGCCGACCGGATGAACTCGGACGAATCGGATCCGCAGCCGGTCGTGCTGCGACTGGCGCCGGGCAAACGCGCGGCGCTGCAGGTACGCGACGGCCGCGTACAGGAAATCGAGACGGTTGGCGGTATCGTCAACCTGCGCACCGACGACTGAGTGCGCGCTGGCTCGGTGCATGCGGCGCGCATTGTACCGGGCCAACCGCGCCGAATTTGGCTAATCTAGCGACCTATTCCGCAACCGAACGGCCTTTGCTCCGGCCTCCTGCCATGACTGCATCCACTCCGAAGCGCGCACTCCAGACCCGCATCGTTCAACCCGACGACGTCATTCCCGAAGGCTTCCGTTCGTTCGTGCCGCCGGTTGCGCGCGCATCGACGGTCGTGTTCCCCGATCTCGCGACGATGCGCGCGCTGGTCTGGCACAACGACAACCAGTGGCGCTACGGGCTGCATGCGACCCCGACGTCGCTCGCGCTCGCGCAGCGGCTCGCCGAGATCGAGGGCGGCACGCATGCGCTGCTGCAGCCGTCGGGCCTCTCGGCGATCATGAACGTCTATTTCGGGATGGTGAAGGCGGGCGACGACGTGCTGATCCCGCACAACATCTACGGGCCGAACGCCGATTTCGGCAACTGGCTCGCGAAGGATTTCGGCATCACCGCGCGCTTCTACGATCCGCTCGTCGGTGCCGGGATTGCCGAGCTGATCCAGCCGAACACGCGGCTGATCTGGATCGAGGCGCCGGGCTCGGTGACGATGGAAGTGCCCGACGTGCGCGCGATCACGACGGTCGCGCAGGCGCGCGGCATCGTCACCGCGATCGACAACACGTATTCGGCCGGGCTCGCGTTCAAGCCGTTCGAGCACGGTGTCGACATCTCGGTGCAGGCGCTGACCAAGTATCAGTCGGGCGGCAGCGACGTGCTGATGGGCGCGACGATCACCGCGAACGCCGAACTGCACGCACAACTGAAGCTCGCGCGGATGCGCTGCGGGATCGGTGTGTCGGTCGACGATTGCTCGCTCGTGCTGCGCAGCCTGCCGAGCATGCAGGTGCGCTTCGACGCGCACAGCAAGAGCGCGCTCGCGCTCGCGCAATGGCTGAAGGCGCGGCCGGAGATCGCGGCCGTGCTGCATCCGCAACTGCCGGACTGCCCGGGGCATGCATCGTTCGTGCGCGACTTCACCGGCGCGGGCGGGCTGTTCTCGGTCGTGTTCGACGAACGCTACGGCAGCGAGCAGATCGATCGTTTCGTCGAGGCGCTCGAGCTGTTCGCGATCGGCTGGAGCTGGGGCGGCGCGTGCAGCCTCGCGATGCCTTACGACGTGGCGTCGATGCGCGCGGACTGGCCGCATCGCGGCACGCTGGTGCGCTTCTACGTCGGTCTCGAAGACGAGGCCGACCTGCGCGTGGACATCGAGCGCGCGATGGAAGCCACGCTCGGCCGATAACGGAACCGAAGCGGAAAAACGAAACGCCGGCGCGATGCAACATCGCGCCGGCGTTTTTCGTGGGCGGCTCGTGCGGATCAGAACAGCCGCAGCAGCCCGTCGAGGCCGACGTGGTCGAATGCGACGGTGGCCGCATCGCGCACGACGGGCTTCGCGTGGAACGCGACCGACAGCCCGGCTTCGGCCATCATCTTCAGGTCGTTCGACCCGTCGCCCATCGCGATCGCGCGGCTCGGCTCGAGGCCGAGCGATGCACAGGTGTCGCGCAGCATGCGCGCCTTCACGTCCGCGTTGACGATCTCGCCGAGCACCTTGCCGGTCAGCTTGCCGTCGACGATCTCGAGCGTGTTCGCGTGCGCGTAGTCGAGGCCGAGGCGCGCCTTCAGGCGCTCGGTGAAGAACGTGAAGCCGCCCGACACGAGCAACGTCTTCAGGCCCGCGGCCTTCACGCCGGCGAGCATCGTCTCCGCGCCCGGCGACAACTGCAGCCGTTCCTCGTACACGCGCTCGAGCGCCTGCGCGTCGAGCCCGGCGAGCAGCGCGACGCGGCGCGTGAGGCTTTCGTTGAAGTCGCGGATCTCGCCGCGCATCGACGCTTCGGTGATCTCCGCGACCTGCGTCTTCAGCCCGCAGAAATCGGCGATCTCGTCGATGCATTCGATCGTGATCAGCGTCGAATCCATGTCCATCACGGCGAGGCCGAAATCGCCGAGCGCGCGGCCGGCTTCGATGAAGCCGAAGTCGAGCGCATGCGTGCCGCAGTACGCGTCGATGTCGAGCCGCTGCGCGGGGTTCGCGTTTTCGATGCGCAGCGCATGATCGTCGGTCTGCACGATGCGGGTGCCGCGCGACAGCGCGAGCAGCGGTTTGTGATGTGCGTCCGACAGCGGCGCGAGACTCTGGATGACGAGGTTGTGGGTCATGGTGGAATGATTGGAAGCGAATGAAACGCGTGCGCGGCCGGCGTCGGGCCGCTGCGTCGCGAACGCGTCATTGTAGCCGGTTGGTATCCGGTCGCGACCGGATCGCCGCGGATGCCCGGCCGGCGCCGCCGCAAGCGCCGCTCACGGGATGGCGGTCAGCGGTCGTCCGCGCGATCCCAGTAAGGTGGATCGCCGAAGTGCTCGGCCAGGAACGCGATGAACGCGAGCGTCTTCAGCGGCACGTGCGCGCGGCTCGGGTAGACGGCCCAGATCGCGATGTCGTTCGCGAACGGGTAGTCGTCGAGCACGGTGACGAGTGCGCCGCTCGCGAGCAGCGGGCCGACGTCCCAGGTCGACTTGATCGCGATGCCGAAGCCGTCGACGAGCGCTTCGCGGATCGCCTCGCCGTTGCTCGCGACGAGCCGGCCGCCGACCCGCACGGTGAGCGGGCCTTGCGGCGTGACGAACGACCAGTCGCGCTGGTCGCCGAGGATCACGCATTCGTGTTGCGCGAGGTCGGCCGGATGGCGCGGCGTGCCGCGTTCGGCGAGATACGCGGGCGAGCAGCACAGCACGCGGCGGTTTACCGCGAGCTTGCGTGCGACCAGCGTCGAATCCTTCAGTGCGCCGAGACGGATCGCGACGTCGTAGCCGTCGTCGACGAGGTCGACGATCTCGTCGGACAGCCGCAGGTCGAGCGACACGGACGGATAGCGGCGCAGGAACGCGGGAATCACGGGCGCGACGTGCTGGCGGCCGAACGACGACGACATCGACACCTTGAGCCGCCCGTAAGGCTCGCTGCGGCCATGGCCGACGCACGCACGCGCGGCGTCGGCGGCCGACAGCAGCGCCTCGGCGCGAGCCATGAAGACTTCGCCGTCCTGCGTGAGGCTGATGCGGCGCGTGGTGCGATGCAGCAATCGCGCGCCGAGCTGGCGCTCCAGCTGCGCGATGCGTGCGCTTGCGACCGCGGCCGACACGCCGAACTCGCGCCCGGCCGCGGTCACGTTCGCGAGCAGCGCGGCGCGCACGAACAGGCCGACGTCGAGCAGGTCGAGCGGCTTGTCGGGGGCCGGAATCGGATCGAGCGCCATTGTTCTGAAATTCCTGAAAATGTTTCAGGAAATATAGCGGTTTTCGCGAAGGATCGGGCGGCCTACGATGGCATGCACTGGGGGCTGCGCCGCGGCCCGCCCGATTTCCCTGAAGGAGTTTCGTAATGAAAGCCGTTGGATTGACCCGTTACCTGCCGATCGACGACCCGCAGGCGCTGCTCGACGTGGAACTGCCGCAACCGGTGCCGGGCCCGCGCGACCTGCTCGTGAAGGTCGAGGCGATTTCCGTGAACCCGGTCGACACCAAGGTGCGCGCGCCGAAGCCCCAGGTCGAGGACACCCCGCGCGTGCTCGGCTGGGATGCGGCCGGCACGGTCGTCGCGGTCGGTGCCGAGGTCACGCTGTTCCGGCCCGGCGACGAGGTGTTCTACGCGGGCAGCATCACGCGCCCCGGCGCGAACAGCGAATTCCACGCGGTCGACGAGCGGATCGCCGCGCGCAAGCCGCGCACGCTCGATTTCGCGGCGTCGGCCGCGTTGCCGCTCACTGCGCTGACCGCGTGGGAGGCGCTGTTCGACCGGCTGCGCGTGTCGCCGCAGGGCGCGGACGCGGGCAAGTCGGTGCTGATCATCGGCGGCGCGGGCGGGGTGGGTTCGATCGCGATCCAGCTCGCGAAGACGCTCGGCAGGCTGCGCGTGATCGCGACGGCGTCGCGCCCGGCGTCGGCCGAATGGGTGCGCTCGCTCGGTGCGGACGACGTGGTCGATCATTTCGGCGACCTGCCCGCGCAGTTGCGTGACATCGGCCACCCGGACGTCGACTACGTGCTGATTTTCAACGACACGGACCGTCATTTTCCTGCCGCTGCGGAAGTGATCCGGCCGCAGGGCGGCATTTGCACGATCGTCGAGAACGGGAAGCCGGTTCCGGTCGAGCTGCTGAAGGCGAAGAGCGCCGCGTTTCACTGGGAATTCATGTTCACGCGCGCGATGTTCGAGACGCCGGACATGATCGAGCAGCACAAGATCCTGGGCGAGGTGGCCCGCCTCGTCGACGGCGGCACGCTGCGCACGACGCTCGGCGAACAGCTCGGCACGATCAACGCGGCGAACGTGCGGCGCGCGCACCAGCTGCTCGAGGCCGGACGCGCGATCGGCAAGCTGGTGCTGAGCGGCTTCTGAGTGCCCCCAATCCTGTCGCTTCGCGCCAGGCCCTCCGAGGGGACTTCCTTCGGGGCGGAAAACTTGGGGCGGCCCGGCGTTTTCTTGAGCGCCGGCGTCGCACGTACGGGATGGCGCGTCGCGAACGCAAGCGGGGTAACACCCGATGCGTTTGCGGCGCATTGCATGCCGCTTGGCGGTAGACTGGCAACGCATCATGCATCAAAAACCGCGCGGCACGCGCGTGCCGCCGCATTACAAGGAGGTCAGCATGAGCCAACGCAGCTTGTCAGTCGCCGCATCGTGGTCGGCCGTGTTCGCGGCGGCGTGCGTCAGCGCGAGCGTATTCGCGGCGCCGCCGGTGAAGGGCAGCCTGAAGGGCGGCGGGACAGGGCAGCTCGAATACACCGTCAAGGTCGAGTCGAAGACCTTCGGCAATACGCAGGAGACCCGCAAGATCCGCTCGGGCGAAACAGACGACTTCAACTGGAAGTCGGTGCCGCCGGGCGGCGCGGTCGCGATGCCGGACGGTTGCCCGAACGCCGACAACCTGCCGCGCGACGCGAACGGCGCGATGGTGCGCCAGACCCAGGTGCGGCTCGCGCCGTCGGTCGACGCGAAGGGCATCGCGAACGTGCAGATGAGCTTCCAGGCGGCCGCGCCGAAAGGCACGCGCAACGTGAGCGCGGGCGGCAAGTCGCTGCTGTGTCCGGACGTCGTGTCGTTGAGCCAGGTCAAGTGGGTGTCGATTTCGACCAATGGCGGTTCGAAGTCCGTCACGATGAGCGACGGCACCAGGGTGACGGTGTCGATCAAGCGCTGAGCGGTGTGCGCGGGCCGGTCCGGTGCGCGCGCAACCAACCCCGGTGCGCAGCCGGGCGATCCGGACAGGGCCGCGCGTGACGGTTTCGTGGCGCGCGGCTTCGGGCTTTTCCGTCGCTTGATGTTTGCGTCGTCACGCCGGGCGCGCGCCGAGGGCGCAGTCATTTGCCCGGCGGCTTGCGTGACGTCATGCGGTTGTCACGTTATGCTCCCGGCATCCTCCATCTTCCCCGAACGACATCCCGATGAAACATCGCATGTGCGCGCTGCTGTCGGCCGCTGCGTTCGTCGCTGCCCAGGCGCAGGCGGCCGACGATTGCAGCTTCGTGAAAAAAGTCGCGCTGCCGTCGCGACAGCAGGCCGCCGTCGTGTCGAGCGGCGCGCTCGAACCGTGCTCGACGGGCAGCTATGCGGTACGCGTGTATTCGACCGCGCACGCGGCGCCCGGCTTCGATACGGACGATTACGTGACGGGCATGCTGCATGCGCGTGACGGCACCGTCGCCGATGCGTTCACCGCCGATCTCGGCGCACGTGCGCCGCAGGCGCTCGTCGTCACGACGCGCTCGGCCGGCAGCGGCGGCTATGTCGGTGCGCAGGCCTATGTGACGACGCGGCAAGCGGTGCGGCTCGTCGCGTCGGTCGACGGCCTGGCGCCCGACGCCGACGTGACGGCCGCGTTGCGCCAGGCCCTCGGCAAGCGCCGCGCTGCCCGCTGACCGCACGCCGCGCGAATGCCGCGCGCATTGCGGCGTCTCGCATCAATGCGCGCGTTCCTCGAGCCGCGATGCAAGAAAGCGGTGGTCGGCCGAGAACAAGCGGCGATACGTCATCAGCACCGCGCCGACGGTGCCGAGCGCGGACGCCGCGGCGATCAGGAACATGATCACGATCTGGTAGCGCACGGCCTGCAGCGGCGACTGGCCGGCCAGCACCTGACCGGTCATCATCCCCGGCAGGCTCACGACGCCGACGACGGCCATCTGGTTGAGCGTCGGCAGCATGCCCGCGCGCACGGCCTGGCGCGCGGCGTCCTGCGCGGCTTCCCAGCGCGTCGCACCGAGCGCGAGCGCGGTCTCGACGCGGTCGCGCCGTGCGGTCAGTTCCTCCATCATCCGTTCGACGCCCAGCGACACGCCCGTCAGCGTATTGCCGAGGATCATCCCGAGAATCGGGATCGCATATTGCGGCGCGTACCACGGATGAATGCGGATCACGACGAACAGGCCGATGGCCGCGACGAACCAGCTGCTGAACCAGATCGACGCGATGCTGTCGATGCGCTGTCCGCGATAGGTGTGCTTGCCGCGACCGGCGCCCGCGAAGCCCGCGATCAGCGTCATCAACGCGGTGAGCGGCAGCACGACGGTCCAGTGCGGATGGCCGAACACCCAGCCGAGCACGTAGCCGATCGCGAGCAGTTGCACGACGGTGCGCACGGCGGCAAGCGCGAGCTTGCGCCCGAGGCCGAGCGACAGCGCGGCCGAGATCGCACCGTTGACCGCGACGAGCGCGGCGGCGATGCCGACGTCGACGAGACTCAGGTCCTGCAGCGCCGGGCTCATTGCGCGGCCTCCGTCGCACTCGCGGCGTGCAGCACGCCGGCCTGCATCACGAGCCGCATCGTGCCGATCCGTGCGGCCTGCGCCGGGTCGTGCGAGATCCACATGTACGCGCGCGCGTCGGATGCCGCGTCGAACCAGGCGCCGACGAGCGCTTCGATCGCGCGCGTCGAATCGGGGTCGAGCGCGGACGTCGGCTCGTCGAGCAGCAGCACGTCGGGGTCGAGCTGCAGCACGCGCAGCAGCGCGGCGATCTGCGCTTCGCCGCCCGACAGTTCGCTCGCACGCTTGTCGAGAAAATCGGCGCCGCGACCGGCGCGTGCCGCGAGCGCTTCGGCGCGCGCGCGGTCGAACGTCACGTCGCGATAGATCGCGAGCGAGTACGGGTAGCGCAATTGCGTGTCGACGGTACCGTCCATCTGCGCGGGCCGCTGGCGCACGTACGCGACACTGCGCCGGTAGCGCGGAATCGCGCCGCGCCTGATCCGCTGGCCGCGCCACAGGATGTGACCGCCGTCGAGCGGATCGAGCAACGCGAGTGCGCGCAGCAGCACGCTCTTGCCGGAACCCGACGGCCCCGTGATAGCAATTCGCGATCCCGCGGCGAGGCTGAAGTCGGTCGGCGCGAGCAGGGTCTTGCCGCTGCCGGCGTCGCGGCGCGTGATGTGCTGCGCATCGATGAGACCGGTGGGAGCTGTCATGTCACAAATGAAAAAAAGCGTTAACGGCGCCGAAGCGTTGCCGCGGCGTGCGTCATAATACCCATCGAAAAGCCGCGATTGTCGTGCGCCGTTCGTTCACGCAAGCGGCCCGACATGGCGCGGCAACTCTGCAGAACAACAACGGAACCGCCATGACGCTAGCCCGAGCCATCGGCAAATCGGCTGCATGGATCGTCGGTATCGTCGCACTGATCGTCGCGGCAGCCGGCATCTTTATCTTCACGTTCGACTGGAACCGCGCAAAGCCGTGGGTCAACGAACAGGTGAGTGCCGCGCTCGGCCGCCCGTTCGCGATCAACGGCGATCTCAAGGTCGGCTGGCGCCGCCCCGACGGCGAGACCGGCTGGCGCGCATGGGTACCCTGGCCGAGCTTCTCGGCCACGCAACTCGAGATCGGCAATCCCGACTGGGCGAAAGGGCCCAAGTTCGTCACGCTCGATGCCGCGCATTTCGACCTCGCGGTCCTGCCGCTCCTCGCGCACGAGATCGTCATTCCGTCGATCGACGTCGTCAATCCCGCGGTCGATCTCGAGCGGCTCGCCGACGGCCGCAATACGTGGACCTTCCAGTTCAAGCAATCGGCGCAGCCGTCGCCATGGAAGGTACGGCTCGACAGCTTCGGTTTCGCGAAGGGCATCGTCACGTATCGCGACGCGATCACGAAGGCCGATCTCACGGTCGCGATCGATACGCTCGGCCAGCCGATTCCGCTCGGCGACGTGCTGAAGGAACAGGAACAGACGTCGCGCGAGGCGTCGGCGCAGCGCGTCGGCAAGCGCGGCGCCGCGCAACTGAGCGCGAAGGCGAGTGCCGAGGCCGCGTCGGGCGCGTCGGCGGCGCAGGCAGCGAGCGCCGCGTCGACGCCCGCGGCCGCATCGGGTGCGGCGTCCGCTTCAGCGACTACTTCGGTTTCCTCCGCATCGACAGCCGCCGCGGCATCCGGCGCGAGCGGTGCATCCGGTGCTGCCGTGCCGGCGAAGCCGTCCGGCCCGACGTATGCATTCGGGCTCAAGGTCGACGGCCGCTACAAGAACGTGCCGATCAGCGGCACCGGCAAGGTGGGCGGCGTGCTGGCGATCGAGCGCACGACGCAGCCGTTCCCGCTGCAGGCCGACGTGAAGGCCGGCGACACGCGGCTCGCGATCGTCGGCACGCTGACCGACCCGAGGCGTCTCGGGGCGCTCGACCTGCGGCTGTGGCTGCAGGGCACGTCGATGTCGCACCTCTACCAGATTACCGGCATCACGCTGCCCGACACGCCGCCGTATGCGACCGAGGGGCACCTGATCGGCAACTTCAAGCCGCACGCGAGCACGTTCCGCTACGAGAACTTCAATGGCCGCGTCGGTGGCAGCGATCTCGGCGGCACGCTCACCTGGGCGCAGCGCGAGCCGCGGCCGAAGCTGTCGGGCGAGCTCGTGTCGAACCTGCTGCAGTTCTCCGACCTCGCACCGGTGATCGGCGCCGACACGGCCGCGAGCAAGGCCCGGCGCGGCGATACCACGCGCCAGCCGACGGACCGCGTGCTGCCGGTCGAGACGTTCCGCACCGACCGCTGGCGCGCGATCGACGCGGACGTGAAGTTCACGGGCCGCAAGCTGATCAAGCGCGCGAACCTGCCGATCACGAACCTGTACACGCACATCTTGATGCAGGACGGCGTGCTGACGCTCGAACCGCTGCAGTTCGGCGTCGCGGGCGGCACGCTCGCGACGACCGCGCATCTGGACGGCAGCGGCGCGCCACTCAAGGGCCGCTTCACGGTGGCCGCGCGGCACCTGAAGCTCAAGCAGCTGTTCCCGACGCAGAAGGTGATGCAATCCGCGCTCGGCGAGATCAACGGCGACGCGTCGTTGTCGGCGACGGGCAACTCGCCGGCCGCGCTCGCGGCGACGTCGACCGGCGAAGTGAAGGCGCTCATCACGGACGGCCGCATCAGCCTCCTGCTGATGGAGGCCGCGGGGCTGAACGTCGCGAACGTCGTCTACGAGAAGCTGTTCGGCAGTCGCGACGTGAACATCAATTGCGCGGCGATCGATTTCGTTGCGACCGACGGCATCCTCGACACGAAGGTGTTCGCGTTCGATACGGACGACGCGCTGATCAACGTCGACGGCCCGATCAACCTGCGCGACGAATCGCTCGACCTGAAGATCCATCCGCACACGAAGGGTTTCCGGGTCTTCTCGCTGCGCTCGCCGCTGTATGCGAAGGGCACGTTCAAGAACCCGAAGGTCGGTGTCGACGCGGGTGCGCTCGCGCTGCGCGCCGGCGCGATGGTCGGGCTCGGGCTGATCAACCCGTTCGCGGCGCTGATCCCGCTGATCGCGCCGAGCAACAACCGCGACGTGCCGTGCTCGGAGCTGTTCGGGCAGATGAAGGCCAAGGCGGCGCAGAAGGCGGCGGCGAAGGCCGGCAAGTGACGGTGCCCGACGCAGGTGCCGGCGCCGCATGCAGCGGCCCGGCTGGCGGGGCCGGAACAGTGCGGTCGGCAGTTTCTCCGACACCTGCTAAAATACACGGTTTTCCGTCGATTTCTCTCTTACGGGACCTGCCGTGCTTTCTACTGCCAACATCACGATGCAATTCGGGCCGAAGCCCTTGTTCGAGAATATCTCGGTCAAATTCGGCGAGGGCAACCGCTATGGTCTGATCGGCGCGAACGGCTGCGGCAAGTCGACCTTCATGAAGATCCTCGGCGGCGACCTCGAGTCGAGCGCCGGCAACGTCGCGCTGGAGCCGAACGTGCGTCTCGGCAAGCTGCGCCAGGATCAGTTCGCGTATGAAGACGTGCGCGTGCTCGACGTCGTGATGATGGGCCACACCGAGATGTGGGCCGCGATGACCGAGCGCGACGCGATCTACGCGAACCCGGAAGCCACCGACGACGACTACATGCACGCGGCCGAGCTCGAGGGCAAGTTCGCTGAATACGGCGGCTACGACGCCGAGGCGCGCGCGGGCGCGCTGCTGCTCGGCATCGGCATCGAGGAGAAGTTCCACAACGGCACGATGGCCGACGTCGCGCCGGGCTGGAAGCTGCGCGTGCTGCTCGCGCAGGCGCTGTTCTCGAAGCCGGACGTGCTGCTGCTCGACGAACCGACCAACAACCTCGACATCAACTCGATCCGTTGGCTCGAGCACACGCTCAACGAGTACAACTCGACGATGATCATCATCTCGCACGATCGTCACTTCCTGAACTCGGTGTGCACGCACATGGCCGACATGGACTTCGGCACGCTGAAGGTCTGGCCGGGCAACTACGACGACTACATGCTCGCGTCGGCACAGGCGCGCGAGCGCCAGGCCGCGGCGAACGCGCGCGCGAAGGAGCGCGTGGCGGAGCTGCAGGACTTCGTGCGCCGCTTCTCGGCGAACAAGTCGAAGGCCCGCCAGGCAACGAGCCGCGCGAAGCAGATCGACAAGATCAAGATCGAGGAATTCAAGCCGTCGTCGCGCCAGAACCCGTTCATCCGCTTCGAGTTCGAGAAGAAGCTGCACAACGTCGCGGTGGTCGCCGAAGACATCACGAAGAAGTACGAGCGCACGATCTTCCAGAACTTCAACCTGTCGGTGCAGCCGGGCGAGCGCATCGCGATCATCGGCGAGAACGGCGCGGGCAAGACGACGCTGCTGCGTTCGCTGCTCGGCGCGCTGGCACTCGACCACGGCTCGGTGAAGTGGTCCGAGAACGCGAATGTCGGCTACATGCCGCAGGACACGTACGAGGAATTCCCGAACGACATCACGCTGATGGACTGGATCGACCAGTACCGCAAGGACGGCGACGACGAGACGATGGTGCGCGGCACGCTGGGCCGCCTGCTGTTCTCGTCGGACGACATCAAGAAGTCGGTGAAGGTGCTGTCGGGCGGCGAGAAGGGCCGCATGATCTGGGGCAAGCTGATGCTCGGCCGCCACAACGTGCTGCTGATGGACGAGCCGACCAACCACATGGACATGGAGTCGATCGAGTCGCTGCAGATCGCGCTCGAGCAGTTCGAAGGCACGCTGATCTTCGTGTCGCACGACCGCGAATTCGTGAGCGGGCTGGCGAACCGGATCGTCGAAGTGCGCACGGATGGCACGCTGTTCGACTTCGGTGGCAATTACGAGGAGTTCCTGACGAGTCAGGGGCAGGAGTAAGTGCCCGGGCGATCATGCCCGGCCTGATGTACCGGAAGCCCGCCAGGTGGAAGCCTGGCGGGTTTTTTCGTATCCGGGCGGATGTCGGCCATCGCCGGCCCGACGGGCCGTTGAAGGGCAAATGTCAGGTCGGGCATTGCGCCCGCGATGACGATTCGGCGCGGCGGCGCCAACCCCGGCCGGCCGTCGCCGCGATCGCGACGTGAGCACCGCCTCGCGCACTGCCGGGCGCGTCAATCCGCCAGCCGCTTGTCGGCGAGCGCCTTGCAGCAATCTTCGTACACCCATTGCACGAGTTTCGCCCGGTAGTCGAGATCGTCGGTATCGACGATTTCCTCGACCGCGTCGCGTGCCCATGACGCGTCGACGAAGCCGGCGTGCCGCTTGGCGATGTCCTGCGCCAGCGCGGCCAGCTTCGCGATCGCGAGCCAGTCGGCCTGCCGGTGATGGCGGTCGAGCCACCGGTGCGCCGCCTGCACCTGGAACGATGCGTCCGGCCACGATTCATTCAGGTAAAACGCGCCGAGATTGCCGCAGGTGAGCCAGCACAGCAGCTCCAGGCGATCTTGCGAGCCGAGGGTACGGGATGCGTCGGTCATGGCAGCGCTCACGAAGGCATCGATTCCGGGTGGCGCGGCCTGCAGCGGCCGGCGCCGATACTAAAAACATAGCACGATGCGGGCCACCTGGTGCGACCGCGTGGCGCGGATGCCGCAGCCGCGGGAAGCGGGCGTCCGGCACGCGTTCCGCCGGCGTGCTGGCGGACCATTGGCCTGCCCTTGCGGCCTCGTTCGACATCGTCGCCGTGCCGCGCCACACTCGTTAGAATGGCCGTTTTCCGGGAGACAGGAAGCGATGAAAACCTACGACCAGTTCTACATCGACGGCGCATGGCGCAAACCGGCCGGAACGGGCACGATCGACGTGATCGACTCGGGCACCGAGGCCGTGATCGGCCGGATTCCCGAAGGTGTCGCGTCGGACGCGCAGGACGCGGTCCGCGCGGCGCGGGCGGCATTCGACGCGTGGGCCGCGACGCCGGCCGCGACGCGCGCGGGCTACCTGCGCAAGATCGTCGAGCGCCTGCAGGCGCGCAGCGAGGAACTCGCGCAATCGATCACCGGCGAAGTCGGGATGCCGATCAAGCTGTCGCGCGCGATCCAGGTCGGCGGCCCGATCTACAACTGGAAGGCGTACGCGAAGCTCGCCGAATCGTTCGAATTCGAGGCGACGGTCGGCAACTCGCTGGTGGTGCGCGAGCCGGTCGGCGTCGTCGCGGCGATCACGCCGTGGAACTACCCGCTCAACCAGGTCACGCTGAAGGTCGCACCGGCACTCGCGGCCGGCTGCACGGTCGTCCTGAAGCCGTCCGAAGTCGCGCCGCTCAATGCGTTCATGCTCGCCGAGGCGATTCACGAGGCGGGTCTGCCGCCGGGCGTGTTCAACCTCGTGTGCGGTTATGGCCCGGTCGTCGGCGAGGCGCTGGCGAGCGATCCGGACGTCGACATGGTGTCGTTCACGGGTTCGACGCGTGCCGGCAAGCGCGTGGCTGAACTCGCGGCCGCGGGCGTGAAGCGCGTCGCGCTCGAACTGGGCGGCAAGTCGGCGTCGGTGATCCTCGACGATGCCGATTTCGTGACGGCGGTGAAGGGCACGGTCAATGCGTGCTACCTGAACGCGGGCCAGACCTGTTCGGCGCACACGCGGATGCTGGTGCCGCAGGCGCGCTACGACGAGGCGCGCGCGATCGCGAAGGCGGCGGCCGAAGCGTATGTGGCGGGCGACCCGCGTCAGGAAACGACGCGCCTCGGCGCACTGGCATCGGCCGTTCAGCAGCAGCGCGTGCAGGCCTACATCCAGCGCGGGATCGACGACGGCGCGGAGCTCGTGACGGGCGGCACGGGCCTGCCGGAAGGGCTCGCGAAGGGCTTCTTCGTGAAGCCGACGGTGTTCGGCCGCGTCGACCCGAAATCGACGATCGCGCAGGAAGAGATCTTCGGGCCGGTGCTGTCGATCATCACGTATCGCGACGAAGAGGAAGCGGTGCGGATCGCGAACGATTCGCCGTACGGGCTCGGCGGCGCGGTATGGGCGGGCAGCGACGAACGTGCGATGCGCGTCGCGCGCCGCATCCGCACGGGGCAGGTCGACATCAACGGCGGCACGTGGAACGGCGCAGCGCCGTTCGGCGGCTACAAGCAGTCGGGACACGGCCGCGAGAACGGCGTGTACGGGCTCGAAGAGTATCTCGAGTACAAGTCGATGCAGCTCAAGCCGGCGAATCAGGGCTGAGCGTTTCAAGCCGCATGACCGGAAAACGGCACGCTCGCGTGCCGTTTTTTTATTGACGACCGTCAAGGTGCGCGCCGGTGGATCGTCGATCATCGCGTTTCCGATTGCCGATGTTTCGACGAGGTTCAGATGACCGCACGCACTTCCTTCCCGCCGCTCACGATTCGCGGCCGCACGTTGCTGCCCGTGGTGCAGGGCGGCATGGGCGTCGGCATCTCCGCGCACCGCCTCGCCGGCAGCGTCGCGCGCGAAGGCGCGCTCGGCACGATCGCCAGCATCGACCTGCGTCACCACCATGCGGACCTGCTCGCGCGCTGTCGGGCGAATCCCGATCGTGCGACGCTCGAGGCCGCGAACCTCGAAGCGCTCGCGCGCGAGATTCGTCTCGCGAAGACCTACAGCGAAGGACGCGGGATGATCGCGGTCAACGTGATGAAGGCAGTGAGCGCACATGCGGATTACGTGCGCGTCGCGTGCGAAGAGGGCGCGGACGCGATCGTGATGGGTGCGGGCCTGCCGCTCGATCTGCCTGACCTCACGCAGGGTCACGACATCGCGCTGATCCCGATCCTGTCGGACAGCCGCGGGATCGCGCTGGTGCTGAAGAAGTGGATGAAGAAGGGGCGGCTGCCCGATGCGATCGTGATCGAGCATCCCGCGCATGCGGGCGGCCACCTCGGCGTCACGCAGATCGACGACATGCATGATGCGCGCTTCGATTTCGCGCGCGTGCTCGACGAGACCGCGCAGGTCATGGCATCGCTCGGCCTTGCGCGCGACACGATTCCGCTGATCGTCGCGGGCGGGATCAACAGTCACGACACGGTGCGAGCGGCGCTCGCGGCCGGTGCGAACGGCGTGCAGGTGGGCACGCCGTTCGCGGTGACGGAAGAGGGGGATGCGCATCCGAACTTCAAGCGCGTGCTGGCCGATGCGCTGCCCGACGACATCGTCGAATTCGTCAGCGTGACGGGGCTGCCGGCGCGCGCGGTGAAGACCCCCTGGCTCGATCGCTACCTGCGCAACGAAACGCGCATCCGCGACAAGCTCGGCGTGCTGAAGCAGCGCTGTCCGACCGCGCTCGAATGCCTGAGCGTCTGCGGCTTGCGCGACGGCATCGAGAAGTTCGGCCATTTCTGCATCGACACGCGGCTCGCGGCCGCGCTGCGCGGCGACGTCGCGAACGGGCTGTTCTTCCGCGGCCGCGAAGCGCTGCCGTTCGGCCGTGCGATCCGCAGCGTGCGCGATCTGCTCGACCTGCTGCTGACGGGCCGTGCGACCGAGCCTGCGGCAAACCGCCCCACGTTTACGCTGGCTTGACGGATATCAAGATGGCGAAAAGACCCTACTGGGAGAATGGAAACCATTCTTTGGGGGTCCGTACCATGCATAAAACGATTCGAACTTGTGTCACCGCTGCCGCCGTTGCGGCAAGTTTCGCCGCGATGCCTTCGCTGTCGCACGCGGCATCGCCGGGCGACGGCATCAACCAGGGTGACGTACTGGTCCGGCTGCGCGCGATCAGCATCCAGCCGAACGAGCGCGCGAGCGACACGCTCGGCGCGATCAACACCGGCGTGAACAACGCGATCGTGCCGGAGCTCGACTTCACCTACATGATCCGCGACTACCTGGGCGTGGAGCTGATCCTCGCCACGTCGCGGCACCAGATGACGTCGAGCCTCGGCAATCTCGGCGGCGTGGGCGTGCTGCCGCCGACACTGCTGCTGCAATACCACTTCAACCATGCCGGCAAGGTGCGTCCGTACGTCGGCGCGGGCCTGAACTACACGTACTTCTACAACAACGGGCTCAACGTCGGCGGCGAGGGCGTGTCGATCAACAAGAGCAGCTTCGGTCCGGCGCTGCAGTTCGGCGTCGACGTGCAGTTGACGAAGAAGGTGTTCATGAACGTCGACGTCAAGAAGATCTGGATGAGCACCGATGCGACGCTCGGCGACAAGGGCATCGGCACGCTGCACATCGATCCGCTGATCGTGGGCGTGGGCGTCGGGATGAAGTTCTAGGCGCGCGCGGGAAAGAACAGAGTTGGGGTTGGCGGCATGGCAGTCGGCATGCCGCTCTTTTTTTGTGCGGCATCCGCGACGGACGCGGGCAACGACTCGCAGCGCGCCTCGGCCCGCTCGTAATAGCGCGTCGTGGCAGGCGGCGTGTCCGGCAGCGCGATCGCCAGGCGGCAGTACGTGCCGTTCGGCAACGCGACCCGCAGCGGCGTCGTCAGCTGGGTGCCCGTGAGCAGCAGCCTGCCTTCGCTTCCGGTGACGGTCACGAACCGGTCGCCGTCGTCGATGACGGTCGACAGCACGGGCAGCGGTGCGCCGTTCGCCTGCGTCACGGTCAGCAGCACGCGCCGCGTTTGCTCGACGGCGAATTCGACGCGGCTGACCGAACCGCGGCCGGCTTCGACGGTCTGCATGCCGTTCTTCAGGTCGACATCGCGCGGCAGGCTTTTCGTATTGATCCGAATGAACGCTTGCGCGTACGGGGGCAGCGATGCGATGACGGCTCGGCCGTGCCGGTCGGTCCAGACCGGGCCCGACGGCGTCGCGAGTTCGATGCCGGCGCGCTCGCCGACGCTGGCGAGCGCGAACGTGTCGCGAATCTCGTACGGCGACAGCATGCCGACGCCATCGAGCAGCGCGACCGCGCCGCGCAGATTGACGCCGATCGTCGAGCGGCCGGCGCCGTAGAGGCCGGCGTTCAGGGTCGCGCGCGCATGGTTCGGCGTGGCGCTGACCGTCGCGCGGATCGACGGCGACCGGATCGCGGTGTCGTAGTCGGCCGCGACACCATAGCTGCCGGTGCGGCCGAACGTGTCGGAATAGCGGGCGCCCGAGCGCACCGAATCGCCGGTGACGTTCGCATACGCGCTGACGCTGCGCGTGCCGATCGGCACGGTGATGGTGACATAGACCTGCGTACCGCCGCTGCCGCGGGTGCCGAGCGTACGGTTCACGTTCAGCGCAACCGATCCCCGCCGGAGCAGGCGAGTCCACGTGCCGGCGACGCGCTGCATGGCGGGGCCGTCGAATAATCCGACCCGCGTGTAGTCGAGCGACAGCATGCCGAGCGCGCGAGCGTGCCAGCCCAGCGCAGCGGCGAACTGGGTATGCGAGGGCGGCGTGAATGTGTCCGTCTCCTGGACCGCATCGGTCAGCTCCCGATATCCGGGCGTGCGCCGGACGAACGACACATTGGCGCTCAGTGCCGTGCCGCGGCTGCTCGCCAGCGCGACACGGGCCTGGGTGCCGCGTCGACCGGCGGTACGGCTGACGTCGAGGCCGACGGCCGCGTCGATACCGGCAAGCGGGGTGAACGTGACGCTCGCGGCACCCGACTGCAACGGCGACGATACCAGGATGCCGGCATTGAGCCGGGCGCGTTGCCAGAGTTGCCAGCCGTGCGTGGCGGTCGCGAGCCATGGGGCTTGCGCGTATCCGTCGTTCTGCAGGCGGCCGACCGCGAGCGCCAGTCCTTGCCCGGCGGCGAGCCCGGCGCCGGGCAGCGACGAGCCCGGCACGATGAAATGCTGGATGTCGCCGGTTGCCTCGACGATGGTGACGTCGAGGTCCGCCGTGCCGCTGACGAGCGGCAGGTCGCCCAGCGCGAACGGGCCGGGCGGCAACTGCGACGAGTGGATCAGTACGCCGAGCTGGCGCACCTCGACACGCGCTTGCGTGCGCGCGATTCCGGTGACCCGTGCGGCCGTGCCGGGCGCGGCCGCCAGCGCCTCGTCGGGAAACGTTTGCACCCCGAACATCCGGCCGATCGAGAACAGCGTCGAGCGCGGGACGATCTGCCCGGCCTGCAATATCGTGCCGCGCGACGCGAACGTGCGCTGTGCATAGGCAGCCTGATGGTCGACGCCGACATGGCCGTCCACGGCCGTGGCGATCTGGCTGCTGCGCACGATCCAGTCCGCCGCGTTGAAGCCGGCTTCGGTCGTGGCTTGCCAGTATTGCGACGTGCCGGCCGGATTGCGCGTTGTCATCGCGAGCAAGTCGTAGTTGACGAGCCCGGCGAAACCGCCGCGCTCGAACGTGTCGGGCGTGCGCCGGCCCGTATCGAGTGCATCGGCCGGCACGACGAGGTCGACGGCGCCGTCGGCCGGGCGCAGCGTGACAATCGCTTGCGGATAGGCGTGCCGGTAGTCGTAGCATGGGGGCATGTCGGCGCTGGTGTCGCGCGCGGTTGTCTCCCGGAGCGCGTCGGGCACGACGAGGCCGGCCACACGCAGCAGGCCGGGTGTCGCGCACAGGTTGCCGTTGTCGTCGAATCGCACATCGGCGCGGCCGGCGCGCTTGCCGTTGACCGTCAGCCGAACGGAGGCCGTGCCGGGCATGAAGCGCGGCGCGTGCGCGAAATAGCGGCTCGCCGCGGCGTCGATCCCGTGCTCGCGCAGCATGCCGGCATCGAACTCGAGCGCGTCGGGCGCGGTGCCGCCCGGGTTGGCTGCGGCGGCGCACGGCATGCAGCCCGCGACGAGGGACAGCCCGAGCGCGAGCAGGCCGCCCCGGCCCTGGATGGCACCTGACATTGCAGATCCGGATTCGAAGGCGCGGTGCTTACCGGTGCGTGACCGCTTCGGTCGCGGCGGGGGCGAGCGATGCGTCGTAGTGGTCGACCGAGTAGCCATAGACGGTGGCGGGGAAGAGGCGCACGCGCTCGGGCGTCGCGGCCTCGCGGGCCAATGCGATCCGGCGGGTCTGGCCGGCCAGCACGTAGGGTGCCGGCAGCGACACGATCTGCTGCGACGGCAGCAACTGCACTTTCTGTTCGAGACGCACCACGTAGCGGCTGTCGTTGCGCACGATCAGCTTGCCGTCCTCGATCGACCACTTCAGCAGTTCCCACGGTCTGTCGTTGCGCGCGAGGTCCTGCGGCTGGATCAGCACCGGCAGGTTCTGGCGAATGATCGTCTGGATCTCGTTTCTGCCCGGGCGTTTCGGCGGAATGCCGGAGAACGACGCACGGGCGAGGCGCTGCGTGGCGAGCGGCTGGTTCACAGCGAGAACGAACCGGACGAGCTGCACCGCACCGCCTTCGACGCGCGCGATCGGGGGTGTCACGATGACGAGCTCGGCCCTGTCCTCGGGAATGGGCTCGATCGTCGTGTGCAGGAGCGTTGGATGGCTGTCGGTATTCTTGACCGAGATCGTTCCTTCGCCGTCGGCTTCGTCGACGATCACCACGGACGTTTCGGGCACGACGCCCATGGCGTGTACGGCGTTCGAATCGATCAGGCAACCGAGGAGCGGGATGAGCAATGACACCCGCAGGGTGTGGCGTGCAGGGAATTTCATGGCGGTGGCAGGCTAGGGGGCATCGTGCAGCGCGCCGCCGCTTCGGCGAAGCGGCGGCGCGGTCGACGCCAGTCAGGCGATCGACACGATCGGAGGAAAGACGCGTACCGGAATTACAGGTACACGAGCGACACGGTGGCGAGGCCGTCGAGATTGATTTCCTGGCTCAGGTCGAGGTTCGACGTCTTGTCGATCGCGGCCTGCACGTCGAGCGTGCCGGTGAAGACCTTCGCCGCGACCGGGACGGTCTGGCCTTTCTTCGCCCACGACTCGTAGCCGCCGGTGTTGTTGACGATTCCGTTGGACGTCACCCAGCTGGCGCCGTTGGTGCTTGAATAAATCGAATCGACTGCTGCACCATCCGCCTGGAACGTATTCGTTCTGAAACGGAATGCAAAGGCGCCGATATTCTTGCCGCCCGCCGAGCCGAGGCCGAATTGCGTGGCGACCGAATTGGACGAGCCGAAGAAGTTGATGTTGCCGGTAAATGCGCCGGTGCCGGCACGATTATCCTGTGCGGTCAGCGCGACGCGGGCGGCGGCGTCACAGGTGATCGTGATCGAATCCGACATGACCGCGAGCAGCGTGGGCGAGGTCGGGTTGAGTTCGGCCACGCCGATCAGTCCGTAATCGAACGTGCCGCCGCCGGCGAGCGTCGGCGTGCAGGCGCCGGGTTTGATCTTCCCGGTGACCTTGACGTCGAACGAGTCGGCGTACGCAGATGCGCTTCCCAGCGCGAGCAGGCCTGCAACCACGAGGCTCGAGGCTTGTTTCGTCATCTTAACGAATTTCATCTGAATGGGTTCCTGATAACTGGCCGGAATTACGAAATTAATTCGGTGATCCGGGTTTTGATTAATGGAAGTTGGATCGCTCGCCGGAATTTCCGGAGAACGGGTGGAATTTATCAATTGGATTTGTGAATTGAAATCGTACTTGTACAGATTTTTTTGGCTATTTTTACGAAATTAACGTTGGTTAATCGTGAAAATAATTCGATTTATCGATGGAAGCTGGTGTTTTGATCGTTACGAATGTCAGATGCAATATTTTTCAGCTTCGGTAACGATTGAGCGGTATGGCTTTGATCTGAGCGGACAATGTCGAAGATCGGGTGGCGCGATCCTGGCATGCGGGTTGGCGATGGACGATCCTGACCGAGGACGCGCGGCGTCATTGCGACCATGGCGTTTGCCGGCAGCGGGAAGTCGGAACGGAAGCGGCGTGCGTCGCGTTGATCGCGACGGGGCGTGTGCGGGGGCGGGACGGGGGCGGGCGGTCGGAGTCGGCCGGCGGGTGGCCCGTGATCGGGCCGGGAGCGCCCGGGCGGGCGCATCGCGTCGGCACGCGCCGACGCGGGACGGCTTACAGCTTGTCGTACTGGAAACGCATCGCGGTGCCTTCGCGCGTGATGCGCTCCCACACGGTGCGCTTTTCGTCGTCGCTCAGGAATACCCAGTTCGACACTTCGGTGGCCGTTCGGCCGCAGCCCTTGCAGACTTCGTCGAAGAGGGTCGAGCACACGCCGATGCAGGGGCTGTCGGGCAGGTCGTGGAGATTGGAGGCCATCGGGAAGGTTCGCGCTTTGAATCGTCAGGGCGTCATTTTAATGCATCGGGATGACGCGGCCGGGCAGCGATGCCGGCGGCGCGACGGCCGCCCGTCCGGACGGTTTCGTCACCGCCTTCTTTTCCTGATGGACAGACGCCGATTACCCGATAGAATTCCCCCGGAACGCCCCGTCGTGCGGGCCGCCCGGGCGGCTCGTGGCGGGAATCTGTTCCGTTTGCGCGACACGGGCATGATTTTTTTGTGACGGAGCGCGAATGGTGGTAGCGTTCGGGGTTTTCGAGGGGCGGCGTGCCAGAATGCGCCGCCATGACGAGGCAGACGGCAGCCGGACAAGCGGTCCGGCCGGAGGGAGAACGGGATGAAAGCAAAGGTAGCGGGCCGGTTCGCAGCGCTTGCGCTGTGCGTGGGTGCATCGGCGGCGGCGGCGAAGGATACGCAGCTCAATGTCTATAACTGGTCGGACTACATTGCGAAGGACACGATCCCGAACTTCGAGAAGCAGGCGGGCGTCAAGGTCCGCTACGACAACTACGACAGCGACGACACGCTGCAGGCGAAGCTGCTGACGGGCAGCTCGGGCTACGACATCGTCGTGCCGACCAGCAACTACGCGGGCAAGCAGATCGCGGCCGGCATCTTCACGCCGCTCGACAAGTCGAAGCTGCCGAACCTCAAGCACCTCGATCCGCAGCTGATGGCGCTCGTCGCAGGCGCCGACCCGGGCAACAAGTACACGGTGCCCTGGGCATACGGCACGACCGGTCTCGCATACAACCTGACGAAGGCGCAGCAGGCGCTCGGCAAGGTCCCGCTTGACAACTGGGACATCCTGTTCAAGCCGGAAAACCTCGCGAAGCTGAAGACCTGCGGCGTGTCGGTGCTCGACGCGCCGGACCAGATGTTCGCGGCGGCGCTGCACTATATCGGCAAGGATCCGATGAGCACGAACCCGGCCGACTACAAGGCCGCGATGGACGTGCTGAAGAAGATCCGCCCGTACATCACGCAGTTCAACTCGTCGGGCTACATCAACGACCTGGTCGGCGGCGACATCTGCTTCGCGTTCGGCTGGTCGGGCGACGTCGTGATCGCGAAGCATCGCGCGATCGAGGCGAAGAAGCCGTACAAGGTCGAGTACTACATTCCGAAGGGCGGCGCGCCGGTCTGGTTCGACGTGATGGCGATCCCGAAGGACGCGAAGAACAAGGACGCCGCGCTGCAGTGGATCAACTACATCGAGGATCCGAAGGTGCACGCGGCGATCACGAACGCCGTGTACTACCCGAGCGCGAACGCCGAGGCCCGCAAGTACGTGCGGCCGGACGTGGCGAACGACCCGGCCGTCTACCCGCCGGCCGACGTCGTGAAGACGCTGTTCCTGCTCAAGCCGCTGCCGCCTGAAATCCAGCGTCTGCAGACGCGTCTGTGGACCGAGCTGAAATCGGGCCGCTGACGCGAGCCGGAGTAAGCCAGCAGTCATGAAGCCCCTGGTGTCCCCGGGGGCTTTGTTCGTCAAACGCAGGAGAGAAGCAGCACATCATGAATAGCCAGTCGGGCGCGCCGGTCGCGGGCGCGCCGTCCTTCGTTCCTTCGTCCGGTGCCGATTCGCGTGCCGAGAATTTTGTCCAGATCGTCGACGCCGTCAAGAAATTCGGCGAGACCGAAGTGGTGCGCAACGTGAACCTGACGGTGCGCCAGGGCGAGCTGTTCGCGCTGCTCGGCAGCTCGGGTTCCGGCAAGTCGACGCTCTTGCGGATGCTCGCGGGCCTCGAGACGGTCACGTCGGGCAAGATCCTGATCGACGGCGAGGACCTCGCGCAGATGCCGCCGTACAAGCGGCCCGTGAACATGATGTTCCAGTCGTATGCGCTGTTCCCGCACATGTCGGTCGAATCCAACGTCGCATACGGCCTGAAGCAGGAAGGCACGCCGAAGGCCGAGCTGAAGGAGCGGGTCGCCGCGGCACTCGAGCTCGTGCAGATGAGCAAGTATGCGAAGCGCAAGCCGCACCAGCTGTCGGGCGGCCAGCAGCAGCGCGTCGCGCTCGCGCGTTCGCTCGTCAAGCGCCCGAAGGTGCTGCTGCTCGACGAGCCGATGTCGGCGCTCGACAAGCAGATCCGCCAGCGCACGCAGATCGAGCTCGTCAACATCCTGAAGAAGGTCGGCGTCACCTGCATCATGGTCACGCACGACCAGGAAGAGGCGATGACGATGGCGAACCGGCTCGCCGTGATGAGCGAAGGGCAGATCGTGCAGATCGGCTCGCCGAACGAAGTCTACGAATATCCGAACAGCCGCTTCTCGGCGGAGTTCATCGGCTCGACGAACCTGTTCGACGGCGTCACGATCGAGGACGAACCCGACCACGTGTACATCGAATCGCCGGAGCTGCCGAGCCGGCTGTACGTGAGCCACGGGATCACGGGCCCGCTCGGGATGCCGGTCACGGTGTCGGTGCGCCCCGAGCGGATCGCGCTCACGCGCAAGCCGCCCGAAGGCGCGTTCAACTGGGCGCGCGGCAGGATCACCAACATCGCGTACATGGGCGGCTATTCGCTGTATCACGTGAAGCTCGACGCGGGCAAGACGGTGATCGCGAACGTGTCGAGCCTCGCGATCACCGAGCTCGACACGCCGGCGCTGGGCGACGAGATCTACGTGCGCTGGAGCGCGACCGCAGGCGTGGTGCTGACGTCATGAACGCGCTCAAGTCCCTGCTCGCCTGGCCGGTGCGGCGCTTCAACCTGACCGGCGGCGCGGCGGTCGTCGCGGGGCCGTACACGTGGCTCGTGCTGTTCTTCCTCGTGCCGTTCGTGCTGGTCGTGAAGATCAGCTTCGCGGAGCTGCAGCTCGGCATCCCGCCGTACACGGAGCTCGCGTCGTACACGGACGGCGTGGTGCACATCGCGCTGAACCTGTCGCACTACGCGTTCCTGCTCACCGACAGCCTGTATTTCGCGACCTACGTGAATTCGGTGGTGGTCGCCGCGATCACGACGCTGCTGTGTTTGCTGATCGGCTATCCGATGGCGTACTACATCGCGCGTTCGAACCCGGCGACCCGCAACCTGCTGATGATGGGCGTGATGCTGCCGTTCTGGACGTCGTTCCTGATCCGCGTGTACGCCTGGATCGGGATCCTGAAGAACAACGGGCTCCTGAACAACTTCCTGATGTGGATCGGCCTGACCCACACGCCGATCGAGCTGTACCGCACGAACTACGCGGTGTACATCGGGATGGTGTATTCGTACCTGCCGTTCCTCGTGATGCCGCTGTACGCGCACCTCGTGAAGATGGACCTGCGCCTGCTCGAAGCCGCGTACGACCTCGGCGCGAAGCCGTGGCGGGCGTTCGTGCAGATCACGCTGCCGCTGTCGAGGAACGGCATCATCGCGGGCTGCCTGCTCGTGTTCATTCCGGCGGTCGGCGAGTACGTGATTCCGGAACTGCTCGGCGGCGCGAACACGCTGATGATCGGTCGCGTGATGTGGAATGAGTTCTTCAACAACGCAGACTGGCCGATGGCGTCGGCCGTGACCTGCGCGATGGTGCTGCTGCTGCTCGTGCCGATGGCGATGTTCCAGCACTTCCAGGCGAAGGACCAGGAGGGCCGCCGCCGATGAAGCCGAATCGTTACCTGCAGTTCGCGGCGCTGTTTGCCGGCTTCGCGTTCCTGTACATCCCGATCATCAGCCTGATCGTCTATTCGTTCAACGAGTCGAAGCTCGTCACCGTATGGTCGGGCTTTTCGTTCCGCTGGTACTCGGCGCTCGTGGAGGACGACGAGCTGCTGACGGCCGCGTGGCTGTCGCTGAAGATCGGCTTGCTGACCGCGTTCGCGTCGGTGTTCATCGGCACGTGGGCCGGCTTCGTGCTCGCGCGGATGGGCCGCTTTCGCGGCTTTGCGCTGTTCAGCGGGATGATCAACGCGCCGCTCGTGATTCCCGAGGTGATCCAGGGGATCTCGCTGCTGCTGCTGTTCATCGAACTCGCGAAGTGGATCGGCTGGCCGGCCGAGCGGGGCATCTTCACGATCTGGCTCGGCCACGTGATGCTGTGCATCTCGTACGTCGCGATCATCGTGCAGTCGCGCGTGCGCGAGCTGAACCCGTCGCTCGAGGAAGCCGCGCTCGATCTGGGTGCGACGCCGCTGAAGGTGTTCTTCACGATCACGCTGCCGCTGATCTCGCAGGCGCTGATCGCGGGCTGGCTGCTGTCGTTCACGCTGTCGATCGACGACCTCGTGCTGTCGGCGTTCCTGTCGGGTCCCGGCTCGACGACGCTGCCGCTCGTCGTGTTCTCGCGCGTGCGCCTCGGCCTGAATCCGGAGATGAATGCGCTCGCGACGCTGTTCATCGTCGCGGTGACGGCCGGCGTCGTGATCGCGAACTTCGTGATGCTGCGCCAGGAGCGCAAGCGGATGGCCGCGTTCGCCGCCTGAGGTCCTCACGCACAGGTTGCCGACGCAACGAAAAACGCCCGGTACCGACGACGAGTCGGACCGGGCGTTTCGTTTGGCGGATTGCGCCGCGTGCGGCTCATGCGCCGAACGCCGTCTTCGCCAGCAGCCCGAACGCCACGCAGACGAGCACGGCCGCGAAGCCGGCCTGCACGTGCCGCGCGGACAGGTGCCGGGACGCGTGGCGGCCGGCGGCCATCCCGATCGCGGTCGCGACCGTGAACCACAGCATCATGTCGAGCGGGGCGTGCGTGCCCGACACGAGCGTCGCGAACACGCCGCCGGTGCCGACCAGCGCGATCACCATCAGCGAGGTCGCGACCACGCCGTGCATCGACACGTTCGTGAACTTGCGCAGCATCGGCACGATCACGAAGCCGCCGCCGACACCGAGCAAGCCGGTCATCAGCCCCGTCACCGCGCCGGTCGACGCGAGCGCGAGCCCGACCGGCCAGGACCACACGAGCCGGCCCGTATCGGGATTCACGCGGCCGACGCACAGCGGCGACTCGTCCGTGTCGCCGGGCGCGTGGCGCAGCGCCTGCCGCAGCAGGCGCGCCGCGACGACCAGCATCGTCAGCGCGAACAGCGCCAGCAGCACGCGTTGCGGCAGCACGTGCGCGAGCCGCACGCCGAGCGTCGTGAGCGGCACGCCGGCCACGGCCATCAGCAGCGCCGCGCGATAGCGCACCAGCCCGCGGCGAAACCCTTCGAGCGCGCCGAGCGCGGCGCTGCCCGCGACCGCGACGAGTGCGACGGGCGTGGCCTGCGGCATCGGCCAGCCCATCCCGACGACGAGCGCCGGCACCGCGAGAATGCCGCCGCCCGCGCCGGTGAGGCCGAGCACCGCGCCGACGAAGCCGCCGAGTACGAGGGAAATCAGCATGGTGTCATCGGGTTCCGGTCAACGTGCGATCGCGGGCTTCGCGAGCCATTCGCGGCCCTTGAGCATCGCCTTCCAGTAGAGCGGCGGCAGCACGCGCTCCTTGAGCAGCCACGCGAGCCGCGACGGACGCTTGCCGTCGATCAGCCACGCGGGGAAGGTCGGCGCGACCTTGCCGCCGTACAGGAATTCGGCGAGCACGATCTTGCCGCGCTCGACGGTGAGCGGGCACGATCCGTAGCCGTCGTACGCGGCACCGCCACGCGCGCGACCCAGCGACGCGAGCAGGTTGTGCGCGACCACGGGTGCCTGCTTGCGCGCGGCCGCGGCGGTTTTCGCGTTGGTCGTGTTGGTGACGTCGCCGAGCGCGAAGATATCCGCGAACTGCTTGTGGCGCAGCGTCGCCGGATCGACGTCGATCCAGCCGGCCGCGTCGGCGAGCGCGCTCGCGCGCACGAAATCGGGCGCCTGCTGCGGCGGCACGACGTGGATCATGTCGAACGCGCGCTCGACGGTTTGCGTGCCGCCGTCGGGCAGCGTGCGCCGGAACGTCGCGCGCCGTGCCGGTCCGTCGATCGCGATGAGGTTGTGGCCGAACGACAGCGCGATGTCGTAGCGTTTCACGTACTCCATCAGCGCGGGCACGTAGTCGGCGACACCGAACAGCGCGCCGCCCGCATTCAGGAACTCGACGTTCGCGGCGCCCAGGCGGCCCGTGCGCCGCCAGTGATCGCACGACAGGTACATCGCCTTTTGCGGCGCGCCCGCGCACTTGATCGGCATCGGCGGCTGCGTGAACAGCGCATGGCCGCCGCGCAACGCCTGCACCAGCTCCCACGTGTACGGCGCGAGATCGTAGCGATAGTTCGACGTGACGCCGTTGCGGCCGAGCGTTTCCGCGAGGCCGTCGATCGCGTGCCAGTCGAGCTTGAGCCCCGGGCACACGACCAGCCTGCGGTAGCCGATGCGCCGGCAGCCGTCGAGCACGACCGCGTGCGCGTCGGGCTCGAAGCCGGCGACGGCTGCCTGGATCCATTTCACGCCGCGCGGCAGCAGGTCGGCCATCCGGCGCGCGGTCGTGTCGGGCCGGAACACGCCCGCGCCGACCATCGTCCAGCCCGGCTGGTAGTAGTGCGTATCGGCCGGGTCGATCACCGCGATATCGAGCGATGCGTCGCGTGCAAGCAGGCTCGACGCGACCGCGACGCCGGCTGCGCCCGCGCCGACGATCACGATGTCGTGCTGCGCGTCGACGCCCGGCGCGGCTTGATGACCGCCCTGCGCAAGACGTGGCGCGAGCGCGCCGAGGTCGTAGCCGGCCGTGGCGGCGATCGCGACGATGTCGCCGGCCGGGCGCCTGCCTGCCTGCGACAGCGCCCACAGCGTCGCCGAACGCGTGCCGCTGCGGCAGTACGCGAGTGCCGGGCCGGCCAGCGTCGTGACGAGCGCGCCGAACTGCGCGGCCTGGTCGTCAGTGACCTTGCCGGTATCGACGGGCAGGTAGTGGACGGCGATACCGAGCGGTGCGGCCGCCGCGCGGATCTCGGCGACGGTCGGCTGGTCGGCGCCTTCGCCGTCCGGGCGGTTGCAGATGATCGAGCGGATGCCCGCCGCGTGCAGCGCGGGCAGGTCGGTCGCGGCGATCTGGGGCGAGACCGACAGCAGGTCGGTCAGCGTGCGGATGGTCATGTCGGGGGTTCTCCGGTCGGGGCGGCGGCTCAGATCGCGTCGAGCGGGATCTTCAGGTAGCGCACGCCATTGTTTTCGGGCTCGGGCAGGTGGCCGGCGCGCATGTTCACCTGCACGGACGGCAGCATCAGCACGGGCATGTCGAGCGTCGCGTCGCGTGCGGTGCGCATCGCGACGAAATCGTCCTCGGTCACGCCGTCCTTCACGTGCAGGTTCGCGCGGCGCTGCTCGGCGACGGTCGTCACGAACTGCACGTCGCGGCCGCCCGGCTGGTAGTCGTGGCACAGGTACAGGCGCGTGTCGGGCGGCAGCGCCAGCACGCGCGCGATCGAGCGGTACAGCGTGCGTGCGTCGCCGCCGGGGAAGTCGCAGCGGGCGGTGCCGTAGTCGGGCATGAACAGCGTGTCGCCGACGAACGCCGCGCGCTGCGCCGCGTCGTCGACGCAGTAGGTCAGGCACGCGGGCGTATGGCCCGGCGTGTGCAGCGCGCGGATCGTCAGCCCGCCGAGCGCGAGCGTGTCGCCGTCGTCGAGCAGGCGGTCGAACTGGCTGCCGTCCTGCGCGAAGCCGGGGCCGGCGTTGAACAGCGTGCCGAACACGTGCTGCACGCGGCGCACGTGCGAGCCGATCGCGATCCGGCCGCCGACGTGCGCCTTCAGGTACGGCGCGGCCGACAGGTGGTCGGCGTGCACGTGCGTTTCCAGCAGCCAGTGCACGGTCGCGCCGAGTTCGGCGACGCGCGCGATCAGCCGGTCGGCGCTGGCGGTGTGCGTGCGGCCGGATTTCGGGTCGTAGTCGAGCACGCTGTCGATCAGCGCGCACGCGCGGCTCGCGGTGTCGAGCAGCAGATAGCTGACGGTGTGGGTCGCCGGGTCGAAAAAGCCTTCGACCGACAGCAGGGGGGCATGGCTCACGGGATGTCCTCGATCGGGTTCTGCATCTGCAATCGGGAATCCCATCTTCAAGAAGCGTGCCAGTCCGTGCCGCGCGGTCGGCCGATCGGGCAGGTACTTGATTCGGCTCGGATTTTCGGCAGGCTCGCGGTGCGTCGCGGGGATGGCCGGCGAATGGCTGCCGGCAGGGGCTGCCAGATCTGGCAGTGTCGTGGCAGAATTGGCAGTCGGCCTGGCAGTTCGTCCGGCCATCCGTTCTCGAGCCCCCATGAATTCGCACGACACCATTCCGATCGTTCCGGCGCCGTCGCCGTCGCCCGACGTGATGCCCGATGTGCGCGCGCTCGTCGCCTATCTGGAACAGGATCCGCAGCCGATGATCGTCCTCGATCCCGCGTACCGCATCCTCGCGGCGAACGATGCGTACCGGCGCCAGTTCGGCGTGGCGGGCGTCGAGCATGTCGGCCGGCACTGCTTTCAGGTCTCGCATCACTACGACGTGCCGTGCGACCAGGCCGGCGAGCATTGCCCGATGAAGCAGGCGCTCGAGTCGCGCAGCCTGAACCGCGTGCTGCACATTCACCATACGCCGCGCGGTCCCGAGCACGTCGATGTGGAGTTGCGGCCGATCTTCGATGCGCGTGGCGACGTGATCGCGTACGTCGAACGGCTGACGACGGTGCGCAGCGCGTCCGCTCAACCGAGCGCGGAAGGGCTCGTCGGCGGCGCCGACGCGTTCAATGCGGCACTCGGCGCGCTGCAGCGCGTCGCGCCGTCGATGCTGCCCGTGCTGTTGCTCGGCGAATCGGGCACCGGCAAGGAGCTGTTCGCGCGGGCGCTGCACGAGGCGAGCGAGCGTGCGATGGGGCCGTTCGTGGTCGTCGATTGTTCGGGCATCGCCGAAACGCTGTTCGAGAGCGAGCTGTTCGGCTATGAGAAGGGCGCGTTCACCGGCGCGAGCCAGCGCAAGCCGGGGCTCGTCGAGACCGCGCAGGGCGGCACGCTGTTTCTCGACGAAATCGGCGACGTGCCGTTGCCGATGCAGGTGAAGCTGCTGCGGCTGATCGAGTCGGGGACGTTCCGGCGCGTCGGCGGCGTCGAGGCGCTGCGCGCGGATTTCCGGCTCGTCGCGGCGACCCACAAGCCGCTGCGCGAGATGATCGACGACGGCCGGTTCCGCCAGGATCTGTACTACCGGATCAACGCGTTCCCGATTCCGCTGCCCGCGCTGCGCGAGCGGCGCGGCGACGTCGCGCTGCTGGCCGAGTCGATCCTGCGGCGGATCGCGAATGCGCGTGCCGGCGCGGGCGACGCGAGCGCGCGGCCGTTCGTGCTGACCGAGCGGGCGCGTGCGTGTCTCGATGCGTATGCATGGCCGGGCAACATCCGCGAGCTGCGCAACGTGCTCGAACGCGCGTGCCTGTTCGCGGACGACGGGACGATTCGCGTCGAGCATCTGCCGGCCGAACTGGTCGCGGCATCGGCCGCGCCGCAGGCGCGCGCGGCGGACGCGCGCGGCGTGTCGGACGCGCAGCTCGTGCGGATTGCCGGCACGTTCGACGGCACGCGCAAGGCGCTGGCCGAGCACGTCGGGATGAGCGAGCGCACGCTGTACCGGCGGATGAAGGCGCTCGGGCTCGGGGTGCGCGACCGGTGAGCGGGCGCGTCATGGCTGGCTGGCATCGACACGGCTGCCAGCCTGGCGACCTGCTCGCGTTCAGCGATGACGGTGTCGGCGAGCCGGACTGACACATCGCAACCGCGCGGTGCCGAGGCGGCGGGGCCGCAAATGGCGAAGCGGGCGGCACGCGGGAAACCCGGCCTGCCGCCCGCACGGTCACGCGCTCAGCGCGCCGGCGCAAGCTGCGCCATCGCCTCCCGCACGAAGCCGATCAGCGTGTCGTCGACCCACGAATCCTTCGTCAGCACCGGCTCGGTCATCATCGCCTCGCGGAATTTCGCATGCGTGGCCGGGTCGTGGCCCGCATAGCTGCAGAACAGCTCGAGCCAGCGCTGCGCGAGCGCGCGGCCTTGCGGCGAATCGGGCTTCGCGCCCGCCTCGATCGCGTCGCGCACGTCGCCCATCAGTTGCGGCCATTCCATCGCGCGTTCGCCGTAGTGCGCCCGCATGAAGCGGATCTCGTCCGGCGCGAGGTACTTTTCGAAGATCCGCATCTTCGTTTCCGACGACGCGCGCAGCACATAGTCGCGCAGTGCGGTCGAAATGCCGATCTTCGACTGCATCGCCGGCTCGTGTTCGTGCATCAGGTTGAGCTTCGCCAGCAGTCGCGGATCGTTGTTCGTGTCGCGCACGAGCAGCGCCATCCAGCGAGCGGCGAGCATACGGGCGCGCTCGTCCTCGGCGGGCACGCCCGCATCGCGCAGCGCACGGACCTCGCCGACGAGCGCGATCCATTCCGCGTCGCCCGTCTGGCTCTTGCGGTACATCGGCATGCGCGCGAGTTCTTCCTCGGAGAAATATTTGTCGTACACGGTCATCAACTCCAGTGTGGTGAGCCAATCGGCCAGTTCCGGCTCGGCGCCCGCGGCGAGTTGCGCGTGCAGGTGCACGAGCCGCTCGCGCAGCTGCGCGGTCTGCGCGAGCTGACGGTCGAGCGACGCGATCTGTTGCGCGACGAGCTCGACGAGCGGGGTACCGGGCTGGTGCAGGTAGGCGCCGATTTCGGCGAGCGACAGCCCGAAGCGACGCAGCGCCTGGATCTGATGGAGCCGGGCGACGTCGTCGCGGTCGTACAGCCGGTAGCCGTTGTCGGCACGCGCCGAAGGCGTCAAGAGGCCGATCGCGTGATAGTGATGAAGCGTGCGGACGGTCAGCCCGCTGCGTTTCGCCAGTTCTCCCACTTTCAGCCGCATGGTGTCCTCCGTTCGGTGCGCACACTGGAGTCTCGAACGTTACGCTACGTGAGGGTCAAGCGGAAGATCGCGAAGCGGCGCGCGGGACGGTCCCGCGCGCCGTGCGCCGGCAGGAAGGAACGCGTTATTGCGGTGGCGGCGACGCGTCGGGCGTGGCCGTGCGCGCCTGGGTGCCGGGAGCGTTTTGCGCCGCATTGCCGGTGTCGCCGGCCGTGTCGGCTTTCGCCGCCTTCCCGGCCTTCCCGGTCGGGTCGGCCTGCGGCGTGCCCATCGCCTGGTAGAGCCGCGCCGTATCCGCGAAGCGCGCGCCGGTCGCGCGGATTTCGTCGAGCCGTGCGTTGCGGTACTGCAGCTCGCTGGCGCGCGCGGCCGACGGCGGCAACGCGCCGAGCCGCACGCGGGCGGCCGCGTCGTCGTATGCGCCGCGTGCGGACAGCGCGGCGCGGGACGACGCATCGAGCGCCTCTGCGTCGTGCTCGAGCGCGGCCAGCGAATCGGCGACGTTCTGGAACGCGGCGAGCACGGCCTGCTTGTACTGGTCGACCGCGGCTTCGTAGGTCGCCTTCGCCGCGCGGCGCTGCGCGAGCAGCGCGCCGCCATGGAACAGCGGCTGGCTCAGCGATGCGCCGACGCTCCAGATCGCGCCGGCGCCCGACAGCATCGTCGGCCAGCTGAAGCCGCCTTTGCCCATCGCCGCCGACAGCGACAGCTGCGGGAACATCTGCGCGGTCGCGACGCCGACTTCGGCCGCGGCCGCCTTCAACCCCGCGTCGGCCGCCTGGATGTCGGGGCGGCTTTGCAACAGGTCCGACGGCACGACGACGGGCACCTGCTCGGGCAGGTGCAGGTCGGCGAGCGTGAGATCGGCCGGCGGCCGGTCGGGCGTGCGGCCGACCAGCACCGCGAGCGCGTGGCGTGCCGAGTCGCGTTGCTGGCGCAGCGCGGGCAGGCTGGCCGCGAACGTGTCGGCGCTTTGTCGTGCGTTCAGCGCATCGCTGCGCGACGCCGAGCCGAGCGCGTAACGGCGCTCGGCGTCGTGCGCCTGGTCGTTCGCGAGCGCGACGAGCCGCTCGGTGGTTTCGATCTGCGCGTTGAGTACCGACACGGTGATCGACGCTGTGACGATGTTCGCGGCGAGCGCGCGTCGCGCCGATTCGAGCTGGAACGCGCTGACGTCTACGCGTTTCGCGAGCGCGCGGTTCGCGAAGCGCGCCGCGCCGAACAGGTCGATCGTGTAGCTCGCCTGCAGTTGCCCGACGAACGTGTCGTACAGCAGCGTCGGCGCGCCGAGCGCGGGGATCGGCACGCCGAGCGCACGCTGGCGCGTGGCCTGGCCGCCCGCGTCGATCGACGGCAGCATCGAGCTGCCGATCTGCCCGCGCAGCTGTTCGCGCGCGGCATCCAGCGAATGCGACGCCGCGCCGAGCGTCGGGTTGTTGCGCAGCCCTTCGTCGACGAGCGCGTTCAGCGCATCGGAGCGGTACTGCGTCCACCAGTCGGGCACGGGCTGCGCGCCGACTTCGAACTGCTGCGCGACGCCTTGCGCGGCGACGGTCTGCTGCACCTGCGGCGCGGCGCCGTAATGCGCGGGCGACGGCATCGCGGGCGGCTCGCCGCTCGGCGCGAACCACGCGCAGCCGGCGAGCGGGCCGGCGAGGCTCGCGACCGCGAGCGCGCGCACGGCTTGGGTTTTCAGGTTCATCGACAAGTCCATGGTCAGGCTCCCGACGGCGCGGCAGGCGTGCCGCCATCGTGCGGCGGGCCGTCGAGCGGGTCGCGTTCGTCGCGCTTCACGCGGAACCACGCGGCGTACAGCGCGGGCAGGTAGAACAGCGTCAGCACGGTCGCGCTCGTGATCCCGCCCATCAGCGCGGTTGCCATCGGCCCGAAGAAGTTCGAGCGCAACAACGGGATCAGCGCGAGCACGGCGGCCGCGGCCGTCAGCGTGATCGGGCGGAAGCGCCGCACGGTCGCGCCGACGATCGCGTCGAAGCGTCCATGGCCGGCCGCGATGTCCTGCTCGATCTGGTCGACGAGAATCACCGAGTTGCGCATGATGATCCCGAACATCGCGATCACGCCGAGCATCGCGACGAAGCCGAACGGCTGGCCGAACAGCAGCAGCGTGCCGACCACGCCGATCAGCCCGAGCGGCGCGGTCAGCACGACCATCAGCACGCGCGAGAAGCTCTGCAGCTGGATCATCAGCAGCGTGAACACGGCGATCGCCATCAGCGGCATCTGCGCGTTGATCGACGTCTGCGCCTTCGCGCTTTCCTCGACCGACCCGCCGATGTTGATCTGGTAGCCGACCGGCAGTTGCACGCGCAACGCGTTCAGCTTGCCGTCGATCGCATGCGTGACGTCGATGCCCTGTGCGCCGGCGCGCACGTCAGACTGCACGGTGAGGGTCGGCTGGCGATCGCGCTCCCACACCACGCCGTATTCGAGTGTCGGCGTGAAGCGGCCGAGCGAGCCGAGCGGCACGGGGCCGTTCGGCGTCGGCATCGCGAGGCCCGCGAGCTTCGCGGGATCGATGCGATCGGGACGCGGCGCGCGCAGGTCGACCGCGATCAGCTTGTCGCGTTCGCGATACTGCGTGACGGTCGTGCCGGACAGCGTCATCGCGAGGAAGCTCGACACGTCCTGCGACGTGACGTTCAGTTCGCGCGCCTTCTTCTGGTCGAGCTCGAAGCGCACCGAGCGCTCGGCCGGCTCGTCCCAGTCGAACTGCACGTTCACCGTGCGCGCGTCGCCGCGCATCGTCGCCGCGACCTTCTCGGCGATCGAGCGCACCGTCGCGATGTCGTCGCCGCTCACGCGGAACTGCACGGGGTAGCCGACGGGCGGCCCGTTCTCGAGCCGCGACAGGCGCCAGCGCACGGCCGGGAACCGGTCGCGCAGCGTGGTTTCGAGCCAGGTCGCGAGCTTCTCGCGATCCTCGACCGATTTCGCGGTGACGACGAACTGCGCGAAGTTCGGCAACTGCAGCTGCTGGTCGAGCGGCAGGTAGAAGCGCGGCGCGCCGCTGCCGACGAAGTTCACCGAATGATCGATCTCGGGCCGCTTGTCGAGCACCTTCTCGAGGCGTTCGGTCTCGCGCAGCGTCGCCGCGAACGACGCGCCTTCGGGCAGCCGCAGGTCGACCAGCAGCTCGGGGCGGTCGGAACTGGGGAAGAACTGCTGCGGCACGAGCGAGAAGCCTGCCAGCGCGACGACGAACAGCACCCCGGTAATCAGCAGCACGACGAAGCGCCGCTCGATGCACCAGTCGATCCAGCCGCGCAGCCGCGTGTAGAAGCGCGTGTCGTAGATGTCGTGCTCGTGATCGTCCGGCAGGTGGGCTTCGTGCGCGTGCTTCTTGCGTTCGGGCAGCAGGTGATAGCCGAGCAGCGGAATCAGCACGACGGCCGCGAACCACGACGCGATCAGCGCGATGGCCGACACCTCGAAGATCGAGCGCGTGTACTCACCGGTGCTCGATTTCGCGAGCGCGATCGGCAGGAAGCCCGACACCGTGACGAGCGTGCCCGTCAGCATCGGGAACGCGGTGCTCGTGTACGCGAACGCGGCGGCGCGCGCGCGGCTGTAGCCCTGCTCGAGCTTCACGGCCATCATCTCGACCGCGATGATCGCGTCGTCGACGAGCAGCCCGAGCGCGAGCACCAGCGTGCCGAGCGACACCTTGTGCAGCCCGATGTCGAACAGGTACATGAAGAGGGCGGTGACCGCGAGCACGACCGGAATCGAGATCACGACGACCATCCCGGTGCGCAGGCCGAGCGACACGAGGCTCACGACCAGCACGATCGCAACCGCTTCGGCAACCGCTTCCAGGAAGTCGTCGACCGAATGCGACACCGCATGCGGCATGCTCGACACCAGCGTCAGCTTCAGGCCGGCCGGCAGCTGCGCCTGCAGGTTCTTCGATTCGGCGTCGAGCGCCTTGCCGAGCCGGATCACGTCGCCGCCAGGCTGCATCGTGACGCCGATGCCGAGCACGGCCTTGCCGGCCGTGCGCATTTGCGTGACGGGCGGATCGTCGTAGCCGCGCTTCACGGTCGCGAGATCGCCGAGCCGGAACGTGCGGCCGTTGATGCGGATCAGCGTGTCGGCGATCGCGGCGACGTTGTCGAACTGGCCGCTCGGCCGCACGAACACGCGATCGTCGGCACTCGTCAGCACGCCGGCCGACGAGATGTCGTTCTGCGCGTTGATCGCCTGCCCGAGCTGCTGCGGCGAGATGCCGAGGCGCGTGAGCTGCGCGTTGTTCACCTCGATGAAGATCCGCTGGTCGGGATCGCCGAAGTAGTCGACCTTGCCGACGCCCGGCACGCGCAGCAGCACGGTGCGCAGCTGGTCCGCATAGTCGTGGAGCTGCGCGGGCGTGAAGCCGTCGCCTTCGAGCGTCCAGATGTTCGTGTAGACGTCGCCGAATTCGTCATTGAAGAACGGGCCCTGCACGCCGGGCGGCAGCGTATGGCCGATGTCGCCGACCTTCTTGCGGATCTGGTACCAGGTCTCGGGCACGTCCTTCACCGGCGCCGAGTCCTTCATCGTGAAGAAGATCAGCGATTCGCCGGGCCGCGAATAGCTGCGCAGGAAGTCGATGGCCGGCGTTTCCTGCAGCTTGCGGCCGATCCGGTCGGTCACCTGTTCCTGGACCTGCCGCGCGCTCGCGCCGGGCCAGAACGTGCGGATCACCATCACGCGGAACGTGAACGGCGGGTCTTCGGATTGCGCGAGCCGCGTGTACGCGAGGATGCCCGCGAGCGTCGCGAGCACGATCAGGTAGACGACCAGTGCCTGGTGGCGCAGCGCCCACGCCGACAGGTTGAAGCGGCCTTCTTCGCGGGGGCCGCTCATGACGCGAAGTCCTCCGGATGCAGCGGCGCGATCGGCCGCACCTTCTCGCCCGCGCTGACCGTATGCACGCCCTGCAGCACGACGCGCTCGCCCGGCTGCAGCCCGTGCGACACGGTGACGGTGCGTTCGTTGAAGCGTGCGACGTCGACGCGACGCAGTTCGAGCGTGTCGTCCTTCGTGCGCACGACCCATACGGCCGGATGCGGGCCTTCGTGGAACAGCGCGGTCGCGGGCAGCGTGATGCTCGGCGCGTTGCCGGCAACCGGCGCGCTGTCGAACGCGACGTTCGCGGTCATCCCGAGGCGCACGGCCGGATCGGGTTCGGCAAGCGTGAGCTTCACGCGATACGTGCGGCTTTGCGGATCAGCGGCCGGCGCGATTTCGCGGACTTTCGCGGCGAACTGGCGGCCCGGCAGCGACGGCAGCGTGACGCTCGCCGCGTGACCGGGCGTGAGCGACGCGAGCGTGGCTTCGGGCACGTCGCTGACGACGTCGACGTCGCCGGACCACGCGAGCTGGTAGACGGCCTGGCCGGCCGATACGTTCTGGCCCGTGTCGGCCTGTTCGGCGGTGATGGTGCCCGCGTGATCGGCGACGAGCATCGCATAGCGGAGCTGGTTCTTCGCGAGCGCGAGCTGCTGCTGCGCCTGGTCGCGCTGCGCGAGCGCCGACGTGTAGCTGTTCTGGGTCTGCTCGAGCTGCGCGGCCGCGATCAGATTCTCGCGCGCCTGCGCGCGATCGCGGTCGAGCTGCTGCTTCGCGAACGCGAGGCTGTGCGACGCGGCATCGAGCTGCGCCTGCGCGCTTGCGGCGTTCTTCTCGACGTCGGACGGATCGAGCAGTGCGACGACCTGGCCGGCCTTGACGGTATCGCCGAGCCGCACCTTGCGCTCGACGATCTTGCCCGCGATGCGGAACGACAGCGGCGTCGCATAGCGCGGCTGGATCTCGCCGGGCAGCGTGGCCGCGGCCGCGGCACCGTCGGCGTGCGCGGGCAGCGCGACGACCGGGCGCGGCGCGGGCGGCGCGGTTTCCTTCGGATGACAGGCGGCGAGGACGAGCGCGGTGCCGATCAGCAGCACGGCGCGGGAACCGGAGCGATTCACGAAACCCCCAGATGAGGTGAGAGCGGAACGAAGCCGGCAAGCGCGGCGGGCGCTTGCCCCGAGTGGCGCCAGCACGGCGCGCACGGACAGAGACGAACGAGGTCGTTCGGAAACTGTGGCGGATTCTAATACACACCTGTATCTGAATGCAAAGATGAATCCGAAAGGGAGTTGATGCTAGACTGCGCGCCATGAAACCACAGCGCTTGACTCGCGAGCAGAGCAGGGACCAGACGCGTGAACGTCTGCTGAATGCCGCGCACCGGATTTTTCTGAAGAAAGGCTATGTCGCCGCGAGCGTCGAGGACGTCGCGGCGGCGGCGGGTTACACGCGCGGCGCGTTCTACTCGAATTTCCGCAGCAAGTCGGAACTGCTGCTCGAGCTGCTCGAGCGCGACCATGATTCGGTGCGGGCCGATTTCGAGGCGATCTTCGAGGAAGGCGGGCCGCGCGAGCAGATGGAGTCGACGGCGCTCGCGTACTACCGGACGCTCTTTCGCGACGACGAGTATTCGCTGCTGTGGGGCGAGGCGAAGCTGCAGGCGGCGCGCGACGCGAAGTTTCGCGTGCGCTTCAATCAGTTCCTGCACGGCAAGCGGCTGCAGATGGCCGAGTTCATCCAGCGCTTCGCCGAGCGCGCGGGCACGCCGCTGCTGCTGCCGGCCGAGACGCTCGCATTCGGGCTGATGTGCCTGTGCGACGGCGTGCAGTCGTACTACACGGCCGATCCGCAGCACGTGTCGGCCGACGCGGCCGAATCGGTGCTTGCGGGGTTCTTCGCACGGGTCGTGCTGGGGCGCGCGCCGGACTGAACGATCAGGCGGCAGGGAATGCAGTGCGGCAGTGCAAGCCGCACCGGGTGCCGCGCACCCTGTGCGTCAGCGCTCACCCGTCATGCGACGGTACGCGTCGAGCAGCGACGTCTTGTAGACGACGCCCGCGAGCGTCGGCTCGGTTTCGCTTTCGATCACCGGCAGCCGTTCGCCCTGGAACGCCATGAAGCGTTCGAGTGCGGTCGCGAGCGGCATGTCGGGCGTGAGCAGCGGAAACGGCGTATGTGCGTAGTGCGCGGCGGTCTTGTCGGTCGTGTCGCGCTTGTCGAGCAGGTCGGACGTGATGTCCTTCAATGCGACCGCGCCGCGGAAGCGCCCGGCGTCGTCGGTCACGTACAGATACTTCACCGGATATTCGAGAAACACGCGCGTCATGTCGGCCACGCTCGCGGTGAGCGGCACGACCGTCTGCGCGGGCTGGATCAGCTCCCGCATCTGGGTGGTGCGCAGCCGCAGCCGTTCCTGCGCGTCCTGGTGGTGGCGCAGCGTGATCTCGTACATCGACGTCGTGCCGGTCGCGCGTGCGACGAAATACGCGAACACGCACGACACCAGGAGCGGCAGCACGACCTGGTAGCTCAGTGTCATCTCGAAGATCATCAGGATCGCCATCAGCGGCGCCTGCGTGGCGCCGGCCATGAACGCGCCCATCCCGACCATCGCATACGCGAAGTACGCGGACGTATGGCCGGGCCACAGCGCGTTCATCGCGAGCCCGAACAGCGAGCCGAACACGGCGCCGACGAACAGCGTCGGCGTGAACACGCCGCCGACCGCGCCCGAGCCGGCCGTCGCGGCCGTCGCGATCACCTTGAACACCAGCACCGCGACGAGCGCCTGCCAGGTCCACGGCGAGTGCAGGATGTGGTTCACGACGCTGTAGCCGTTGCCCCATACGTCCGGAATCCACACCGAGATCACGCCGACCACGAGGCCGCCCAGCGCGAGCCGCACCGGCAGCGGCACGGGCAGCCGCTTGAACTGGTTCTTCGACGCATCGAGCAGGTGCAGGAACTGCGGCGCGAGCACGCCGCACAGCGCACCGAGCACGACGAACAGCAGCACCTCGGGGCCCGTCACGGCCGGGAACACCGGCATCTCGTACGGCGGCCGGTAGCCGGCGAATTCCCGCATCACGATGTTGGCGACGACGGATGCGACGACCATCGGCCCGAAGCTCTCCATCGCGATCGCGCCGAGCACGATTTCGGATACGAAGAACGCGCCGGCGATCGGCGCGTTGTACGCGGACGTAATGCCGGCCGCCGCGCCGCATGCGACGAGCAGGCGCAGGCGCGGCGGGTCGAAGTGCACGAAGCGGCCGACCAGCGACGCGGCGAGCGCCGCGAGCTGCACCATCGGGCCTTCGCGGCCGATCGAGCCGCCGCTGCCGATCGTCAGCAGCGACGACACGCTGCGCCACAGGCTCTGGCGCACCGGCACGACGCCATCGCCGAGCGCGACGGCTTCCATGTAGTCGGTCTTGCCGGATTTCCTGTCGCCGCGCGTCGCGAGCAGCAGCACGCAGCCGGCCAGGAAGCCGCCCGCGGCCGGCATCCAGAAGCGCACGTACCACGGCAGGCTTCTCGCCATCTGCACGAAGCTGCCGCTGTGCCCGGAGATCAGGTGCTGCATCAGGTCGATGCCTTCGCGGAATGCGATGGTGGCGAAGGCGCCGCCGACGCCGACGATGGCCGACCAGATCAGCATCGTATGGGCGTCCGACAGGCGGAACAGCGTCTGGGCGCGAGTGCGCAGCTTCAGCAGGAACGAGAGCACGGCTGAAAGAGGGTGATGAAGAGGACGAAGGAAAACGACGCGAAGCATAGCACTGCGCCGCGCCCGCGGGACCTTCCCGTCGGGCGCGGCGCGTGTCGCGGCGTGGACGTGCGGCTCAGCCAAGCCAGTGCTGCACCGCCCAGGTGATCCCGTAACCGCCGGCGATCAGCCAGACATACAGGATCAGGCCGGTGGTCAGCGCGCGCGGGCCGGCCTCGCGGATCTGCGACACGCGGGTCTCGATGCCGAGCGCGGTCATCGCCATCGTCAGCGCGAAGGTGTCGAGCACGTTCAGCGTATGCGTGACGTCGGCGGGCAGCACGTTCAGCGAATTGACGATCACGAAGCCAAGAAAGCCGAGCGCGAACCACGGCACGGCCACCTTGCGCTTGCCGTGCGCGCCGTCGGCGGCGGCATTGGCCGAGCGTGCCGAGCGGGCGAGCCACCAGCCGAGCGCGAGCAGCACCGGCACCAGCAGCATCACGCGGGTCATCTTCACGATGGTCGCGACGTGCGCGACCTCCGGGCTGATGTCGCTCGCCGCGCCGACCACCTGCGCGACCTCGTGAATCGTGCCGCCGAAGAACAGGCCGAGGCCGGCCGGGTCGAGATTCAGCAGACCGGCGTGATACGCGAGCGGGTACAGGAACATCGACAGCGTGCCGAACAGCACCACGCTGCCCACGGCCATTGCGCTCTGGTGCGGCTTCGACTGCAGCGTCGACTCGAACGCGAGCACGGCGGCCGCGCCGCAGATCGCGCTGCCGGCGGCGGTCAGCAGTGCCACATCGCGATCGAGCTTCATCACCTTCATGCCGACCCAGGTGCCGATCGCGAGCGTGCTGATCACGACCAGCACCGATACCGTCAGGCCCGGCAGGCCGACCTGCGCGATTTCCTGCAGGCTCACGCGCAGGCCGAAGAACGCGACCGCGATGCGCAGCAGCTTGCGCGCGGAGAAGTTGACGCCGGCCGCCCAGCTCGCGGGCATGCCGTCGCGCAGCGCGTTGCCGTACAGCGCGCCCGCGACGATGCCGACGATCAGCGGCGACAGGCCGAGCCCGGCGATCGCCGGCAGTTGCGACAGGCTCGTGACGGCGGCGGCGAACAGCGCGACGAACAGCACGCCGTTCAATTGGCCGCGCATCGACGGCGCGGCGTGGCTGAGAGGGGGAGTCGGGGCAGTGGACATGGGGCACCGTGATGAAGCAGGTTGCGATGCCTTAATCCTAATTTGGTTATATCGATATGAAAAATTGTGATTTGTGACGTAAACTATCCGGAAAGCCGATAATTCAACCCCATGACCCCGGATCAACTGATAACGTTCGCGGCCGTCGCCGAACATCTGAACATCAGCCACGCTGCCGTGGCGCTGCATCTGTCGCAGCCGGCCGTGTCGGGCCAGCTGCGCCTGCTGCAGGACGAATTCGGCGAGCCGCTGTACCAGCGTGACGGCCGCGGCATCCGCCTGACGCCGGTCGGCGAACAGCTCGCGCAGTACGCGAACGCGCAGCGCGACACGTTCGCGCAGGCGCGCGCGTTTCGCGACGCGGTGCGCGGGCTCGACGCCGGCACGCTGCGGATCGGCGCGAGCACGACGCCGGCAAGCTACCTGCTGCCGTACCTGATCGCGGCGTTCCAGCCGCGCGCGCCGCGGGTGGCAATCCAGACGATGAGCGGCAATACGGCCGACGTGGTCGCCGCGCTGGCGTCGCTCGACATCGCGATGATCGAGGGGCCGCCCGGCGAGGCGCTGCCGCCCGGCACCGCGGTGCATGCGTGGCACGAGGACGAGATCGTCGCGGTCGTGCCGGCCGGACATCCGCTCGCCGCGCCCGGCTATGACGCCGGCGTGACGCTCGACGCACTCGCCGCGCATCCGCTCGTGCTGCGCGAGGCGGGCTCCGGCGTGCGGCAGCTCGTCGAACGCGCGTTCGCGCACGGCGGCGCGCCGATGCGCGTCGCGTTCGAGATCGCGGGCGTCGAGGCCGTGAAGGAGGCCGTGCGCGCGGGGATGGGCGTCGGGTTCGTGTCCGCGATGTCGCTGCGCCACGAGGATGCGGCGCTCGTGCCGCGCTCGCTGGCGCCCGCGCCGCTCACGCGCCATTTCTCGATCCTGGTGCCGCACGGCGCCGCGCCGTCGCGCGTGGCCGCGCAGTTTCTCGACCTGAGCCTCACGCACCACGCCGGATAAGCGGCGCAAGCCGCTGCGGGAGCGCGCCGGATGCACGTGCACGGGCGCGTATTCACGCGGCGACCGGCCTTAGGGATTTCCTCTATGGCGGGCACAAGGCGCGAAGCGCACCATCCGTCTCAAGTAAATGGAACCGGTTCCATTCCGGTAAAAAGGGCAGACATGGCAGACATCGTGATCGTGGCGAGCGCATTCGGGATGGACCGCGTGCGCCAGGAGGGCCACCGCGCATTCATCGCGACCGCGGCGGCGTCCGGCGCGACCGGCTTCGAGGTGCGGCGCGAGCTGTTCGCATCGGAAGAAGACGCGGCGCCCGGCGCGTTGGCCGAGCTCGGCACGGCACTCGCCGCGCACGGGCTGTGGTCGGTCTATTCGACGCCGGCCACGTTGTACACGGAAGCAGGCGCGCTCGACGCCGATGCGCTGCGCGACACGCTCGCGCAAGCCGACGCGCTTGGCGCGCGCTTCGTCAAGTTCCAGCTCGGCGGTTTTGCCGGCGACGCGCATGCGGCCGAGATCGTCGCGCTGTCGCGCGGCGCGCGTGCCCGCGTGGTGGTCGAGAACGGCCAGTTGGCGGTGGGCGGCGCGCTCGCGCAGTTCCGCGGGCTGTTCGATGCGCTGACCGAGGCGGGCATGCCGGATGCGCTCGGCATGACGTTCGACATCGGCAACTGGCAGTGGCCGGGCGAAGCGCCGCTCGCGTGCGCGCACGCACTCGCGCCGCACGTGGAATACATTCATTGCAAGGCAGTCGAGGGCGAGGGCGCGCGCCGTTTCGCGGTGGCGCCGGCGCCGGGCGATCTGCTCGTCACGGACGTGCTCGCGGCCCTGCCGCAAGCGGCGCCGCGCGGCATCGAGTTTCCGTTCGATGCGGCCGATCCGGCGGGCGATGCCGGCCGGCGCGTCGCGTGGCTCGCCGCCGCGTGACGCCGGAAGGATACGGAGGAGTTCATTCATGAAAGCAGCACTCGATGTCGTGACCTACGGCGAAGCGATGGCGATGTTCGTTGCCGCCGAGCCCGGCCACCTCGCGCACGCCGCGCAATTCACGAAACGGATCGCGGGCGCGGACCTGAACGTCGCGATCGGCCTGTCGCGGCTCGGCTTCCGGGTCGGCTGGATGAGCCGGGTCGGCCGCGATTCGTTCGGCGGCTACGTGCTCGACACGCTTGCGCGCGAAGGCATCGACGCGTCGTGCGTGACCGTCGATCCGCGTTACCCGACCGGCTTCCAGCTGAAGTCGCGCAACGACGACGGCAGCGACCCGACCGTCGAATATTTCCGCAAGGGCTCGGCCGCGAGCCACCTGTCGTGCGACGACTACGTGGCCGACTACGTGCTCGGCGCGCGGCACCTGCACCTGACGGGCGTTGCGCCGGCGATCTCCGCGACGTCGTGCGAACTCGCGTTCCGGCTGGCGCGCGAGATGCGCGCGGCCGGCAAGACGATCTCGTTCGACCCGAACCTGCGCCCGACGCTGTGGCCGTCCGCCGACGTGATGGCGAAGACGCTGAATGCGCTCGCGACGCTCGCCGACTGGGTGCTGCCGGGTCTCGCCGAAGGGCGGCAGCTTACCGGGCATGACGCGCCGGCCGACATCGCGGGCTTCTACCTGGCACAGGGCGCGCGCGGCGTGGTGATCAAGCTGGGCGCCGAAGGCGCGTATTTCCGCATGGCCGACGGCCGCGAGGGCACCGTCGCGGGCGAGCGCGTCGCGAACGTGGTCGACACGGTCGGCGCCGGCGACGGCTTCGCGGTCGGCGTGGTCAGCGCGCTGCTGGAAGGCCGGTCCGTCGAGCAGGCGGTCGCGCGCGGCAACCGTATCGGGGCGCTCGCGATCCAGGTGATCGGCGATTCGGAAGGCCTGCCGACCCGTGCGGCACTCGATCAGCTCGAAAACGTCAGCAATCGCACCGATCGCTTAGAGGAAAGCGTCACCGCGCAATGAGAGGCCGGACACGGCACAATCCGCGGACCCATTTCGTGCTTCGCGCACGGTTTTGCATGAGGCCGGACGGCGCAACGATTCGTCGATGCCGGTCTACCAAGGAGACACTTTGATGGCAGCCAATCTCGCAGCACGACGCTGGTGGACGATCATGCCGATCGTGTTCATCACCTACAGCCTCGCCTACCTCGACCGCGCGAACTACGGGTTCGCGGCCGCGGCCGGCATCAACCAGGACCTCGGGATCAGCAAGGGCCTGTCGTCGCTGATCGGCGCGCTGTTCTTCCTCGGCTATTTCTTCTTCCAGATTCCGGGCGCGATCTATGCGGAGCGCCGCAGCGTCAAGAAGCTCGTGTTCGCCAGCCTCGTGCTGTGGGGCGCCTGCGCGGCACTCACGGGCGTGGTCGCCAACATCCCGTCGCTGATGGTGATCCGCTTCATGCTCGGCGTGGTCGAAGCGGCCGTGATGCCGGCGATGCTGATCTACATCAGCAACTGGTTCACGAAGAACGAGCGCTCACGCGCGAACACGTTCCTGATCCTCGGCAACCCGGTCACCGTGCTGTGGATGTCGATCGTGTCGGGCTATCTGGTCCACGAGTTCGGCTGGCGCCACATGTTCATCGCCGAAGGCGTGCCGGCCATCATCTGGGCCGTGTGCTGGTGGTTCCTCGTGCAGGACAAGCCGGCCGATTCGCCGTGGCTCACCGCGCAGGAAAAGCGCGACCTCGACGCCGCGCTCGCGGCCGAACAGGCGGCGATCAAGCCCGTGCGCAACTACGGCGAGGCGTTCCGCTCGCCGGCCGTGATCAAGCTGTGCGCGCAGTACTTCTGCTGGAGCATCGGCGTGTACGGCTTCGTGCTGTGGCTGCCGTCGATCGTCAAGAACGGTTCCGAGCTCGGGATGGTCGCGACCGGCTGGCTGTCGGCGCTGCCGTATCTCGCGGCGACGATCGCGATGCTCGCCGCGTCGTGGGCGTCCGACAAGGTCGGCTCGCGCCGCGGCTTCGTGTGGCCGTTCCTGCTGGTCGGCGCGGCCGCGTTCGCCGCATCGTATGCGCTCGGCTCGTCGCACTTCTGGATCTCGTATGCGCTGCTCGTCGTCGCGGGCGCCGCGATGTACGCACCGTACGGCCCGTTCTTCGCGATCGTCCCGGAATTGCTGCCGAAGAACGTCGCCGGCGGCGCGATGGCGCTGATCAACAGCATGGGCGCGCTCGGCTCGTTCGTCGGCTCGTATTTCGTCGGCTACCTGAACGGGGCGACCGGGTCGCCCGTCGCGTCGTATGCGTTCATGAGCGCCGCGCTCGTCGCCGCGGTGATCCTCACGCTGTCCGTCAAACCCCAGGCGCGCGATGCGCACTCGCTCGCGGCGCCGCTGCAAGGAAAATGAGAACGATGAAGCCTCGTATCGTCGCGTACAAGCCGCTGCCCGATGACGTCCTCGCGTACCTGCGCGAGCATGCGGACGTCGTGCAGGCCGACGGCGCCGACGCGCTTGCCGATGCCCTCGGCGACGCCCATGGCGCGATCGGCGCGAGCCTGAAGGTCGCGCCGCGGATGCTCGATCGCGCGCCGCGGCTGAAGGCCTGGTCGACGATCTCGGTCGGCTACGACAACTTCGACGTCGCGGACTTCACGCGGCGCGGGATCGTGCTCGCGCATACGCCCGACGTGCTGACCGAATCGACCGCCGACACCGTGTTCTCGCTGATCCTTGCGTCCGCGCGGCGCGTGGTCGAGCTGGCGGAGTGGGTGAAGGCCGGCCACTGGCATCGCAGCATCGGCCCCGATCTGTACGGCACCGACGTGCAGGGCAAGACGCTCGGCATCGTCGGGCTCGGGCGGATCGGCGGCGCGGTCGCGCGCCGCGCGGCGCTCGGTTTCCGGATGCAGGTGCTGTACACGAACCGCTCCGCGCATGCCGAAGCCGAGAGGCAGTACGGCGCGCGCCGCGTGACGCTCGACGAGCTGCTCGCGCAGTCGGATTTCGTGTGCCTGCAGGTGCCGCTGTCGCCGCAAACGCATCACCTGATCGGCGCGGCCGAATTCGCGAAGACGAAGCGCGGCGCGATCCTGATCAACGCATCGCGCGGGCCGGTGGTCGACGAGGCCGCGCTGATCGACGCGCTGCGCGCGGGCACGATCCGCGGCGCGGGGCTCGACGTGTTCGAGCAGGAGCCGTTGCCGGCGGATTCGGCGCTGCTGCGGATGAACAACGTTGTCGCGCTGCCGCATATCGGCTCGGCGACGCACGAGACGCGCCATGCGATGGCGCGCTGCGCCGCGGAAAACCTGGTCGGCGCGCTGGCCGGCACGCTGCGCACGAACCTCGTCAACCCCGACGCGCTTGCGCGCGCCTGAGGGGCGACGGCCGGCCGGCGGGGCTGCCGGCGCCGTTAGAGTCGATGGTCTTGGTGCGGGAGGGCAGGCTGCGTTATGATCGCCCGCTCGTCGCATCGACGACCCGGCCACGCGGCCGGCGGCGTCCGGCGGCGGGCATCCGTGCCAGGTCCGGTGCGGCCGATCGCCGTCCGTTTCAGGTGACCGGGGCGGGCGCGAACGCGCCGGTTTCGGTCGACCGCGAAGCATGGGGGCAGCGGCGTCCGCCCGGTGGCTTTCGTATCCAACAACAAAGGTCCGTCCGCACACGAAGCGGCGCGGATCGTACGTCGCGAGGCACGACTTGAGCGATTCGCACCCTTCCACGCAGCGTCCGGCGACGATCAGCGACGTCGCGCGCGAAGCCGGCACGGGCAAGACCAGTGTTTCGCGCTATCTGAACGGCGAGACGCACGTGCTGTCCGCCGATCTGCGCCAGCGGATCGAGGCGGCGATCGCGCGCCTCAACTACCGGCCGAATCAGATGGCGCGCGGGCTGAAGCGCGGCCGCAACCGGCTGCTCGGCATGCTCGCGGCCGACCTGACCAATCCGTATACCGTCGAAGTGCTGCAGGGTGTCGAGGCGGCGTGTCACGCGCTCGGCTACATGCCGCTCATCTGTCACGCGGCGAATGAAGTCGAGATGGAACGGCGCTTCCTGCAGCTGCTCACGACCTACCGGGTCGAAGGTCTGATCGTCAACGCGCTCGGCGCCGAGGAAGACGTGCTGCGCCCGCTGCGCGGCGGCGACATCCCGGCCGTGCTCGTCGACCGGACGGTCGAGGGTTTCGAGGCCGACCTGATCGGGCTCGACAACACCGATGCGATCGAGACGGCGCTCGCGCACCTGATCGCGCGCGGTTTCGATGCGATCCATTTCGTCGTGCAGCCGTTCGAGCGCGTCAGCTCGCGGCGCCTGCGCGAGGCTGCGTTCCGCGCGGCCCTCGACGCGCGCGGGCTGCCGGTGCCGCCGACGGTCGTGCTCGATCTGAACGCACCCGCCGCGGCAGCCGCGGCACTCGCCGACCTCGACGCGCGCATCGACGACGCAACGCGGCGCGGCGTGCGTGCGGCGCTGTTCGCCGCGAATGCGCCGGTTGCGCTCGCGATCGCGCGCCACCTGCGCGCGCGTTTCGGCGCCGCGTGGCAGGAAAAGGCCGCGCTGCTGTCGATCGACGATCCGGAGTGGGCCGAACTGATCGGCATCACGACGATCCGCCAGCCGACCTACGAGATCGGCTACAAGGCTGTCGAATTCGTGCACGAGCGCATCGACGGTGCGGCCGGCGACGTGCGCGTCGCGATGCTGCGCGGCGAGCTGATTGCGCGCGCGTCGACCGCAAGCTGAGTATCATTCGGGGCACGCAGCGCGTCAGGTGCGCTGCCCCGAACAAGGAAATTCATGACTGTCGCCCCCGTCACGCTGGCGGTGCTGATCGCCGCCACGCTGATCATCGCGCTACTGCCGTTCGTTCTCTTCCGTACCCTGCGCAAGCCGCTTGCGCTCGACCGCCGCGACACGATCGTCGGCGTCGCCGTCTTCACGCTGTTCGCGATGATCGTCGAACGCGCCTTCCATGGCCTCGTGCTGAGCCAGACGCCCGCCGGCGGCTGGCTCACGCAGCCGCTCGCGTTCGTCGCGTACAGCGCGCTCGCGACCGCCGTGTTCGAGGAAATCGGCCGCTATCTCGGGATGCGCTTCCTGAACCGCCGCTACGGCGCGTCGGCCGGCGACGGGCGCGGCATCGGCTACGGGATCGGCCATGCCGGTGCCGAAGCCTGGTTCGTCGGCGTGCTCGTATGGGGCCAGTGGTCGTATCTCGCGTGGCTCGCGAGCCGCGGGCAGCTCGAGACGCAGCTCGCGGACCTGCCCGGCGATACCGTCGTGCGGCTGCACGTGATGCTGGCGACGCTGTCGGCACAGTCGATCCTGCTGTTGCTGCTCGAGCGCTGCGCGGCGTTCGTGGTGCAGCTCGCGCTGTCGGTGCTGGTCTGGCGCGGCGTGCGCGCCGGCCGCGCGGGTGCGCTGCCGCTCGCGATCGTGCTGCATGCGCTGGCTGCCGCGCCGGCGCTGCTGTACCAGGTGCGCGTGCTGCCGGCCGGGTCGCTCGAGGCCGTGTATTTCGTGCTGGCCGCGATCCTGGTCGCCGTGCTGGTGAAGACGTGCCGGTCGCCGCACGCGGCGGCCTGACGGGAGGGCGGAATGGACGACTATCTGATCGAATGCCGGAGCGCCGAATTCGACGCGCTCGCGCGCGTGATCTGCGATCTCTTTCCGGAGCAGACGCGCTTTGCCGAAAGCAGCGACGAACGCGGCCGGTTTCTGTCCGTGCACTGGCTCGCGATGCGCTTCGGCTCGGCGCCGAAGCGGATGACGCTCGACATCCGCATCGTGCCGGCGGCGCTCGCGCGCTATCTGGCGCTCAGGCCGATGCAGCGCGCCCGCAGCCATGCGGTGCTGCATGCGTACACGGAAGCGATGCTGGGCTCGCTCGAGGAGCGGCACGCGGCCGGCGAGGCCGTCGAGCGCGACGCGGAACTCGAACTCGACGAAGACTTCGCTTGAGCGCTCACGCGCGCGCCGGCGCGACGCCGGCGTATAGCGCGTTACGTGTTACGCGTCGCGGTAGACCTGTGCGAAACGCTGCGCCTGCACGACACCGTAGTCGCCGGGCGCATACTGCATCACCCAGTCGCCGGCGACGCCGCGCAGCGTGTCGCCGTTTTCCGAGCGGGCGATCGTGAACGGCTCGTCCATGCGGCGGGCGAGCACGACGGCCGGCCGGTTCCGGTAGGCGCCCGGCGTGCCGTGCGCGAGCGCCGGATCGGCAGGCAGGTACTTCGCGTCGAAGCGCGCGCGCGACACGACCCAGCGGTCGCCGGTCGAGCCGGTGATCAGCGCGTCGCCCGCGACGTAGCGGTTCGGGCCTTCGAGGCTCATCAGTTCGCCGTCGGCATCCGCGAAGGCGACCGTGACGGTTTCGTCCTTGACGACGCGACGGGCCTGCGGGTCGGTACGCAGATCGATGTGCTTGAGTTCGAGCATGGCGGGGGAAGTGCGGGAAAAGCCGGGAGCTTATCCCGAAATCGGCGCGCCGTGTGACGCGCCGGTTTCCCGCGGGAAGCGCGACGCCGTTTGGCCGTTGCGGGCCGTGCGGCGCCGGCATGGCGGACGTCAGGGTTGGGTGGGCGTGCTGGCAGCCGGCGCGGCGGCTGCCTTGCCTTCCTTGCTCTTGGCGTTGCCCTTGCCGCGGTGTTCGCCGCCGTGGTGCAGCCAGCTGCGGAACGTCGTGTCGGCGAGCGCCTTCTGGTCGGCCGGGAAGCGCTCGTAGAGCGGCGCGAATGCGTCGGCGAGCTTCTTCGCGCCGTCCGCGTTCGCCTGCGCGAGTTCCGCGTACTGCTTCATGTCGTCGACCGCGGACACGTTGTGGCTTTCCATCCGGGTGCGATAGAGGCGGCCCATCGTGTCGCCGTTCTCGCGCATCGTGTCGGCGAACGTTTTCCATTGCGGTTCCTGCGCCGACGTGATCTTCAACTGGTCGTGCAGGTACTTGATGCGCTGCTCGATGCGTGCTTCGTGGCGTGCCGCACGCTGCTCGGCGCTTGGCGCCGACGCGGCCGTCGTCGGCGCCGGTGCGGGCGTCTGCGGTTGCGGCGGGGTTTGCGCGAATGCGCTGGCCGCAACGGCGAGCGTAGCGAGGGTGAGCGAGATCTTCTTCATGGTTGGCTCTCCGGGGTGGTGTCGTGCGAGCGGGCGCGGCGGCCAGTGCCGCGAGCGCGCATCTCGCGTCGCACATTATTAGTAGCACGTTGCGTACAGCGCGACAGCGAAAGCGACACTTGCTTACATCCGATACGAATCGAAATTGAAAGGGACATGGCGGGCGGAGGGCGGTAGCGTTCGATCGGCACGCCGGGCGCCGCATGCGCGCGAGGAGGGTGGTGCCCACGCGTGAGCCCGTGACGGCGCGCGATGCCGTTTGGGCGCACCGGCGTTCGGCGCTATCATCGCGTCACGTTCCATTTCGCCGGCGCGCTGCACGCCGGCCCAGCCTCATGCGTCCACCTCGCCTCGACCAACTCGACGACCTCGACCGGCAACTCGTTGCGCTGTTGCAAGCGGATGCGCGCGCAAGCGTCGCCGATCTCGCGCGGCAGCTCGACGTCGCACGCACGACAGTCGTCGCGCGCATCGCGCGGCTCGAGCGCACGAACGTGATCGCCGGGTACAGCGTGCGGCTCGGGCAGGACGTGCTCGATGCGAGCATTTACGCGTACGTTGGCATCATCCTCACGCCGAAATTCGGCAAGGACGTGCTGCGCAGGCTCGACCGGATGCCCGAAGTGCAACTGCTGTGCGCGGTGAGCGGCGAATACGACTATGTCGCGTGGCTGCGTGCCGATTCGCCGGAGCGGCTCAACGACCTGCTCGACCAGATCGGCACGCTCGAAGGCGTCGAGCGCACGACGACGTCGATCATTCTGTCGCGCAAGATCGATCGCGGCACGATCGGCGGATGACGCGTCGCGCGTGATGCCGTGACGCCGTGGCGCGATGCGTCGCGCGGCGTTTTCCTTCCTTTCCTTCCTTACCTTCCTTTGACGACCGCCGCCGGCGCTAGCCGCTGGGTGTTGCCTCGCGCATCGCCACGTCGGCGTCGCCGTCGCCGTCGCCGTCACAGTCGCCGTGTCGAGTGCCTGCCGGGCGTGCACGACGATTCCCGCGCGTGCACATGTCCTGTCTTGTTCGTTCCCTCTTGCCCGTCCAATCGCGTCCGTGGCGGCCCGTTTGCGGCGCGTCATATACGCGATTTTTAGATGATTTGGTCGTTATGACGAAATGCATCGTCATTTCGTCGAATTTATCGGTCGTTTCGCATCACTCTTCGTCTTGGAACTGATTTTGCGCGTCCCTAAACTGTGTTCATGGCTCGACGCCGTACACCAACACCAAACCCATCATCAGGAGATAAGCGCATGAAAATCGCCATCGTCGGCGCAGGTCTGATCGGCCATACCATTGCTCACATGCTGCGTGAAACGGGCGACTACGAAGTCGTCGCCTTCGACCGCGATGCGGATGCGCTCGCCAAGCTGTCGCGTGAAGGCATCGCGACGCAACGCGTCGATTCGGCCGACGCCAATGCGATCCGTGAAGCCGTGAAGGGCTTCGATGCGCTCGTCAACGCGCTGCCGTACTACCTCGCGGTCAACGTCGCCGCCGCGGCGAAGGCGGCCGGCGTCCATTACTTCGACCTGACCGAAGACGTGCGCGCCACCCACGCGATCCGCGAACTGGCCGACGGTTCGGACCGTGCGTTCATGCCGCAGTGCGGCCTCGCGCCGGGCTTCATCGGCATCGCCGCCCACGAGCTCGTGAACGGCTTCAGCGAAGTGCGCGACGTGAAGATGCGTGTCGGCGCGCTGCCCGAGTATCCGACCAACGCGCTGAAGTACAACCTGACGTGGAGCGTCGACGGCCTGATCAACGAATACTGCCAGCCGTGCGAAGCGATCCGCGACGGCCGCAAGCAGTGGGTGCAGCCGCTCGAAGGCCTCGAGCACTTCTCGCTCGACGGCACCGAATACGAAGCATTCAACACGTCGGGCGGCCTGGGCACGCTGTGCGAGACGCTGTCGGGCAAGGTCGAGACGCTCGACTACAAGTCGGTGCGCTATCCGGGCCACCGCGAACTCGTGCAGTTCCTGCTCGAGGACCTGCGCCTGTCGAGCGACCGCGACACGCTGAAGTCGATCATGCGCCGCGCGGTGCCGTCGACGAAGCAGGACGTCGTGCTGGTGTTCGTCACGGTGACGGGCGTGAAGGACGGCCAGCTCGTGCAGGACGTGTTCACGCGCAAGATTTTCGCAAAGGACGTGTGCGGGATGCACATGAGCGCGATCCAGATCACGACGGCCGGTGCGATGTGCGCGGTGCTGGATCTGTTCCGCGAGAAGAAGCTGCCGCAGAGCGGTTTCATCCCGCAGGAGAAGGTGTCGCTGAAGGCGTTCCTCGCGAACCGCTTCGGCAAGCTGTACGAAGGCGGCACGATGGAGCGCGTGCACGAAGTCGCCTGACCGCACGCCGGTCTCTGGCACGAGGGCCGTACGACGCCGGGAGCGCAACAGCGCTTCCGGCGTTGTTTCTTGAAGCGTGCCGAAGCGGGGAAGAGCGGGGCGGTGCGTGCCGCTCAGGCGGGCAGCGGCGGGACCATCGTTGCCTGTGGCGCCGGCGGAGCGATGCGGTACAGCAGCGCATCGATGTCCGCATCGGACGGCGCGGTGTTGTCGAACATCACGATGCCGTCGCATTCGTGGCCGGTCGGCACGAAGCGGCGTTGCCGGTATTCGTCCCAGTGCGCGAGCTTGTACGCATCGTTCGGATTGCCGCGCGCCACGATCCGCTGGTGCGCGACGTCTTCCGCCGTATGAACCCAGACGACCGTCAGTGTGACGTCCGGCCCGATGCCGAGCCACGCGCGGTCGAGGATGCGCCGGTCACGCACTTCGCGCGACAGCGGGCCGACCACGAGCGCGCCGATGCCGAGCGCGAGGTTCTCGCGGGCCGTGTCGAGCAGGCCCTGGTATTCGGGATCGCGCAGATGCTTCAGGTAGAGCGGGCTGTCGCGGTCGTTCGGATCGGAGGTGAGGGCGCCCATCGCGGCCGAGCTGTAGCGGCCGTAGAGCGTGTCCTTGTCGAGCAGGCAGAAGGCCTCGCCGGTCGCGCGCATCAGCGGCCCGATCAGCCGCTTCGCGAGCGTGGTCTTGCCGGTGCCCGCATGACCGCAGAAGAACACCAGGTGCGTCACGAATATCGGCTCCCCGAGCCCGTGCGCGACGTGTCGGCGCGCTTGTCGTCGCGCGAGAACACTTCCGCCTCCAGCCACATCGCGTTGATGATGCCGAAGCCGAGCGCCACGCCGATGCCGAGTATCCACGAGAAATACCACATGGGTCTGTCTCCTTGACGATTGGGCCGCACGGCCATGCCGTGCGTCTGTCGAAGCGATGCCGTGCGCGTGCCGCGGCGCATGCAGTCCGATCATGACCAATATCGGCGCGCCGCGCAAGCCGGGCCGCAGGCGCGGCAAACCGGTAAACTGATACGAAAACGGCAACATCACGGATACCATGCTGATCAACTGTGCTGCATACCAGGACGGCCGCAAGCTGGCCGACATCGATATCGACGCCATCAGCGACTACGTGTCGAAGCCCGAATGTTTCGTGTGGGTCGCGCTGAAGGATCCGACGCTGGGCGAGATCGACCTGATGGGAGAGGAATTCGGGCTGCACGAACTCGCGCTCGAGGATGCCCGCAAGGGGCATCAGCGCCCGAAGATCGAGGAGTACGGCGATTCGCTGTTCGCGGTGCTGCATACGGTCGAGCTCGATGGGGACCTTGAATTCAAGGTCGGCGAGCTGAACGTGTTCGTCGGCCCGAACTACGTGCTGTCGATCCGCAACCATACCGAGCAGGACTTCCGCGCGGTGCGCAAGCGATGCGAGCACGAACCGCATCTGCTGCGGGAAGGGTCGGCGTTCGTGTTCTATGCGTTGATGGACCAGGTCGTCGATCGCTATTTTCCGATCCTCGAGACGCTCGGCAACGAGCTCGAGGAACTCGAGGATCGCATCTTCACGAAGGCCACGCCCGCGTCGTCGCGCGCGATCATCGAGGATCTCTATTCGCTGAAACGCCGGCTCGTGATGCTGCACCAGCACACGGCGCCGCTGATCGAGCCGCTCGCGAAGCTCACCGGCGGCCGCATTCCGCAGGTTTGCAGCGGGATGGAGCATTACTTTCGCGACGTGTACGACCACCTGCAGCGGATCGTGAAGACGATCGAAGGGCGGCGCGAGATGGTCGTGACCGCGATCCAGGTCAATCTCGGAATGATCTCGCTCGCGGAAAACGAGGTGACCAAGCGGCTCGGCTCGTTCGCCGCGCTGTTCGCGATACCGACGATGATCGCCGGCATCTACGGAATGAACTTCGCGAACATGCCCGAACTGCACCTCAAGTACGGCTTCTACGGCTGCATCGCGGTGATGGTCGCGGCCGATCTCGCGTTGTGGTGGCGCTTCAAGCGGGCGGGGTGGCTGTAGCCTCGACGCCTAGTGCGGGGCGTGCTTGCCGACCACGACGCGCCACGGCCGCACGCGCCACGACTTGACGAGCCCGTTCTGCACGTACGGATCGGCGCGCGCGAACGATTCGGCGGCTTCCGGCGAATCGCCTTCGAACACGAGCACGGCCTGGTCGGCCGGATCCTGCAACGCGCCGGCGAGCACGAGCTCGCCGCGTTCGGTTGCCGCCCGCGCGAGGGCAAGATGCTCGGCGCGGTACTGGTCGCGCCGGGACAGGTAATCGTCGACGAGTTCGTAGATCAGCTGGTAATGCATACGTTGCTCCGGGAAGAGTCGACGGCCGCGTCCGATGCGTCGGTGCGACCGTCGGTCTGCAGCGGCCAGTAGCGGCCAGTATAGGACAGCCGGGCGGCAGCGGCGCGACGCAAACGGGAGCGTATCTTCGTTCTCTTAAATGCAACTAACGGTCTAGCTTTCCTGCACCCGGAAATCCCGGCCGCGGCCGGGCCTTTGATGCAGCGGAGTCTGCAGGACAGGGCTCCGGCAGAAGAGACGCGATCATGACTGTCCGCCTAGCCGGTCCGCGCCATTGCCGCGCGGTCTTATGCAGTGGCTTTCGAATTCGTCCGAGAAAGCGCGGCGAAAGTCGTTCGCGGGAACCCGGTCGCCATTGGCGCAGGGATGCGCGTGCAAACCACTAGCGACCCGGCGCGCGCACGTTGCCGGATGCGCGGTCCGATCCGCCGCTGACGCGGGCGCACCGCACCCGGCGGCGAGTCACGGTCAGGCCGCCGCGTCTTACGCATGAACCGGCCGCAGCCGGAGGGCGGCATGCGTCTGGCGCCGGACCGGCGGCCCGCGTCTACGCCTTATATCCGATCGTGCGCAGCAGATCCTTGCGCCAGCGCACGTCGTCGTCGTTCTCGATGCCGAGCGGCGGAAAGCCGTCGACGACGCCGACGATTCCGCGTCCTTGCGCGGTTTCCGCGACGATCACGTCGGTCGGGTTCGCGGTCGCGCAATAGATCCGGCAGACCTCCGGGACGGCCTTGATCGCATTGAGCACGTTGACCGGATAGAAACCGTCGCCGAGGAACACGATGAAGGCGTGACCGGCGCCGATCGCGCTGGCATTGCGGCACGCGAGTTCGACGAGTTCCGCATCGGTGCCGGAACGGCGCACGAGCCGCTTGCCCGATGCCTCGCAGAACGCGAGCCCGAAACGGATGCCAGGCACGGCGCCGACCAGCGTCTCGTGGATGTCCTCGACGGACTTGATGAAATGCGACTGGCCGAGAATGAAATTCACGGCCTCGGGCTTGTCGACGGCGACGGTTTGCAATTGCAGCATGGCGGACCTCGTCTGGCGATGCGGCGCGGGCGCCGCAATGGGCTCTCCAAGCTTAGTACGCGGCAGCCGGTGCTGATAGCCGCGGCGCGTCCTATCCTTCGTTGTGTATGGCGCGCGAGCGCGAATGCAAAGGGGGGGACATGGACGTGCGACAAGGCTTCGTCGACTGCGTGGGGCGCACACCGCTGATCCGGCTGGCGAAGCTCAGCGCGGAAACGGGCTGCGAGATCCTGGGTAAGGCGGAGTTCATGAATCCGGGCGGATCGGTGAAGGATCGCGCGGCGCTCTACATCATCCGCGACGCCGAGCAGCGCGGCGCGCTGAAGCCGGGCGGCACCGTCGTCGAGGGCACGGCGGGCAATACGGGCATCGGTCTTGCGCATATCTGCGCCGCGCGCGGCTATCGCTGCGTGATTGTGATTCCCGACACGCAATCGCCGGACAAGATGGCGATCCTGCGCACGCTCGGCGCCGACGTGCGCCCGGTGCCGGCGGCGCCGTACCGCGACCCGAACAACTATCAGAAGATTGCAGGGCGGCTTGCGGACGAACTCGACAACGCGGTATGGGCCAACCAGTTTGACAACGTCGTCAACCGGCAGGCGCACTACGAGACGACCGGGCCGGAAATCTGGCGCGACACGGCGGGCACGGTCGATGCGTTCGTCTGCGCGACCGGCACGGGCGGCACGCTGGCGGGCGTGAGCCGCTACCTGAAGGAGCAGAATCCGGAGGTCCGGATCGTGCTGGCCGATCCCCACGGCAGCGGGCTCTACAGTTACGTGAAGACGGGCGACCTCGGCACCGAAGGCAACTCGATCACCGAAGGCATCGGCTCGACGCGTGTCACCGCGAATCTCGCCGGCGCGCCGATCGACGACGCCGTGCGGATCGATGATCCACTGTGCGTGAAGATGGTCTACCGGCTACTGCGCGAGGAGGGGCTGTATGTCGGCGGATCGAGCGGCATCAACGTCGCGGCGGCGGTCTGGCTGGCGCGCCGGATGGGCCCGGGGCACACGATCGTGACCTTGCTGTGCGATCGCGGCGACATCTATCGAGCGCGGCTTTTCAACCGCGAATGGCTGCGCGAAAAGGGGTTGGAACCGGAGTTGGAGCCCGAATGAGGAAGGGGCGAAGCGGCGATTTCCATCGGGCCGAATGCGACCTATGCTGAACGAATCCGGAGCGATCTTCGTTCGCCCGATTTGCCCAGACGAGGTGTGCCATGCCTATGTCAGCCACCCTGCAGGATTGCCTGCGTCAGAAGTCATCGCGGTACGAAGTCGTGTACCACCCGTATAGTCATACCAGCATGGAGACGGCCGCCGCCGCGCATATCCCCGGCGATCGCCTCGCGAAAACCGTGCTGCTCGAGGACGACGAAGGCTACGTCGCCGCCGTGTTGCCGACGTCGCACGCGGTGCGTCTGTCGGACTTGTGGGTCAAGACCGGCCGCCATCTCGTGCTCGCCAGGGAAATCGAACTGCGCGAACTGTTCAAGGATTGCGACCTGGGCGCGTTGCCGCCGGTATGCATGGCGTACGGCATGAAGACGTTCCTCGAGGAACATCTCGCGCAGCAGCCGGAGGTATATTTCGAGGCCGGCGACCACGAAGCGCTGATCCACATGATGCAGGACGAATTCCTGTCGCTGATGGAGACGGCCGAGCGCGCGCATTTCTCGCACAAGATGCAGGGGATGTGGTTGTCCTGATGCGTGTGGTTCGCGGTGGAGCGAAAGAACGGCGCCTGACGGGCGCCGTGGGGCGCGTCGTGTGTCTTCGATTTCGGCGAGGCCCGGGGCGTGATGGGATATGGGGGCTGTGACGGGCCGGTGAGGCGTGATTCCGGCGGTGTCTGGTCAAGGCTTCAGGGGTGTTTTCCGGTGAATTTATGATTTAACATAATCATAATTATCGAAGTTAAGTTTTGTAGTGGCTAAATTGAAATGTCCGCTTTTGGCTACATAGAAATGTCCGCTTTCGCGCCGCGTAAGCTGTCCGGCC
>NZ_QTPQ01000050.1:0-61106 GCF_003853425.1 Burkholderia sp. Bp9140
TGAAATACAAAACGCCCGATGCGGTGCATCGGGCGTTTTAGGTCAAAACTACTGTCAACCTATTCCAGGACTTGACAGTTTCTCCGCCAGGATGGGGGGCAGTCGCCGCGGCATCGCACCGAGGCTGGCGGAGATCATGCCGCCCGCGTGCACCGGAAAAAAATAATCGGCCGGTTTTGGCAAGAGGGTGTCGCATTGTTGCAAGAGCGCCGATCGAGGCAGCCGTGCTCCGCTGCCTCGATCACCGGCATCACCGGATCGTCGCTACGCCGTCGCCGTCACCCGCTGCGCGGCAAACCCCGCCAGCGTCAGCAACGCGTCCCGCGCCGAGCGCAGATAGAACGCCTGCAGATGAAACACATGCCAGCGCGCGGCATGAATCTCCAGCCGGCACGGCACGCCGCAGGCAAGCGCATGCTCCGCGAGCCGCCGCGCATCCGACAGCAGCACTTCCTGGTCGCCCGCCTGCACCAGCATCGGCGGCAGGCCGCGCAAGTCGGTGTCGAGCGGGCCGCGCGGCGCCAGCGATCCGGCGCCGTGATACCAGCGCAACCCCTGCTGGAGCCAGCCGCGACGGATCATCGGATCGTCGTGGCGGCGCGACGCGAGCGTGTCGCCGCCGAGCGCCGGGTCGGTCACGGGCGAGATCAGCAGCAGCGCGGCGGCAGCGGGTTCGCCACGCTCGCGCAGTGCGAGAGCGAGCGCCAGCGCGAGCGCGCCGCCGGCCGAATCGCCGGCAAGCACGATCCGGTGCGGCGCATGGCCCTGCGCGCGCAACGCATCGTAGGCGGCCAGCGCGTCGTCGAGCGCCGCCGGACTCGGATGCTCGGGCGCGAGCCGGTAGTCGGGCACCCACACGGGCAGGCCGGCTTCGGTCGCGAGGCGCGTCGTCACGCCGCGATGCGTATGCGGGCCGCCGAGACAGAACGCGCCGCCGTGCAGGTAGAGGATCGCGCCACCCGCGTCGCCGCGCTTCGGCGCGATCACTTCGACCGGCACGCCGGCGGCGGACGTCCGGTAGCGCAGCGTGCCGCCCGCGCCCGGCATCAGCGGCGACAGCAGCGCGACGACGCGGCGCTGCATGCGCGCGCCGAACGGCGGCCCGATCAGCGGCCGGAACGCGACGCGCAGGAAACCGCGCAGTGACGCGGCGGCAAGCGCTTCCACGCGGCCCGCGGGGGGCGCGACGACGACGCCGTGTGCCGGCGTGGCGGGTTGCGTGAAGCGATACGCGGACAGCCCCGTGAAGCGCGTGATCCATCGATAGGTCAGCGTGAAGCCCGGCCAGTTCGTGCTGTTGTGCCCCGACGCATCGACGTACCAGCTCTTGCAGCCGCTCCACACCGAGCCTTCGAGCCGCTGCTGCACGTGCGCGTTGTAGCGCCGGTAGCGACGCGGATCGACGTCGATCGCGCGCGCGCCGTCGCGCCGCATCGCGCGCACGCAGCGCATCACGTGCGCGATCTGGCTCTCGAGCATGTAGACGATCGAGTTGTGGCCGAGATTGGTATTCGGGCCGTACAGCATGAAGAAGTTCGGGAAGCCCGGCACGGTGAGCCCGAGATAGGCCTGCGCGCCGCGGCGCCATGCGTCGTTCAGGTCGAGTCCGTCGCGGCCCGTGATGCGCATCGGCGACAGGAACTCGGTCGCCGCGAAACCGGTGCCGTAGACGATCGCGTCGACCGGATGGTGCACGCCGTCGTCGGTCTCGATGCCGGTTTCGGTCACGCGCCGGATGCGCTGCGTGACGAGTGCGACGTTGTCGCGGCCGATCGTGGCGAGATAGTCGCTCGACAGCAGGAGCCGCTTGCAGCCGATCGGATAGTCGGGCGTGAGCCGATCGCGCAGCGCGGGGTCGCGCACGTCGCGCGCGAGCAGCTTGCGGAACGGCCGGCCGACCGCGACATCCATCAGCCCGTGCAGCCGCGTGAACGCGATCGCACGGGACTCGTAGCGCACGTAGATCGCCGCGCGATGCAGCTTCATCGCCCACGGCAGCCGGCGGAACAGTGCCTGCTCCCACGGACGATACGCGCGGTCCGGGCGCGGGATCACGTAGGCGGGCGAACGCTGGAACACGACGAGGCGCTCGACGTCGCCGGCGATCGCGGGGACGAACTGGATCGCCGATGCGCCGGTACCGACCACGGCGACGCGCTTGCCCGCGAGCGGATAGTCGTGGTCCCAGTGCGCGGAGTGGAAGGCACGGCCGCGGAACGTGTCGATGCCGGGCAAGTCGGGCATCGCGGGGCGGCTCAACTGGCCGGTGCCGCTGACGAGCACGGCGGCACTGAGCGTCGTGCCGTCGACGAGCGTGACATCCCACAGCGCACGGGCTTCGTCGTACTGCGCGTGCGCGACCTCGGCGCCGAACCGCAGATGGCGCGCGAGGCCGTACTTGCGCGCGCAATGCTGCAGGTACGCGTAGATTTCGGGCTGCGGCGCGAATATGCGCGACCAGTTCGGGTTGGGCTCGAACGAGAACGAGTACAGATGCGAGGGCACGTCGCACGCGGCGCCCGGGTAGCGGTTGTCGCGCCACACGCCGCCGACGTCGTGCGAGCGTTCGACGATCACGAAGTCGTGAATGCCGGCGCGTTGCAGCGCGACGGCCATGCCGATGCCGGCGAAGCCGGCGCCGATGATGATCGCCGACAGCGGCGCGGCCGATTCGGCGGAACGGGAAGCTTCAGGCGACGACATGGCGGGTTTCCTCGGGCTGGATCGCGTCGTGCGACGCGGGAACGGTGTCGCGATGCATTGGCCCATCGGCCGGTTCGTATTCGGTGTCGACAGTCGAGCATGCCGGCACACGCCGCACGCCGCGGATCAGGTCGACGGCCTTCTCGGCGATCATGATCGTCGGCGCGTTGGTGTTGCCACCGATCAGCGTCGGCATGACCGACGCATCGACGATGCGCAGCCCCTGCACGCCGTGCACGCGCAATTGCGGATCGACGACCGCGAGCGCGTCGCGCCCCATCCGGCAGGTGCCCACCGGGTGATACACGGTGTCGGTGCGCCGGCGCAGCACGTCGCGGATCTCGTCGTCGGTCGTCACGTTCGCGGTGAACAGATCGCGCGTGGTCCATTCGGCGAGTGCCGGCGCTTCCATCAGCCGGCGCGTGAGCCGGAAGCCGGCGACCATGTCGTCGAGGTCGCGCGGATCGTCGAAGAACGCGGGGTCGATGCGCGGCGCGGCGAGCGGATCGGCGCCGTGCAGCGTGACCGAGCCGCGGCTGCGCGGCCGCAGCAGGCACACGTGGCACGACAGCCCGTGGCCGGCGTGCAGCCGGCGCGCATGATCGTCGACGAGCGCGACGACGAAGTGCAGCTGGATGTCGGGCGCATCGAGGTCGGCACGCGTCTTGAGGAAGCCGCCGCCTTCCGCGAAATTCGACGTCAGCATCCCGCGCCGTTCGCGGCGAAAGCGCGCGAACTCGCGCAGCATGCGCAGGCCGCCGCGCGCGGACACGCCCATCGTGTCGGGGCTGCGCGTGCGGTAGCCGAGGATGAAGTCCGGATGATCCTGCAGGTTGCGGCCGACGCCGGGCAGGTCGGCGCGCACCGGAATGCCGAGCCGCTGCAGTTCGCCGGCCGGACCGACGCCCGACAGCATCAGCAGTTGAGGCGTCTGCAGCGCGCCGGCCGCGAGCACGACTTCGCGCCGCGCGCGCAGCGTGCGGACTTCGCCGTGCTGCCGCACCTCGACGCCTGTCGCACGCGTGCCGTCGAACAGGATGCGCAACACCTGCGCGTGCGTCTCGACCGTCAGGTTGTCGCGACGGCCGACGTGCGGCAGCAAATACGCGCGCGCCGCGCTCCACCGCTCGCCGTGCTTCTGCGTGACCTGGTAGATGCCGACGCCTTCCTGCCGTGCGCCGTTGAAGTCGTCGGTGAGGGGCAGGCCCGCCTGCCGCGCTGCTTCCAGGTAGCGTGCATGGAACGGGTTGCCGGTGCGCAGGTCGCTGACCCACAGCGGGCCGTCGCGGCCGTGAAATGCATCGTCGAAGCGCTCGTTGTGCTCGCTCAGGCGGAAGTACGGCAGCACGTCGTCGTAGGACCAGCCTGCGTTGCCGAGCGCGGCCCAGCCGTCGTAGTCGACGCGATGGCCGCGAATGTAGACCATCGCGTTGATCGCGGACGAACCGCCCAGCGCCTTGCCGCGCGGCTGATAGCCGATGCGCCCGCCGAGCCCCGGCTGCGGCACGGTGTCGAACGCCCAGTTGTTCATGCGGGTCGGCAGCATCGCGACCGCGCCGGTCGGCACGTTGACGACCGTGCCGTCGCCGCGGCCGCCGGCCTCGAGTACGCAGACGGTCGCGGCCGGGTCCTCGGTCAGTCGCCCTGCGACGACGCATCCGCCCGAACCGCCGCCGACGACGATGTAGTCGAAAGTCTTGCTCATGGAATCGTCTCCCGATGGTCGATGGATCACGCGATGCGCGTCAGCACGCGCAGCAGCAGCGCGAAAGTCCTGCCGTACGGCGGGTGGAACAGCGCGGTGCCGCTGCGGCGTGCCTGGTGGAACACCGGCTTGTGATGGCTGAAGGTGTCGAAGCCCCATTTGCCGTGATACGCGCCGATGCCGCTCGGGCCGACGCCGCCGAACGGCTGGTGTTCCTGCGCGAGATGCCACAGGCAGTCGTTGACCGTGACGCCGCCCGACACGGTTTCGCGCAGCACGCGGTCGCGGCGCGCGGCATCGCGGCCGAACCAGTACAGCGCGAGCGGGCGCGGGCCGCGATTCACGCGATCGATCGCGTCGTCGAGGTCCGCGTATTCGACGATCGGCAGCACGGGGCCGAAGATCTCCTCGCGCATCACCCGCATCGTGTCGCGCGCGCCGAGCACGAGCGTCGGCGCGAACTTGCGCGAGCCCGCGGCGAAGCGTTCGCCGGCCGGATTGACTTCGAGCACGTGCGCGCCGCCGTCGCGCGCGTCGTCGACCAGCGCCGCGAGGCGGTCGCGATGCCGCGCGCCGATGATCGCCGTGTAGTCGGGGTTGCCGGCGAGCGTCGGGTAGCGGCGCGCGATCGCGTCCGACAGGCGCGCGGCGACGGTCTCGGCGGTGCCGGCCGGGACCAGCAGATAGTCGGGCGCGATGCAGGTCTGGCCGGCATTGAGCAGCTTGCCGAACGCGATGCGCCCGGCCGCGTGCGCGACGTCGCACGACGGGTCGAGGATCGCGGGCGACTTGCCGCCGAGTTCCAGCGTGACGGGCGTCAGGTTCTCGGCCGCGGCTTGCGCGACGTCGCGCCCGACCGCGGTCGAGCCGGTGAAGAACAGATGGTCGAACGGCAGGCGCGCGAATGCCTTCGCGGTGTCGACGTCGCCCGTCACGATGCCCAACTCGTCGGCATCGAACGCGTCGGCGACGAGCGTGTCGAGCAGGGCCGACAGCCTCGGCGTCAGCTCCGACGGCTTGACCAGCACGCGGTTGCCGGCGGCGAGCGCCGCGACCGCGGGGCCGATCGCGAGCTGAAGCGGGTAGTTCCACGGGGCCATCACGCCGACGACGCCGCGCGGCTGCGGCGCGAGCCGGTTGTAGCCGGGCCGGAAGTGCGGTGCGGTCGGCACGCGGCGTTCGCGCATCCAGTGCCGCAAGTGCGCGCGGGCATGGCGCAGGCCGCTTCGAACGACGAAGAGTTCGGCGAGACGTGTTTCGTGCGCGGAGCGTCCGCCGAAATCGGCGTCGATCGCGCGCACGATCGACGCTTCGTGCGTATCGAGCAGCGCGCGCAGGCGATCGAGTCGCGACAGGCGGATCGCGAGCGGCGGGGCGGGGTCGCGGGCGAATGCTTCGCGCTGGCGTTCGAAGCGGGCCGCGAGATCGGGTGGGCGACTCGGTCGCATGGTGTCTCCTCCGAAGGGCGTTGGCGTCGTTCAGGCGACGACTGATGACGCCGATGGTGCGGGCCGCATGGGAAAACACCAATGCTGCTTCGGGACAATTGTTTTAGTATTTGGGCCAAATCGGCGCTTCGAGGGTTTCTCCGCATGAGCTTCTGGGACTTCACCCGGAGTCCGGCCAGCGCGCGGCTGCTGGTCGATTTCGGCGGCGAACGCGGCGTGCCGCGCACGACGTTGCTGGCCGGCACGGGCCTCGCGGACGCGCAGCTCGACGATCCGAACGTCGAGGTGACGGCCGCGCAGGAACTGCGGCTGACCGGCAACCTGTTGCGCGCACTCGGGCGCACGCCGGGCCTCGGGTTCGAGCTCGGGCAGCGCTATCACTTCTCCGCTTACGGCGTGTGGGGTTACGGACTGATCGCGAGCGCAACCGCGCGCGACGCGCTGGCGCTCGCGATGCGCTTCCTGCCGCTCACGTATGCGTTCACGGTGATCACGTATCGCGAGGAGCCGCAGGCGTGCGTGCTCAATTTCGGCGCGCCGGAGCTCGATGCCGACCTGAGCCGGTTCCTCGTCGAGCGCGACATGGCGGCCGCGGCCGTGCTGCTGCAGGAAATCGGCGGCGGCGATTTCGCGTTGTCGCGCTTCACGATGCAGGCCGCGAGCGCGGCGAGTGCATCCGCGTCCACACGTGCACCCGCACCGCGCATCGCCGGCGTCGAACCCGCGTTCGGCGCGCGCGCGAACAGCCTCGTCTTCGACCGCGCGTTTCTCGACCGGCCGCTGCCGCATGCGAACCCGCTGACGGTCTCGATGTGCGAGCAGATGTGCGGCCAACTGGTCGAAGCGCGGCGCGCGCGGGTCGGCACGTCGGAGATGGTGCGGCAATACCTGACGGCGACGCCCGGCAACGTGCCGTTCTCGCTCGAGGACATGGCGCGGCTGATGAACACGAGCCCGCGCACGCTGAAGCGCCGGCTGCAGGAAGAAGGCACGACGTTTCGCACGCTGCTCGCGCAGGCGCGCGGCGCGATGGCCGAGACGCTGCTCGGCGATGCACGCCTGTCGCTGACGGAAGTCGCCGAGCGGCTCGGCTTCAGCGACCTGTCGAGTTTCTCGCAGGCGTTCAAGCGCTGGTATGGTGTGCCGCCGGGCACCTATCGCAGCGGCCTGCTGCGCGATGGCGGCCCGCACTGACGCACTGACGCGGTGTCGCGCCACGCGCATGATTCCCAACCCATACACGAGAGAACCCGCATGATCACGCTTCGCCCGATGACCGCAGACGACTTCCCCCGCTTCTGGCCCACGTACCACGCGATCGTCGCCGCGCAGGAGACCTACGCATTCGATCCGGCGCCGACGCGCGAAGCTGCCCGCGCGCTGTGGCTCGACGCGCCGCTCTGCACGTGGGTCGCCGAGGAGGACGGCGTGCTGCTCGGCTCGTACTACCTGAAGGCGAACGCGGCGGGCCCCGGCAATCACGTGTGCAACTGCGGCTATATGGTCAGCGAGGCCGCGCGCGGCAAGGGCGTCGCGCGCCTGATGTGCGAGCACTCGCAGCAGGTGGCCCGCGAACGCGGCTTCCTCGCGATGCAGTTCAACTCGGTGGTCGCGACGAACGAAGTGGCGGTCGCGTTGTGGCAGAAGCTCGGCTTCGAGATCGTCGGCCGCCTGCCGCGCGCGTATCGTCATGCGCGGCTCGGCTTCGTCGACTGCCTCGTGATGTTCAAGTGGCTCGGCGACACGGTGGCCGCCGAAGCCTGATTCCGGCGTCAGACGGCGAACGCGCCGTCGAACACGATCCGCTCGTCGAACGCGAGCGTGCCGCGCGCGAAGATCAGGTCGAGGTGATGGCTGCCGTTCGCGCCGCCGCCGAGGCCGAGATGCAGGCCCGGATGGCGTTCCTCGAAGCCGGCGTTGCGGCCGTACAGCCCGCGGATACCGAGGTTCGTGCCGATGCCGAATTCCTCGATGCGCCGGTGATTGTCATGCCGGTCGAGATACGCCGTGAAGTCGCGCCGGAAGCCCGCGTCGTCGCTGTCGAAATCGACGATCAGGCTGTCTTCGACATGCAGTGTCGCGAGCCGCTCCGCCACGCGGTACTTGATCGCGAACGGCACGGTGCCGAGAAACGTGCCGCTGAACATGATCGAGCCGTGCAGGTCGGTGACATGCGTCGCGATCTCGCCGGGCACGACGTCGAGATTGCCCATCCCGTCCACGCTCGTCCATTTCTGGCCGGGCGCGAGCGAACCGGTCAGCGTGTTGCCGGCTTCGTCGATGAAGTGGATCTGCGATGCGCGCGCGGCTGCTTCGATCAGCCGGCCGTTGCGCGCGGCGATGTCGTCGAGCGATTCGGCGAACGCCTCGTCGAGATGCGGGCCGTAATCCTTGAACAGCACCGACTTGCTCCAGTGCTCGACGATCGCGGGACGGATCGCGGCGAGGAACGGCGGGCCGCTCGGCGACGGCGTCGGCAGGCACGACGAGTCGTACAGCAGCACGAACAGGTCGGCGTGCGCGAGCGCGGCGGTGATCTCCGCGGGCGGGGTGCTTTCGAGGCAGAGGGTCGTCGCGTCGAGCGAGTCGGGCAGGGCGGAAAACGCGCGCAATGCGGTGTCGCGGTTGCGGGTGTCGTAGCCGACCAGCAGTTTGCCCGTCTCGCCGCGTGCGAGCTTGTCGCGCAGCGCCGGGTGAAAACCCAGCGCGCGGTGCAGGTTCAGCATGCGTGTCTCCGGAAGCGGCGGAAGGGCCGCAGCCCTTCCGCGGGAACGGGCTGGCCGCTCAGACCGGCCAGAGCGCGGTGCCGAACGGCACCACGGCATCCTCGACCATCATGTCGACGGCCTCGGGGTGCGTGTCTTCCTGCATCCAGTCAAGCAATTCGATCTGCCGGGTTTCCTGCATGTCAATTCTCCTGTGGTGAACATGAGCGATTCAACATGAAAGCGCGGTAAAGGGATTACCGCCGCTCGTCCGGAATTTTTTGAATACCGGACGAGTGGCGTCGATATTAGTCTGACGATTTGAGGAATGCAATGCGTTGCAAGGTTTTTAGCCGTGGCGTGCTAAACATGCAGGAGTGGGAGCGCATCGCGGGAGGGAGGTGAATAAATCGAATCACGAAGCGTGCGGATTTTTTATCGAATATCGGGGCCGTGAATGATTAATCGATTCCGCGATTTTTTAAATCTGGAATCCAATTGCGCCGATCATTTCGATTTGCATCGTTTTCGATCGGTCCCGGCGCAACGCCGGACCATTGCCGGCTTCAGCCCAGCAGTGCCTTGCCGAGCGGCTTGACCGGCTCGGACCGGAGGACCAGTGAAGTCGTGACCGCGCCGAAGCGGGCAATCGCGTCGATGATGGTTTCGAGCTGACCGGGCGTCGGCACGAGCACCTTCAGCAGGAAACAGTCCTCCCCGGTCATCCGGTGAATCTCGATGACGTGCGGCATGTCGGCAAACGCACTCAACGCGGGCTTGATGTGCTCGTGCGTCGTTCTCAGCCGGATGATGGCCATCATTCCCAACCCGAGCGCGGCCGGATCGATCCGCGCGGTGTAGCCGGCGATGATGCCGCGTTCCTCCAGGCGCTTGACGCGCTCCGACGTCGCCGGCTGTGACAGGCCGATGCGCCGGCCGACTTCGGACAACGGCGTGCGCGCATTCTCCTGCAGCGCTTCGATGATCGAAATATCCAGGCGATCCAGTTCTCCGTCGGGCATCTCCGCATTCCTGTTCCGTTAATTCATCGGGATTCTGTCTCAATATCCGATGACTTGCCATTCCGCGCAGCAGTCCCGCAGGTCAGACTGGGCGCTCTCATGTTCATGGAGGCGGGAATGGATCGACGCATCGTCATCGTGCCGGGGATCGGCAACTCGGACGCGGATCACTGGCAGACCCACTGGGAGACGGCGCTTCCGGGCGCCACACGCATTGCGCCGGCGTCGTGGGATACGCCCGACTTGAGCGACTGGATCGCGGCGCTCGACGCGGCCGTCGCGGAGGCCCGGACGCCGCCGGTCGTGGTGTGCCATTCCCTCGGGTGTCTGTTGTTCGCGCATTGGCGTGCCGCTGCAGCGCGCCCGGTGCACGGGGCGTTTCTCGTGGCGGTGCCCGATCCGGACGGTCCGCGTTTTCCGGTTGCCGCACAGGCGTTCGCGCGTTTGCCGGACGAGGATTTCGGCGACCGGCCGGTGATGGCGATCGCCAGTTCGGACGATCCGTACGACCCGTCCGGGCGAGCCATCACCTGGGCGGCGGAACGCGGCGCGAAACCGCTGGTGCTCGGCGCGCGCGGCCATTTGAATGCCGCTTCCGGGCTGGCGGGGTGGGACGAGGGGCGTGCGCTTTTCACTGCTTTTACCGCCGGACTGGGCGCGTAGTGGAGGCCGGGTGTCGTCGCGCCCCGGTTCCGGGTGGTGCACCCGGCATCCCTGCCATTGACGCACGCCGGGCTCGTGACCGGTCAAGTATCATCGGTCGATCGGCGCACCGGTCTCGGCAATCGGGATCGGAGCCTGCCACGACACGGATTCCGCAGCGACGGCGCCACGGCTCATGGCCGTCCAGCCGCGTCGACGTTGCGGGCCTCAGGTCCGTACCGGCCTCGAACCACGATGGAGACACCGCGATGCGCGCAGCGCCGCAACCGGAACACGCCGGCCGGGCACGGCCGGACGCCGGCGCCACCGAACCCGACCGGATGGCCGCGTGGCGGCTCGCGATCTGCCTGTCGCTCGGCAGCGCGATCGCGCTGGGCCTCGCGCGCTTCTCGTATGCGCTGTTGCTGCCGCCGATGAAGGCCGATCTCGGCTGGAGCTTCGCGCAGGCCGGCGCGCTGAACACGGCCAACGCGGCCGGCTACCTGATCGGCGCGCTCATCTTCCCGTTCCTGTCGCGGCGCTGGCGCACCGGCACGCTGCTCGCGGCCGGCTGCGCGCTGACCGCGGTGCTGATGGCCGCATGCGGGCTCACGTCCGGCATGAACACGCTGCTCGTCGAGCGGCTCGCGACGGGCGTCGGCAGCGCGCTGATCTTCATCAGCGGCGGTGTGCTGGCCGCGCGGCTTGCGTCCGCGTCGCCGCGCGATGCGGGGTTGCTGCTCGGGCTCTATTACGGCGGCACCGGGTGGGGCATCGTCGCGTCGTCGCTGCTCGTGCCCGCGACGCTCGTGCAGCGTGCGCAGCACGCGCACGGCTGGCAGCCCGCGTGGTTCGCGCTCGCCGCCGCATGCGTGCTGTTCTCGGTGCTGGCCGTGTCGGCCGCGCATCGCATCGAGCGCGCGCACGCGGGACCGGCCGTGCGGCGCGACGGCGCCGCGCCGGTGGCGGCCGCGCATCCCGCGCGCTTCGCACTCGCGCTCGCGGGCTACGGCCTGTTCGGCGTCGGCTACATCGGGTACATGACGTTCATCGTCGCGCTGCTACGCGGCGCGGGGATGAGCGGGGCGGTGGTGTCCGCGTTCTACGTGATGCTCGGCGTCGCGACCGTCGTGTCGGCGCGGCTGTGGTCGGGGCTGCTCGACCGGATGCGCGGCGGCCAGGCGCTGGCCGTGCTCAATGCGCTCCTCGGCGTGGCGACGCTGATGCCGGCGCTGTTCGTGCATCCGGCGGCCGCGTTCGCGTCGGGCCTGCTGTTCGGCGCGACGTTCCTGTCGGCGGTCGCGTCGACGACCGCGTTCGTGCGCCACAACCTGCCGCCGGAGGGCTGGGCGAAGGGCATCAGCGCGTTCACGACGATCTTCGCGTTCGGGCAGATCGCCGGGCCTGTCGCGATCGGCTGGGTGTCGGACAGCGCGGGGCTCGCGCGCGGGCTCGTTTATTCGGCGCTGACGCTGTTCGCGGGCGCGGCGCTCGCGGCCGGACAGCGCGCGTTGCGGGCGGCGGCGTAGCCCGGCGTGCGCTCGCGTCCGGCGAGCGCGGCACCGTGTTCGTTACCCTGAGCGTTACCGCACGCAGGCCGTGCGCGACACGCGATGGAATGCGCGGCTGAAGTAGATGAGGCTGTCGCCGTCGTGGCGCACGCGGATCGACGTCGCCTCGATGAACATCACCGAGTGCGAGCCGACTTCCTTCATCTCGGCGATCGTGCCCTGCAGGCTCGCGAGCGCGTCGCGCAGCACGGGCACGTCCTGCTCGCCGCGATCCCACACCGGCAGCGCGAAGCGGCGTTCCATCGGCAGCTCGGTGAGCCCCGCGAAATGCCGCGCGAGCAGTTCGTGCTCGGCCGGCAGCACGTTGATGCACACGTGGCGATTGCGCTCGAAGATCGCATGCATCGCGCTCGACCGGTTCAGGCACACGAGCAGCGTCGGCGGCGCGTCGGTGACGGAGCAGACGGCGCTTGCGGTGATCCCGCAGCGGCCGTGCGGCCCCGCGGTCGTGATCACGTTGACGGCCGCGCCGAGGTGGGCCATCGCTTGCCGGAAGGCCTTTTGCGCGTCGGTCGGTTCGGCGCGCGCCGGTTGCGGGGTATCGGTCGTTGCGGACATGGGCGCTCCAGGGTGAATGAGGGCGGTGATCGCGCATGCCGTCGATGCGGCAGCGGATCGTCGACGATGACCCAAGCGTACGTCGCGAAAAAGCCGGCGAACATTCGCACGATTGATGCCGAAGCTGGCGTTCCCGCCAACGCGTCTAAAGGTTCTACCTAGATGCGCGGCGCGGTGTGCGGGAAAAATCGCGATCGGGCGTTCGCGCGGTACGCAAAAGGGTATTCAGCGCATTTTCGGCTCGTTATGATGTACCGCACACCCCTGACGAACGACGCTTGCATCCCCCGCGGCGCGTGCGACACCCATACCGATATCTTGCGAGACACCCCGATGACGTCACCCGCTCCGATCGTATACATCGTCGACGACGACAGCGGCATGCGGACGTCGCTCGCCTGGTTGCTCGAATCGGTCGGCATCGCGTCCGAAGGCTTCGCGAACGCCGCCGACTTTCTCGCGCGCTTCGACGTGAACCTGCCCGCATGCCTGGTGCTCGACGTGCGGATGCCGGAGAAAAGCGGTTTCGACGTGCAGGCGGAGCTGAACGCGCGCGGCGCGACGCTGCCGGTGATCTTCGTCAGCGGGCACGGCGACATCCCGATGTCGGTGCGCGCACTGCAGAACGGCGCGATCGACTTCGTCGAGAAACCGTACAACTCGCAACAGATGCTCGAGCGTGTGCAACGCGCACTGCGGCTCGCGCAGCAGCGGCACGCGGTCGACCAGCGTCACCGCGAGCTGCGCCAGCGGCTCGATGCGTTGACCGCACGCGAGAAGGAAGTGCTGCGCGGCGTCGTCGACGGCAAGGGCAGCAAGCAGATCGCGTCGGACCTGTCGATCAGCGTGAAGACCGTCGACGTGCATCGTGCGAGCATCAAGGAGAAGCTCGGCGCGACGTCGATCGCCGCGCTCGTGCGCGACGTGATGGTCGTGTGGGGCGACGACGGGGAATCGCCGCGCTAGCGGTCGCGGCCCGGCCCGCACACGACTGGGTCCCCGCGCGCACGTGCATCGCGCGCGGCACGGCTCGAAACCGGTCGGCCCGCGCGATCTCCGCATGCCGCGGCTCAACGCATGTACAACCCGCCGTTGATGTCCCAGCACGCGCCATTCGCGAAATGCGCGTCGTCCGACGCGAGCAGCACGGCCGCATCCGCGACGAAGCCGGCCGACCCGAGCTTGCCGCCCGGCAGGCTCGCGAGCACCTGCCGCAGCTTGTCCGGCGCGACGCTCTCGTAGACGATCGGCAAATCGAGCGGGCCCGGCGAGATCGCGTTGACGGTCACGCCCTGCGCGGCGAGGTCGCGCGCGAACACCTTGGTCAGCGTCAGCGTGCCGCCCTTCGCGGCCGCATAATGCGCGCCCGTCGCCGAGCCGCCGTTCTGCCCGGCGAGCGACGCGATGTTGACGATGCGGCCCGCGCCGCGCGTCGCGAAGTACTGGCCGAACACCTGGCAGCCGAACAGCACGCTGCGCAGGTTCACGTCGATCACCTGGTCGAACTGCGCGGCCGTGATCTCCATCGCGGGCACGACCTTCGATGCGCCGGCATTGTTGACGAGCACGTCGATCGCGCCCCAGCGCGCGACGAGCGCATCGCGCGCGGCTTCGAAGTCGCGCTTCGACGTGACGTCGAGCGGCAGCGCGATCACGCGTTCGCCGCTCGCGTCGAGGTCGCGCGCATGCGCGTGAATGGCGTCGACGGCAATGTCGGCCAGCGCGACACGATAGCCGGCCGCATGAAAGCGTTCGGCGATGACGGCGCCGAGCCCGCGCGCGGCGCCGGTGACGAGGACGACTCGATCTGACATGGTGCGTGATTCCCTGGTTCGAGGGCGCGTGGCCGAAGCGGCGCCCGCATCGTGGTTCATGCGGCGAGCGCCGCTTCGAAGTGCGCGGCGACGGCGCACACCTGTTCGTCCGCGCCCTTGCGTCCGACGATCTGCAATCCGGCCTTCAGCGGTGTTCCCGCGAGCGGCAGCGGCAGGCTGAGCGCCGGATGGCCGCTCAGGTTGAACGGCCGGATCAGCGACGACATCGCGATGACCGACACGCCGTCGCATGCCTGTTGAAGCGTGATCGGCAACGCGGGCAAGGTCGGCAGCACCAGCACGTCCGCGCGTTCGAGCGCGGCGTCGACCTGCGCGGTGAAGCGCGCGCGCACGGCTTCGGCTTCGGCGAGCGCGGCCGGTGTCGTCTGCGCGGCCGTGCGCAGCCGCGCATCGAGATCGGCGCCGAGCTGGCCGGTTTCGACGAGACGACCGAATGCACGCGACGTTTCCGCGTTGATGACGGCGAGCCCCGCCGCGAACGCGGCAGGCAGTTCGTCGAGCACGACATCGTGCGCGCGCAGGCCCGACGCGCGCACCGCGGCGTCGAGCGCGGCGGCGATGGCCGGATCGGCATCGACGATCACGCGCGCGACCGTGCAGCCGGCAACGGGCGCCGTCGCGCGCGCCCGATCGAAGCCCGGTGCGATGGCGGCCATCACGGCCGCGAGCGTGCGGACGTCGCGCGCGAACGGCCCGACGCAATCGAGCGTGGTGTCGGCAGGCGCGACGCCGCGCCGCGACACGCGGCCGAACGTCGGCTTGAGCCCGGTTACGCCGCAGCACGCGGCCGGCCCGCGAATCGAGCCGCCGGTATCGGTGCCGAGCGCGGCGTCGACGACACCGAGCCCGACGAGCGACGCCGAGCCGCTCGACGAGCCGCCCGGAATGCGTGTCGGGTCCTGCGGATTGACCGGCGTGCCGGTGTAGTCGTTGATGCCGGTCATGCCGAACGCGAGCTCGTGCATGTTCGCCTTGCCGGCAATCTGCCAGCCGGCGTCGAGCAGCAGGCGGACCGCGTCCGCGTGCCGCGTGGCGGGCGGCGCGTCGGCGAGCGCGCGGCTGGCCGCGCGGGTCGGATGGCCGGCGATGTCGATCGTGTCCTTGATCGCGATCGTCGGGCCCGGGCCGCCCAGCGTGAAGGTGTCGATGAAGCCTGTCATGGTGCGATGGCGCGCGAGCGGAGTGAAAGGGTTCAGGATCGCGGCGCGGCGGCGAGCGGCCACGGGCCGTCGAGCACGCGCTCGGTGCGGAAATGCCGGATCAGCCAGGCCGAGCCGTCCTCGGCCGGCGCGAAATCGACGGTCAGCCGCGCGGCGATCAGCTCGGCCGTGCCGTTCGCATGGCGCGACGCCTGCAGCATGACCCAGCGGCCGCGCGCGCTTGCATGATCGGCGCCGACGTCGATCGACTCCGAGGTCAGGAAGTGCAGGTTGGCGGTGAAATGCGGGTCGGGCGGCAGATAGCGGCGCAGCATCGCGACGATCGCATCCGTGCCTTCGAGGCGGCCGAACTTGCGCGCGTACTGCGGGCCGATGCCTTCCCACACCGCGTCGGCTGTGAACAGCGCGGCGAGCGCCGGGCCGTCGCCGGCCTCCTCGGGCACGTCGCACAGCGCCATGTAGCGCGTGATCGCCGCGCGCACCGCGCGTTCGGCGTCGAGTGCCGCGACGCGCCGCTCGAGCCCTTCGAGCGCTTCGAGCGCGCGTGACGAATCGGGTCCGGTCATCGTGCGCCTCACGACGCGGGGCGCGTGGCCGGCGGCACGGTCAGCGCACGGCCGACGCGTGCCTCGATCTTGCCGTAGCGCCACAGGTTGTATTCGCCGACGGGCGTCGTGCGATACAGGTTGCAGACCGCGACCGCCGTGTCGAAGTCGGCGACGTCGGCCATGATGTAGAACGTCCACGGCGCGCCGTCGGCCTGGCCGACGACGAGGCGATCGTCATCCATCACGCCGAGCACGCGCACGCCGGGCATCGCCTCGACGGCGGCGAGCATCGCGCCGTACGCTTGCCACACTTCGCCGATCTTCTCGCGCGGCAGGTCGAAGAAATTTTGCGACACGCCGCAGCAGAACAGCACGCGCAGCGGCAGCGGATTCGAATCGGACATGACAGGTTCTCCTGAAGAATGTGTTGGGCGGCGTCGAAGCGGATCGACGCGGATTACAGATAGCCGGGAAACGGCGTGACGCCGGTGAACACCGCGCCCGCGCCGTCGAAGTTGCCTTCGCCGAGAAACGCGTGCTGCGTGACGACCATCGCGTCGCGCAAGAGGCGCTGCAGCGGATGCGAGCGATAGATCGCGGCCGTGCCGCCGAGGCGGTACGCGCGCTCGACGACGCTCGCGCCTTCGCGGGCGATATGCGTGGCGGCGAGCCGCAGCAGGCTGACCTGCTCGGGCGTCACGGGGTTCCCTGCGAGGATCGATTGCCAGACCGAGTCGGTTGAGTCGTAGAAGAATGCGCGTGCCGAGCGCAGCTGCGCCTCGGCCTTCGCGAGCTCGATGCGGAAATACGCGCGGTCGGCGAGGCGCGGCGCGCCGGTGGTCGTCTGGCGGCCGCCCGACATCCGGTTCGCGACGTCGAGCGCCGCGCGCGCCAGCCCGAGGTTGACCACGGCGAGCACCTGCGCCGCATACGCGACGGTCGGATAGCGGTACAGCGGCTCGTCGACGGTCGCCGCGCCGCCGCGCACGAAGGTCCACGCTTCGGGCACGAAGCGGTCGTCGACGCGCAGGTCATGGCTGCCGGTGCCCTGCATGCCGACCACGCTCCAGTTCTCGACGATCTCGACTTCAGCGGCACGGAACACGGCCGTGCGCGGCTTGTTCGGCGCGGCATCCTGCGCGCCGGGCACCGCGATGCCGACGCCGAGCCAGTCGGCGCCCTTGCAGCCGCTCGCGAATTTCCACGTGCCGTTCACGCGCCAGCCGCCGGGTGCCGCCTGCGCGGGCTGCACCGGGAACAGCCCGCCCGCGAACACCTGGTCGGGGCCGCTCGCGTACAGCTCGGCCTGCGTGGCGAGCGGCAGCGCGGCGAGATAGACGTTGGCCGAGCCGAAGCTCGCGACCCACGCGGCCGACCCGTCGGCGGTCGCGATCCGCTCGATCATGTCGAGGAACGCGGTCGGCGCGAGCGCGTCGCCGCCGAAGCGGCGCGGCGTGCCCGCGCGATAGATGCCGGCGTCCTTGAACAGTGCGATCACGTCGCGCGGCACGTGCGACAGGCGGTCGAATTCGTCTCGGCGCGCGGCGACGGTCTCGATCACCGCGTCGAGCGGCGACACCCGCGCGGCCGCTTCGCGGACCGCATGCGGCGAGGGGGACGCGGCGTCGATGGCGAGGGCGGCGTTGGGCATGGCTGTCTCCTGGGGGATGGGGTTCGATTGCGGGGGCAAGACGATGCAGCCAGTCTAGAAACGCCGAAAACACGCAGCAATTGGTGCGTAGGGCCGCGTGACTGGTGTCGCTCCGTGCCGGACTAAAGAAATCTTCAGATGCGGGCCGCGCACGCCGGTGCTATGTTGGACATCCGGCCGCGCGACGCCGCGCGCCTTCGACCGAATCCGATCATGAGTTTTCCCGACGAAGACGATTTCCACCGGCTGCTCGACGCGTTGACGACCTGTGTGCTGCTGCACGACGCGCAGACCAGGGCGATCGTGTGGGCGAACCGCGCCGCGTGCATCGCGCTCGGCTTTTCCGTCGAGGAGCTGCTGCCGCTGAAGGCGCCGGACATGACGCGTCCCGAGCCGAAATACCGCCGCGAGATCGCCGTGAGCGCGTGGGATCGCGCGCTCGTCGACGGGCCGCAGGTGTACGAGTGGTGCTACCGGTCGCGCACGGGCGTCGACATGCTGTCGGAAGCGACCGCCACCTACGTGCCGCTGCGCGGGCGCGACGTCGTGATGGTGCAGTTCCGCGACATCAGCGCGGAAGAGGCGGTCCGCCAGCAACTGCGCCGCTACGAGGCGCGGCTGCGCGAGTTCATGCAGGATCTCGACGAAGGCATCGCGGTCGTGACGCCGCACGGCGGCGTGCAGTTCATCAGCGAGTCGGGCCGCCGCGTGCTCGGGCTTGCGCCGGACGAAGCGCTCGGCGAGGTGCTCGACTATTGCAGCGCGGCCGACCGCGACCGGCTCGTCGCGCAGCTGCGCGATGCGCCGTCCGCGTGCCCGTCCGAGCCGCAGCGTTACCGGATCGTGCGGCGCGACGGTTCGACGTGCTGGCTGCGCATCCTGTGCCGGCAGGTCGAGATCGAAGGCGATCTCGACGGGCTGCTCGTGCAGTTTCGCGACGTGAGCGACGAAGTCGCGATCGAGGACGCGCGGCGCGCGGAGGCACGGATGCTCGAATACGCGGGCCGCTACAACGCGATGGGCGAGATGGCGAGCGTGATCGCGCACGAGCTGAGCCAGCCGCTCGCGGCCGTGCGCAACTTCATCGAGGGCGCGGTGCGGCGGCTGAACACGCGCGGCGCCGTCGACGATGCAATCTGGGGGCTGCGCAGCGCGGACCGGCAGGCCGAGCATGCGGCGCTGATCATCAAGAGCGTGCGCGAGTTCATCGTGAAGCGCGAGCCGGTCGTCGCGCTCGCCGACCTGCGCGAGATCCTCGCCGACGTCGCGTACTTCATCGAGCTGCGTGCGAAGGAAGCGGGCGTGACGGTCGCGATCGTGCAGGCCGATGCGCCGCTGCCGATCCGCTGCGAGCGCGTGCTGATCGGGCAGGTGATCCTCAACCTCGCCTTCAACGCGATCGAGGCGTTCGCCGGCTGCGAGCGCGCGCCGTGCACGCTGACGCTCGGGACCGCGAACGTCGGCGGGCAGGCGGAGCTGCGCGCGATCGACAACGGGCCGGGTATCGCCGAAGGCGCGCACGACCGGCTGTTCGACGGCTTCTCGTCGTCGAAGGCCGGCGGCAACGGGATCGGGCTGTCGCTGTGCAAGAGCATCGTCACGCGTCACGGCGGCCGCATCGGCGCGAGCCCGGCCGAAGGCGGCGGGCTCGACTGCCGCGTGACGCTGCCGCTCGCCGGCGTGCAGGCGTAGCCGCTGCGCGGCGTCACGTGCATCGCGTGCGTCACGGCAGGGCGGCGACGCGCGAGGCACGATCAGCGCCCCAGCGCCCGCGCGGTCCGGCCGCCGATCCCGAAGTCGGTGTTCGGGATGTCCTTGATCATCACGCGCGTCGCCTGCACGGGCGCATCGAGCCCGTTCGCGGCAGCGTCGGACAGCGCGGCGATCAGCGCGCGTTTCTGCGCATCGGTGCGGCCGGCGATCAGGATCGCGACGATCACCGGCAGCGACGGCGGCGCGCCGTCGGCGGCCGTGCGCCCGCCGAGGCCGATATGGGTCGCGGGCAATTCGGTGAGCAGCACGCGCACCGATTCGATCGGCGCGCCGATCGCGTCGACGGTCGCGTCGCTGAGCCGCGCGATCAGCTCGGCCTTGCGCGCGTCGTCATGGCCCGCCGGCAGGAAAACTTCGAGTGTGGGCATGGTCGTCCGGAAAGGTGAAGGTGACCGGTTCACCGTTGCGGATTCGGCGGCGAACCGGCGGCCGCTTACAGCAGGAAGCCGATCGCGCTGAGCGCTTCGGTCGAGTCGATCAGGCGCACGACCTTCTCCGCGATCCGCATCTCGCCGTCCGCATCGACGTGCAGCCGGTGCGTGACGTCGGCCGCGAACAGCGTCGCGACGCCGCGCTTGTACGCGACGACGACCTGCGCGGATTTCAGCTCGACGATCCCGGCGCTGCTGCTTTCCAGCGTGAAGCGCGACACGGTGCGCACCGTGCGCGCCGCATCGGACGCCGATGCCGAGTAACCGGACAGCATCCGCTGCACGCGCTTCTCGCGCATGTCACGGTCGTCGAACACGTAGTTCAGCGTCGCCGCGAAGTCGGTCGCATCGGGATCGATCGGCACCACGTAGTGACCGGCCGGGTCCCACAGGTCGAGCCATGCGCGATAGTCGCGGCGGTCGAGCATCTCGGCTTCGCGCCACACGAATTCGACCGCGCGGGCGAAGGTCTGCTCGGAAAAGAGGGCGTTGCGGTCGTCCATCACTGTTGCTCCATCATCTTGCGCCATTGCTGGTAGGCCTCGCGCATGCCGGTCTCGTCGGTCGCATGCGCGGTCTTTTCGCCGTTCGCGGCGGTCGTCTCGCGGTTCAGCCCGCGGTTCACGAGGATCGGCACGTCGGGGCCCGCATGCGCGCCGCGCTGCACGCGCTCCCACGCTTCCGCGTCGTCCGGGCTGCCGAAGCCGAACGGGCCCTGGAAATGCTCGTGGATGCGCAGCCGCTCGCGGTTCGCTTCGTCCGGGCCGCCGTCCATCGCGAGCGCGACGTGACGGATCTCGGTTTCGTTCGCGGAGATCGGCCGCAGCACGCGGAAGAACGCCATCGACAGCGCGAGGTTCGGGAACAGGTTCAGGTTGAAGCCGACGCCCATCAGCGAGCGCACGATGCGGCGCACTGCTTCCGGCGTGTGGCGCTCGGCGAGCTTTGCCGCGAGCGGCGCGAAGCGCTCGGGCAGCGGCGCGCCGTCGTCTGCATCGAGATCGATCAGCTCGGGCATCAGCACCGCGAGGCTGTGGCCGTTGCCGAGCGCGCGGCAGAACGCGTCCTCGCTCGTCATGAAACTCGTGATCGCGGCGGCCGTCTCGTCGTCGATCGACTTCATCCACGACTTGTGCACGACCGGGAAGTGATAGAGGTCCGTCGTGTTCTCGAGCTGGATCTTCCAGTTGCCCTTGAACCTGAACTTGTGCTCGCCGTTCGCCTTGATCGGGTAGCCGGCGCCCTGCTTCATGAACAGGTCGATCCACGGCTTCGCGCCGCCGAGGAAATCCTCGAGCGGTTCGATGGCGTCGTCGAAGCTCGCGAAGATCAGCCCCTGGTACACGCCGACGCGCAGCTTCACGAGCGGCAGGTCGCCCTTCTCGCACACGCCTTCGTAGCCGTCGCCGTACGGCAGCGCGCGCAGCGTGCCGTCGAGCGCGTACGACCAGCTGTGATACGGGCACGTGAAGCCCTTCGCGTTGCCCTTGTGCGTTTCGCACACGGTCGCGCCGCGATGGCGGCAGCGGTTCTGCAGCACGTTGATCTCGCCGGTCTTGTCGCGCACGACGATCACCGGCTGGCGGCCGATCGTCGTCGTGATGAAGTCGCCCGGGTTCGGCAGCTCGCTCTCGTGCGCGACCCAGATCCAGGTGCGGTAGAAGATGCGGTCGAGCTCGGCCTCGAACAGCGCGGGGTCGTGATACATCGCGGGCGCGATGCGGTCGGGCTGCGCGAAGCCGTGCAGCGCGCGGGTGTCGATCGTCTGGTAGGGAATGTCGCTCATCGTCGTCGTGGGGAAAGAGTCGCGAAATCGGGCCGCGCCGTGCGCGGCGTCGGGAGACCAGTCTCGTCTGCTGCTATATATCCGTCAAATTGATCTAAAATTGCTGATCAAATAAATGCGGCAAATGATGGAGGTTACGATGACATCGGTCGATCATCTCGATCTGAACCTGTTGCGGGTGTTCCAGGCGATCGTCGAGGAACGCAGCCTGACCAAGGCCGGCGAGCGGCTCGCGCTGTCGCAGCCGGCCGTCAGCTATTCGCTCGGACGGTTGCGCACGCTGTTCGACGATCCGCTGTTCGTGCGCACGCGCGCGGGGATGCAGCCGACGCCGGTCGCGCTCGAACTCGCGGGGATCGTCGGCAAGGCGCTCGACATGGTGCGCATCGCGCTGCGCTATGCGGAGCGCTTCGATCCGGCGTCGAGCACGCGCACGTTCCGGCTGTCGCTGTCGGACGCGGGCGAGATGGCGTATCTGCCGGCGATCTGCCAGGCGCTGCGCGAGCGCGCGCCGCGCGTGACGCTGAGCGTGCAGCCGCTGCCGGTGGAGGAGATCGAGGAAGCGCTGCGCGCGAGCCGGCTGGACTTCGCGATCGGCAACCTGCCGGAGCTGATGCCGCGCACGCGCCACCAGGTGCTGTTCGAGGAAACCTACGTGTGCATGACGGGCCGCCGGCGCGGGTTGCCGGCCGGCGCGGCGCTGAGCCTCGAGCAGTTCGTGCGCGCCGCGCACGTCAACGTGAAGTCGGTCGAGCACAGTCACCACGCGCTCGACGATGCGTTGCGCGCGCAGGGCGTGGGCCGCAACATCGCGCTCGAAGTGCCGCACTTCGTCGCGCTGCCGAGCGTGCTGTCGGTCACCGATCTCTATGCGACGCTGCCGAAGCGGCTCGCGCGAATCCTGAACCGCGACAATGCGTTCCGGCTGTACGACCTGCCGGTGACGCTGCCGCCCGCGCCGGTCACGATGCACTGGCACGAGCACTTTCACGAGGACGAGGGGATCGCGTGGATGCGCGCGCTGCTTGGCGAGATCGTCGAGCATTTCGACGCGTGACGGCCAGGCGGCGCGCTGCGTAGGGCTCGTGCGTTTCGCCAGCACCGTGCCTGTGCCTCAACCGCCAGTGAAGCGGCGCATCGGTAGATCGGCGCACCGGCTTGCCAGCGCATCAGCGCGGCAACACGTCAGCCCGTCAGCGCATCAGAGATCGAGGACGAGCACCGCCGAACGCGCTCGCGACACGCAGCAGCAGATCACCGTGTTGCTCGCGCGCTCGGCCTTGCTGAGACAGTGGTCGCGATGATCGGGCTCGCCGTCGAGCACCGGCACCATGCAGGTGCCGCACACGCCTTCGCCGCATGACGTATCGACCTCGATGCCGATGCGCGCGAGCGCGTCGACGATCGACGTGTCGGGCGCGACGCGCACCGATTGGCCGCTGCGCCGCAGGCGCACTTCGAAGCCTTCCGCCGGGGCCGCATCCATGGCGGCATCGGCCCCGGCCGGTTCCGCCGCGAAGCGTTCGAGATGAATCGCGTCCTCGGGAATCCGCGTTGCCGCTGCCGCGACGACCGCATCCATGAACGGGCCGGGGCCGCACGTGTATACATGGGCGTGGGCATCGATCGACGCGACGCAGCGGCCGAGTTGTGCCGCCAGCGAGTCGGGCTCGATCCCGTAATGGAATGTCACGTGCGACGCGAACGGTTCGGCCGACAGCTCGTCGACGAAGGCCGCGTGTTCGCGGCTGCGCGCGAAGTAGTGCAACCGGTAGCGCGCGCCGCGCTGCGCGAGCGCATACGCCATCGACAGCAGCGGCGTGATGCCGATCCCGGCCGCGACCAGCACGTGCTCGCTCGCGTCATCCGTCAGACGAAACAGGTTGCGCGGCGCGCCGATCGACAACTCGGCGCCGACGCGCACGTCGTCGTGCAGCGAGCGCGAGCCGCCGCGCGACCGCGCTTCCTTCTTCACCGCGAACAGATAGCTGCCGCGCTCGTCGGGGCGGCCGCACAGCGAGTATTGCCGCGTGACGCCGGACGGCGCGGTGACGTCGATATGGGCGCCCGGCTCGTACGCGTCGAACGGCTGGCCGTCGACGCGCGAGACCCGGAAACAGCGGATGTCCTGCGCCGCGTCGATCAGCGCGTCGATCCGGACCTGGTGGCGGTTCGCTTGCATGGGGTGTTCCGTGGGTGGGGAGAAAACCGGCGCGGCGGATACCGCGCCGTCATGCAAGCGAGAATAGGGAGGGGCATCACATAAATCAAATCGATTAAAAAGCGATATCTGAATCAGCGGGATGGATGATGGTCGGTGGCCCGAGCGTCGCCGGTCAGCGTGCGGCGACCGCGTTGCCGCCGTCGACGGCCGCATTCACCGCCGCCGCCGCAGGGCCGCGCTCGCGGTCGAGACTGCGGCGGTACTGCCGGCATCCGGCGGCCAGCAGCAGCGCGGCGAGCGTGGCCGCCGCGACGTTGACGATCGACATCGAATGGCCGACCGCCGCCGGCGCGCCGAACACGCGATCGGTGAACAGCGCGACGACGGTCGTGCCGATCCCGAGCGCGATCAGGTTCGACACGAGCAGGAACAGCGCGGAGATCTGCGCGCGCATCTGGTTTGGCGCGAGCGTCTGCATCGCGGCGGTCGACGTCGGCATCGGGAACGACGCGAAGAACATCGCGACGACCAGCACCGCGAGCGACGCGGGCAGGCTGTCGAGCTGCGTGAACAGCGTCGCGGGAATCACCATGCACGCGGCGCCGATCGCGCCGGCGCGCATCGGCGCATCGGTGCGGCCGCGGCGCAGCAGCCAGTCGTTGAGCCAGCCGCCGCAGAACACGCCGGCGGTATTCGCGACGAGCAGCACGATGCCGAGCGTATAGCCGGCCTCGACGGCCGTCATCCCGAAGCGGCGGATATAGAACGCGGGCGTCCAGCTCAGCAGGCAGTACAGCGTCATCGCATAGAACGAGAAGCCGAGGTAGTGGCATGCGAAGGTCGCGCGATGCGTGCCGACGAAGCGCAGCGAATCGCGCATCGACACGCGCCGCACGGCGCCCGAGCGGTCCTGCGCGAGCCCCTTGCGCTGCGGGTCGCGCACGGTCGCGGCGAACAGCAGCGCGACGAGAATCCCCGGCAGCCCGACGATCAGGAACGTCACCTGCCACGCATGCACCTGCCCGACGACCGGCAGCGTGAACGCGCTCGCGTGCTTGAGCAGCGCGATCACGTAGCCGCCGATCAGGAACGCGACGCCGCCGCCGATGAACGAGCCGAGCGAATACACGGCGATCGCGCGGCCGAGCTTCTCCTTCGGGAAATAGTCGGCGAGCATCGAATACGCGCCGGGCGACAGCGCGGCCTCGCCGACGCCGACGCCCATCCGCGCGACGAACATCTGCACGAACTGCTGGCTGAGCCCGCATGCGGCGGTCGCGACGCTCCACAGCGCGATGCCGAGCGAGATGATCCGCGGGCGCGCGTAGCGATCGGCGAGGTAGGCGACGGGCAGCCCCATCACCGCGTAGAACAGCGAGAACGCGAAGCCGTTCAGCAGGCTGAACTGCGTGTCGCTCAGGTGCAGGTCGCGCTTGATCGGTTCGATCATCAGGACGAGCACCTGACGATCGACGAACGAAAAGACATACGCGAGCATGCAGATGACGACGACATACCATTCGTACGTATAGCGCTTGCCGTCGGCAGCGCGGGACATGGGTGCGGACATGCGGATTCTCCAGGAGCGGGCGGTGGGGAGGCGCGGCGTGGGCCTCGCGGGCCGGGTGCCGTCGCGGCGCGAAAGCGTGCGGGTGACACGATCGGAGACGCAGCGTAGTCGGCCAAATTCGGCCGCCATAGCCGGAGTGACAGCCGCGCCACACGGACATTTACCGACCCGGATAAAGAAAACACCGAGGCCGTGCGCGCGGGCCGCCGCGCGGCGCACGTGCGGCGGGGCGCGCGCGCATCATGCGGCGCGTCTATAAGCGTTATAGAGCGCATTGCGTCGACGTCCGAAATTGTCGTTCCTAGACTCGGCCCGTTTTTGATCGGCAGCGCTCGCATCCGCAGTCGAACGCGCTTCATGTCAAACGGCGCGATGCCGACGGGCGCCGGAACTTCCACGGGACGACCAAGATGAACCATCCGAACGGGCGGGCCGACCGGCTCGCCGTACCGCTTGCCACGCTGGTTGCGGCGCTCCTGGCATGCGCATCGCTGCCGGCTGTCGCGCAATCGAGCGTGACGCTCTACGGCCGCATCGATACCGCGATCGAATACGCGAACGCCGGGCCGAACCACGTGACCCGCATGGGCAGCGGCAACCTGTGGGCGACGCAGTGGGGGCTGAAGGGCGTCGAGGATCTCGGCGGCGGCTACGCGGCGATCTTCAAGCTCGAGGACGGTTTCAACGCGGCGAGCGGCGCGCTGTCGAACGGCAGCGCGCTGTTCGGCCGCGAGGCGTGGGTCGGCATCACCGGGCCGTTCGGCGGCGTGCAGTTCGGCGAGCTCTACACGATCCTGCACACCACGCTCGTCACGTACAGCCTGCCCGGGCTCGGCGCGGGCCTCGCGTGGGGCAACGCGACCAACAACTTCGTCGGCCCCGCGTTCCTGCGCGTGCGCAACGCGATGCGCTACACGTCGCCGCGCTATGCGGGCTTCATGCTGCGCGCGATGGCCACGCGCGGCACCAACGGCGCGGCCGGCCAGCCGGCGACGCTCGGCGACACATACGGCGCGGGGCTCAACTACGTGCGCGGCGGGTTGTCCGTCGACGTCGACACCATGCAGCAGAAGTTCAGCCCGGTCGCCGCATCGACGCTCGGCGCAGCGAGCACGGCCGCGAACGGCAACTACACGCTCGGCGCGATCTCGTACGACTTCAACGTCGTGAAGATCGCCGCGCTGTACATGCGGCATCGCGGCGGCCCCGACGTCGCGGCCGCGATCGACAGCCAGAGCGCGTATCCGCACAGCGACACGATGGAACTCAGCGCGACGGTGCCGATCGGACGCGCATCGCTGCTGCTGAGCATCGGCCATTACCGGAAGGTCGCCGACAGCGACGGCAACGCCGATTCGTACGGCATCCGCTTCGACTATCCGCTGTCGAAGCGCACGGTGCTGTACACGGGCGCCGCGATGGTGCGCAACGGCGCGCATGCGCGCTTCGTCGTCAATGGCGCGGCGGGCGGCGGCGTCGCGGTCGCCAAGCCCGGTGCGACCGCCAGCTCGATCGTCGCGGGCATCCTCACGGCGTTCTGACCGCCGAGGGTGGCCCATGCCCGCCCGCGCCGCTACGCGCAGGCGGGCGGCTGCGGCGCGAGCCATGCGTCGAACGGCGCCTGCCGGCCGATATCGAACAACTCCAGCAGCAGCGCACGCAGCCAGCGATGGCCGGGGTCCGCGTCGAAGCGCCGGTGCCAGTACGCATTGACGGCCCATTCGCCGGCTCCGGCGATCTCGTACAGCGCGCACGGCTGCCGCGCCGCGAACGTGATCGCGATCGTCTCCGGCAGGATCAGCGCGTAGTCGCCATGTTCGAGCAGCGCCGGCACCACCATGAAATCGGGCAGCGCCGCCCGCACGCGCGGCATCAGTCCGTGCCGCGCCAGCAATTGCATCGACTGCGGATGCGTGGTCACCGCGACGAAGCGCAGCGTGTCCGGCGCGTCGCCGTCCAGCACGAAATCGTCGGGCAGCGCGACGCGCTGCGCGGTGCGGCGCGGCGTCAGCAGCACGCAGCGCTCGTGCAGCAGCGCGGTGCGCTGGAAGTGGCTCGACGCGTCCGCGAAATGCCCGAGCGCGAAGTCGATGCGGCCCGACTCGAGCGCGACGTTGAGCTGGCATTCGTCGACATGCAGTGTCTCGATCACCGCGCCCGGCGCGCGCCGGTCGAATGCCGCGAGCAGCGTCGGCAGGAACGCGCTCGCCGCGAAATCGCTCATGTGCAGCCGGAACACGCGCTGCGTGCTGTCCGGCGCGAAGCGCGAGCCTTCGTCGAGCACGTCCTGCAGGATCGCGAGCGCCTTGTCGACCGAACCCGCGAGCCGCCGCGCGCGCGGTGTCGGCTCGACGCCGGTGCCGGTGCGCACGAACAGCGCGTCGCGGAACATCAGCCGCAATCGGCCGAGCGCGTAGCTGACCGACGGCTGCGTGACGCCGAGCCGCAACGCCGCGCGGCCGACGTGCCGTTCCGTATAGACCGCGCGAAACGTCTTCAACAGGTTCAGGTCGAGGTCCTGCACGCGCAGGCCGTCGGGCGCGTCCGCCTCGTGCGGCGCGGGTTCGTGGCGGGCCGGCGGCCGGCCGGTGGCGGCGTGCGTCATCGTGCTTGTCTCGCGGTGACTGAAGGCGCGTGGCCGTAACGCCGCGCATAGGCCTTCGCGAAATGGCCGAAGCCATGAATGCCGTGCGCGATCAGCACGTCGGTCACGCTGCGTGCGTCGCCGCGTTGCAGCGCGGCGTGCACCGCGGCCAGCCGGCGCTCGCGCACGTAGGCGGCCGGCGTGGTGTTCAGGAACGCGCGAAACGCGTGCTGCAGCGTGCGCGGCGCGACGCCCGCGACGGCCGCCAGTGCAGTGAGCGCGAGCGGTTCGCCCAGGTGCGCGCCGACGTGGTCGCAGGCGCGGCGCACGTGCGCCGGCAGCGGCGGCGTACCGCGCGCCAGCGCGTCGCTGTACGAATGCGGCAGGTGCGTGAGCAGCAGCGACATCAGCCACGCGGTGAGATCGGCGCCGAACGTCGTCGCCGATGCGCCGATGCCCGGCTGCGCGCCGAGCCGGCAAAGGTATTCGAAGGTCGGCGGCACGAGCGCGGCGCCCGCGCCGTTGCCGCCGGCGGCGGGATCGAAGTGCAGCGGCCGCGTGAGCGTCGCGTGCAGCATGTCCTGCAGCTTGCGTTCGAGCGCGCCGCGTTCGAGCCGCAGCACCAGGTTGCGGCAATCGGGGCTCGTGCTCAGGCGGCTTGCGAGGGCGGGCGACGACACGGTCAGCTCGCCCGGCCCGGCGCGCGCAACCCCATGTCCGGCCTGCAGCTCGCACGCGCCCGACAGCGTCAGCCGGAACAGGAAGTGATCGGCATCGTCGCCGAAGTCGATGCGCGTTTCGCGGCCGTAGCAGAGCTCGAGCAGCGCGCCGTGATGCAGCGGCACCTCGTACAGTTCCGCATGAAACGGATCGCGGCCATGCGCGGCCATCCGGTGCGGCCCGAGCCGGTGCGCGACCGCCCGTTCGACTTCGTCGGGCGCATGCAGCGTGCCGAGCCGGTTCGGCGCATGTCGGGAAAGGGCGATATCCATGCGGTGGCCTCGCGTCGGATGGGTTGGCGCGGCGCCGTACGCATCGCCGCGATTGTGTTGCGCGAATGGGCGTGCCGTTGCGCGTTTCGAAGCGACGCGCCGCGCGCCGCCGCGTAGTCTCGGAAACACTCACTCACCGGGAGACAACGATGAAGGTATGTGTACTGGGCGGCGGCCACGGCTGCCATGCGGCCGCGATCGACCTGTTCGAGAAGGGCCACGACGTGACGTGGTGGCGGCGCGACCGCGAACCGCATGCGCGGCTGCGCGAGCTCGGCGCGTTGCACGTGACCGACTATCGCGGCCAGCGCGCGGTGCCGCTCGGCGATGCACCCGGCGCGATCCGCCTGACCGACGATCTCGCGGCCGCGCTGCGCGGTGCGCGGCTCGTCGTGGTGCCGCTGCCGGCCATCTCGCACGACACGCTCGCCGCGCAGGTCGCGCCGCTGCTCGAGGACGGCCAGGTCGTGTTCCTGCCGCCCGGCACGTTCGGCAGCGTCGTGGTCGCGCGCGCGGCGGCCGACGCCGGCAACCGGGCGCGCGTCGCGTTCGCCGAGACGGGCACGCTGCCTTACCTGGTGCGCAAGCACGGCGACAACGCGGTCGTGGTCAGTGCGTATGCGACGCGCCTGCCGACCGGCGTGTTTCCCGCGAACGCGGCCGGCTGGGCGTTCGACGTGCTGCGCGCGGGCTACCCGTCGGTCGAGCCGGTCGAGGACGCGCTGTCCGGCGCGCTGATGAACGCGGGCCCGGTGATCCATCCGCCGCTGATCCTGATGAATGCCGGGCCGCTCGAGCACTTCGACGCGTGGGACATCCACAACGAAGGCACACAACCGTCGATCCGCCGCGTGACGAACGCGCTCGACGCCGAGCGCATCGCGGTGCGCGAGGCGCTCGGCTACCGCGCGCCGCATTTCCCGCTCGCGGACCACTACGCGGCCGACGGCGACGAATGGATGTACGGGCGCGGCGCGCACGGCAAGCTGACCGACAGCGGCGACTGGCGCGAGAAGATCGATTTGCGCACGCATCGCTACATGCTCGAGGACACCCGGCTCGGGCTGTCGTTCATCGTGTCGTGCGGGCGCTGGGCCAACGTGCCGACACCGGTCGCGCAAGGGCTGCTGAGTGTCGCGTCGGCGGTGACCGGCCGCGACCTGTATGCGGAAGGACGCACGCTGGACGGGCTCGGCCTTGCCGACCGGTCGCGCGGCGCGATGCGCGCGCTGCTGGATGCGGGGTACGCCGCATGACGGCCGCCACCGACGTGACGCAGGTGCACGTGCTCGGCGCGGGACGCATGGGGCAGGGGATCGCGCTCGTCTTTGCGTTCGCGGGTCTCTACGTGACGCTGATCGACTTCAAGCCGCGCGACGCGCAGGGATGGCGAGCCTTCGAGAATCGCACGCGCGGCGAGATCCTGCGGCCGCTGCACGCGCAGGTCGCGCTCGGCCGCATCGATGCCGCGCAGGCCGAGGCCGTCGTCGCGCGCATCGCGCTGGTGCCGCGCGACGATGCGGCGGATGCGGTGCGCGACGCCGGCATCGTGTTCGAAGCGCTGCCCGAAGTGCTCGACACGAAGATCGACGCGCTGCGCTGGCTCGGCGCGCATGTCGATGCGCGCGCAACGATGGCGTCGACGACGTCGACCTTCGTCGTCACCGAGTTGCAGCGCCATGTCGAGCATCCCGAACGGATGCTGAACGCGCACTGGCTGAACCCGGCGCTGCTGATGCCGCTCGTCGAGATCAGCCGCAGCGGTGCGACCGATCAGCGGGTCGTCGACACACTGGCCGCGCTGCTCGAACGCGTCGGCAAGAAGCCGGTGATCTGCGGGCCGGCGCCCGGCTATATCGTGCCGCGCATCCAGGCGCTCGCGATGAACGAGGCCGCGCGCATGGTCGAGGAGGGCGTCGCGAGCGCGGAGGACATCGACACGGCGATCCGCACCGGCTTCGGCCCGCGCTTCGCGGTGCTCGGGCTGCTCGAGTTCATCGACTGGGGCGGTTGCGACATCCTGTACTACGCGTCGACGTACCTCGCCGGCGAGATCGGCCCGCGTTTCGCGCCGGCCGACAGCGTCGTGCGCAACACGGAGGCAGGGCGCGACGGCGTGCGCACGGGCGCCGGGTTCCATGACTATGCGCAGGTCGATGTGCCGGCGTACATGCGGCAGCGGCTCGGCGAGTTCGCGCGGCTGCTCGATCATCTGGGGCTGGCGCCGGTGTTCGACAGCGCGCGGCGGGCATCCGGCACGTAGCCGTCGCGGCGCGGGCGCGGGTAGGGGGGCGTGCCGGCGATGCGTAGCGCGTCGCCGCGTCGCCGACCGCCGGCGGCTGCGCATTGTCCGGCCCGCGCGAGCGCGCGCCGCACTTTCACGTCGCGTCGCCGTGCGAGTCACCGGCGCGCGCGACACGCGTCTCGCGCATCACGCACAGCGTCGCGATGGTGATCGCGCCGAGCAGCACGAGGAACAGCGACACGGGCCACGATGCGTGATAGCGCGCGAGCAGCGCGGTCGCGATCAGCGGCGACATCCCGCCCGCGAAGATCGACGCGACTTCGTGCCCGAGCGCGACGCCCGAATAGCGCACCTCGGTGCTGAACAGCTCGCCGACCAGCGCCGGCAGCGTGCCGATCATCGCACCGTGGCTCACCGCCGTGCCGACCGTCAGCGCGAGCCACACCAGCGGCGTCGCGCGCGTGTCGAGCAGCCAGAAGAACGGGAATGCACACGCGACGAGGCTCAGCGCGCCGATCAGGTACACGGGCTTGCGGCCGATCCGGTCGGACAGCCGGCCCCACGCGAGCATCGCGCCCATTTCGACGACCATCGCGATCATCACGCCGGTCAGCATCACGCCGTTCGGGATGCCGACGTATTTGCCGTAGACGAGCGAGAACGCGAGGAAGATGTAGGCGCCGCCGTTTTCGGCGACGCGCAGCCCCATCGCGAGCAGGATTTCCTTCGGATGGCGGCGGATGCATTCGACGATCGGCAGATGCGTGTGCGCGCCGCGCTTGCCGGCCTGCTCGTAGTCCCGGCTTTCCGGCAGGTGGCGGCGGATATAGATGCCGATCGCGAAGATCGCGATGCTCGCGAGGAACGGCAGCCGCCAGCCCCAGGTGCGGAACGCGTCGTCGGGCAGCGCCTGCGCGGCGAGAAACGCGGCCGACGACAGCACGAAGCCGCCGCCGACGCCGAGCTGGCTCCAGGCGGCGTAATAGCCGCGCCGTTCGGGCGGCGCGTTCTCGCTGATCATCAGCACGCCACCGCCCCATTCGCCGCCGGACGCGATGCCCTGCAGCAGCCGCAGCGCGACGAGCGCCGCGGGCGCCCACAGGCCGGCCTGCGCATAGGTCGGCAGCAGGCCGATCGCGAAGGTCGACGCGCCCATGATCAGCAGCGTCCACACGAGCGACGCCTTGCGCCCGTAGCGGTCGCCGACGTGGCCGAACACGATGCCGCCGAGCGGCCGCGCGACGAAGCCGAGCGCGAACGCCGCGAACGCGGCGAGGCTGCCCGCGAGCGGCGAGGCGCCGGGCGGAAAGAACACGTGGCCGAACACCAGCGCGGCGGCCGTGCCGTACACGAAAAAGTCATACCATTCCATCGCGTTGCCGGCGACGGAGGCGATGACGATCCGGCGAAGCTGCCGGTCGGCGAGCGGCCGGGCGGCGCTCGGGGACTGCACGGTGTCGGTCGGGTACATGGCGGACTCTGAAGGGGGGCGGGCGCGTGCCGTCTCTGGAACGCATGCGGCACTGCGGGCTAGTGTTGTCGGCACCGCCGCCCCGGTCAAATCCGCAGAAAAAGGGAAGTGTCATCACTCCCGCAAATGATGGTCGCGGCGCGCGCGGCCGTGCCCGCGGGCGCTCGGGCCGCTCACCGCTCGATCTGCCGGTTCCAGCGCGTATCCCACTGCGCGCGCCGCGCGTTGATCGCCGTCCAGTCGACCACCGTCACCTTGCGCACCAGATCGTCGACGCTGCCGAGGCTTTGCTGCATCGCGGCGGGCATCTTCGCGAGGCGGTTGGTCGGGATCTGCTTGCCGGCCTCCGCCGCCTTCGTCTGCGCCGGCGCGGACAGCAGGAACTGCGCGAGCTTCTGCGCGAGCTGCGGATCGGGGTTGTTCGCGACCACGCACAGGTCGACGAGCAGCAGCACCGGGCCTTCCTTCGGGTTCGCATACGCGACCGGGATGCCCTTGTCCTGCAGGTCGCCGACACCGGTCGGCGTCAGCGGGAACAGGCCGGCCTCGCCGGTCTGCACCATCTCCGAGATCTTCGCCGAGTTCGGGATGTACTCGACGACGTTCGGCCCGACCGTGCTCGCCCACTTGCTGAAGCCGGGCTCGACGTTCTGTTCGCTGCCGCCGAGCAGCCGGTTGATCGCGAGGAAGCCGTGCAGCCCGAACGTGCTGCTCGACGCGGACTGGAACACGACCTTGCCCTTGTATTTCGGGTCGGCGAAGTCCATCCACGACGTCGGCGGCGCCCAGCCTTTTTCCGCGAATAATTTCTTGTTGTATGCGATGCCGGTCATCCCGAGCTGCACGCCCGCGCCGACGTCGTCCTTCATCCGCGCGAACGGATACAGCTCCTTCAGCACCGGCGAATCGTCGAGCTTCTGGCACACGCCGAGGCTGACCGCGCGCGCCATCACGCCGTCGTCGAGGAACGCGACGTGGATCTGCGGCTTGTTGCGGTTCGCGAGCAGCTTCGCGAGCACGTCCGACGACGTGCCGGGCACGACGACGACCTTCACGTTGTTCGCCTTCTCGAAGTCGGGCAGCACCTGGCTCGTATAGGCCTTCTCCATCGGCCCGCCGTTCATGCCGATGTAGATCGTCTTCGTTTGCGCGAACGCGGGCGCGCCGGCGCCTGCGATGCAGAGGGCGGCAGCCGCCGCGATCGTTCCGAGCAGTTTCATCGTTGGGTCTCCTCATGAGGGAAAGGGGCGGTCGGCGCGGTTTGCGGCGCGAAGCGGCCGATCGAGAATGCTTCGAGTGGCGTGGCGGTTGCGCCGGCCGTGACGAGGTCGGCAAGCACCTCGCCGACGCCCGGCGCGAGCAGGAAGCCGCCGCCGGAAAAACCGAACGCATGCAGCAGGTTCGGCGTCGTGCGGCTCGCGCCGACGATCGGGTTGTGGTCGGGCGTGCAGCCTTCGACGCCGCTCCACGTGCGGATCAGCAGCGCGTCGCGCAATGCGGGCAGCAGCGCGCATGCATCGCGCATCACCGCACGCGTCGTGTCGACCGACGGCTGGCCGAACTCGCCGTCGCCGCGCCCGCGCCCGCCGCCGATCACGCAGTTGCCGCGAGCGACCTGCCGCGCGTACACGCCGCCGCCGTAGACGCCGAGGTTGTGCGTGATGAACGGCGGCAGCGGCTCGGTCACCCACATGTTCGGGTAGATCGGCTCCATCGGCACGGCTTCGCCGAAGCGTTCGGCGATCGTGTTCGCCCATGCGCCGGCCGAGTTGACCAGCCACGTCGCGGTGCACGCGCGGCCGCCCGCACGGACGTGAAAGCGCGTGCCGTCGTGCCGGACGTCGTCGACCGGCGTGTGCTCGAACACGTCGGCGCCCGCCGCGCGGGCCGCCCGCGCGAACGCGGGCGACACGACGCGCGGGTTCGCGTGCCCGTCGATCGCGCACAGCGAGCCGCCGAGCGCCGCGCGGCCGAGCCACGGGTAGCGGCGGCGGAACGCGTCGCCGCGCATCACCTGCAGCGGCAGGCCGTGCTCGCCCGCGAGTACCGCGTAGGCGTCGAGTGCATCGAGATCGGCGTCGCTGCGCGCGAGCCGCAAATGGCCCGACACGACGAACTCGCCGTCGATGCCGATCAGCTCGGGCAGGCGATCCCAGATGCGCCGCGCGCGCAACGCAAGCGGCAACTGTTCGGCGGGGCGGCCCTGGCAGCGCACGCCGCCGTAGTTCACGCCGCTCGCCTGCGCGCCGCAGTCGCGGCGCTCGAACAGCGCGACGCGCAGCCCGTGGCGCGTCAGCGCCAGCGCGGCCGACGCGCCGACGAGCCCGCCGCCGACGATCGCGACGTCGTAGTGACGGATCTCACTCATCGCGCGCCTCGTCGGGAATCGCCGCGACGTCGTCGCCCGCGAGCGCGGCGGAGATCGGGAACGGCTTCACCGGCGGTTGCGCACGCAACCGGCCGATGTCCGCCAGCGGGCGGCCGGTTTCGGCGGCGAGTACGAGCGCGGTCGCGTCGCCGCACATGCGGCCCTGGCAGCGGCCCATTCCGGCGCGCGTCAGCGCCTTCAGCCGGTTCAGCTCGGTCGCTTCGCCGCCGCGGATGCAGCGCCGCAGCGTGCCCGCGTCGATCTCCTCGCAGCGGCACACGATCGTGTCGTCCGGGCAGCGTGCGGCGAGCTCGGGCGGCGGCGCGAACGCCGCTTCGAGGCCGGCGCGGAACGCGCCGAGCCGGGCGAGCGTGCGCTCCAGCGTGGCCGCATCGGGTTTGCCGGCCGGCGGCGGCGATGGCGTCGCGATGCCGGCGTCGTCGAGCAGCGCGAGCGCCGCGCGGCGCCCGGACGCCTCGGCCGCGTCGGCGCCCGCGATGCCGGCGCCGTCGCCCGCGACGTAGATGCCGCGCACCGACGTGCGGCCGGCCGCGTCGCGTTCCGGCAGCCAGGCGCGGTTGAGCGGATCGAACCGGAACCGGCAACCGGCGAGATCGGCAAGCTGCGTTTCGGAACGCAGCCCGAAGCCGAGGCCGAGCGCATCGCAGTCGATCGTCCGCGACGGCGCGTCACCGCCGGCCGCGCGCCATGCGAGGCCCGTCACGTGCCGCTCGCCGAGCACGCGTTCGAGCGTGACGCCCGTTTCGATCGCGACGCCATGCGCACGCAGCCAGCCGATGTAGTACAGCCCCTTCGCGAACGTGGACGGCATGCGCAGCAGCGCGGGAGCGGCCGCCGCCTGCTGGCGCAGCGGGCTCGTGTCGACCACGGCCGCGACCCGCGCGCCGGCCTTCGCGTACTGATACGCGACGAGATACAGCAACGGTCCCGTGCCCGCGAACACGATGCGGCTGCCGATCGCGCAGCCCTGCGACTTCAGCGCGACCTGCGCGCCGCCGAGCGTATAGACGCCGGCAAGCGTCCAGCCCGGCACCGGCAGCATGCGATCGGTCGCGCCGCTCGCGACGATCAGATGCGAGAACGGCACGGTCGTTTCGCGGCCGTCCTGCAGCGTGTCGACGCGGCCCGCGCCGCACGCCCAGGCGAGCGTGTCCGGCCGGTAGTCGACATGCGGCAGCAGCGCGGCCATCGTCCGGTGCACGGCGTCCGCCTTCGCGGCCTCGAAGCCGTACAGCACGCGCTTGCCGCGGGCGAACGTGCCGCCGGCCGGCGGCTGCCGGTAGATCTGGCCGCCCCAGCGCGCGTTCTCGTCGATCACGACGGGGCGCAGCCCCGCGTCGACCAGCGCCTCGGCCGCGCGCACGCCGGCCGGCCCCGCGCCGACGATCACCGGTCGCAATGCATCGTTCATGACGCGTCTCCGGTCATGGCGGGCTGCGCGCCGGTGAGAATCCGCATGCCTTCGGCGATCGGCGTCGAGCATGCGCGCACGCGCGTGCCGGCCTCGGTACGCACCCAGCAGTCCTGGCACGCGCCGATCAGGCAGAAGCCCGCGCGCGGCTTGCCGCTGAATTCGCTCACGCGCACGCGGCGCTGTGCGACGAGGATTGCGGTGAGCACGGTGTCGCCGGCGAGCGCGTGCGCCGGACGACCGTCGAGCGTGAACGCGACGGCGGCGCGCTCGCGTTCGGCGACGCGCACGAACTGTGCGCCGTCGTCCGCGACGTCGGTGGAACGGGAAACGGAAGTCATCATCAGTGTTGGCCGATCAGGATGCGGTTCAGGCCGTACACGCGATCGAGCAGCAGCATCGCGCCGGCGGTGATGAAGATGACGAGCGCCGATACCGACGCCATCATCGGGTCGATCGATTCGGTCGCGTACATGTACATGCGCACCGGCAGCGTGACCGTCTGCGGCGACGTGACGAAAATCGACATCGTCAGCTCGTCGAAACTGTTGATGAACGCCAGCAGCCAGCCGCCCGTGATGCCGGGCACGATCATCGGCAGCGTGATGCGGCGGAACGTCGTCCACGGATCGGCGCCGAGCGAGCACGCGGCCTGCTCGACGCTGCGGTCGAGGCCGGCGACGGAGGCGAGCACGAGCCGCATCACGAACGGCGTGATGACGATCATGTGCGCGACCACCAGCCACGCGAACGAGCCGGTCGCGCCGATCAGCGCGAAGAAGCGCAGCAGCGCGATGCCGAGCACGAGGCCGGGAATCACGAGCGGCGACAGCAGCAGGCCGTTCAGGAACGCGCGGCCGGGAAAGGTCGCGCGGCCGATCGCGAGCCCCGCGGGCAGCGCGATCGCGAGCGACAGCGTCGCCGACGCGAACGCGAGCTTCACGCTGTTGGCGAACGCGGTGACGAAGTCGGGATAGTCGAGGATCGCACGGAACCAGCGCAGCGACAGCCCATGCGTCGGCAGCGTCAGCGTTTCATCGGGCGTGAACGCGACGAGCACGACGATCACGAGCGGGGCGAGCACGAACAGGATCACGAGCGTATGGAACGCAAGGGCGAAGGGGCCGTTCTTTCTCATCGGGAAGCGCCTCCGAGGCTGCGCGCGTAGCGGCGTTCGAGCACGCGGTAGTAGGTGAGCATCACGACGAGGTTCGCGACCAGCAGCAGCACCGCGATCGTCGCGCCGAGTGGCCAGTTCAGCGAGCCGAGGAATTCGTCGTAGACGGCGGTCGCCGCGACCTTCAGCCGGCGTCCGCCGAGCAGGCCGGGAATCGCGAACGCGCTCGCCGACAGCCCGAACACCATCAGGCTGCCCGACAGCACGCCCGGCATCAGCTGCGGCACCACGATGCGGCGCAGCGTCGTGAACGGCGATGCGCCGAGCGACAGCGCCGCGTGTTCGGTCTGCGGGTCGAGCCGCTGCAGCGCGGTCCACACGGGAATCACCATGAACGGCAGCATCACGTGCACCAGCGCGATCACGATCGCGAACGTCGTGTATTCGAGCTTGTACGGTCCGAGGCCGACGAGCCCGAGCGCCTGGTTCACGAGCCCGCTCGTGTTCAGCAGCATGCTCCAGCCGAACGCGCGCACGACGACCGACACGAGCAGCGGAGCGAGGATCACGAGCAGGAACAACGAGCGCCACGGATCGCGCATTTTCGACAGCACGTACGCTTCCGGCGTGCCGATCGCGACGCAGATCGCGGTGGTCAGCGCGGCGATGCCGAACGTGCGCGCGAAGATCGTATGGAAGTACGGCGAGCCGAGCACCTCCGCGTAGTGGCCGAACTGGAACGCGGCGATCGGGCCGGTGGCCGGGTCGTAGCGGTAGAACGTGAGCGCGAAGGTCATCGCGAGCGGCACGAGCACGAGCGCGGCGAACAGCGCGAACGCGGGCGCGCACATCAGCCAGAGCGGTGCATGCGCACGCCACGTCGCGCGCGGCGTGCGGCCGCCGGTGGCGCGGGGCGGCGCGATATCGGCCGAGGCGGCGGTCGCGGCCGATGGCGCGAGTGCGGCCGGCGCGCCGTCGGTCGAGAGCGGGCGGGTAGGCTGTCCCATTCAGGCCTCCCGGCGCATCACGCGCACCGCGTCGCTGTGCCAGTCAACGCCAACCGGCGCGCCTTCCGCGAGCGGTTCCGCGCCTTCGTTCTGGCAGCACACCAGAACCTCGCCGAGCGCGCTGTCGACGCGGTACAGCCACTGGCTGCCGAGGAAGAAGCGGCTCGTGACGGTCGCGGCGAAGCGGCCCGCGCCGGGCGCGCACAGCCGCAGCTTCTCCGGGCGGATGCAGACCGACACGGCGTCGCCGACACGCACGTCGCGCTCGCGCGCCGGCAGGTGCGCGGTGCGGCCCGTTTCCGCGAGATCGTGGCCGAGATCGATGCGGATCGCGTCGCCGTCGTGCGCGACGATCATGCCGGGCAGCAGGTTCGCCTTGCCGATGAACTGCGACACGAAGTGGTTTTCCGGCCGTTCGTACGCGCGATACGGCGTGTCCGTCTGCGTGATGCGGCCGGCTTCCATCACGACCACGCGGTCGCTGATCGACAGCGCCTCCGATTGATCGTGCGTGACCATGATCGTCGTCGTGCCGATCTTGCGCTGGATCGCGCGCAGTTCGAACTGCATCTCCTCGCGCAGCTTCGCGTCGAGGTTCGACATCGGCTCGTCGAGCAGCAGCACCGGCGGTTCGATCACGACCGCGCGCGCGATCGCGACGCGCTGCCGCTGGCCGCCGGACAGTTCGCGCGGAAAGCGGTGCGAGAGCGCATCGAGCCGCACGAGCGCAAGCGCCGCGCGGATGCGCTCGGCGCGCTCCGTCTTGTCGACGCCGCGCATGTCGAGGCCGAAGCCGACGTTCTCCGCGACGCTCATGTGCGGAAACAGCGCATAGCTCTGGAACACGATGCCGAGCCCGCGGCGGTTCGGCTTCACGTGCGTGATGTCCTGTCCGTCGAGCGTGATGCGGCCGCGCGTGACGTCGACGAAGCCGGCGATCATCTGCAGCGTCGTGGTCTTGCCGCAGCCCGACGGCCCGAGCAGCGACACGAATTCGCCTTGTTCGACCGACAGGTTGACGTCGGCGACGGCGGTGAGCTCGCCGAACGATTTCGTCAGATCCGTAAGCGTGAGAAACGACATGGGGAGCTCCGGGTTCGCACACCGGATGGCCGGTGCGTCATTGACGCGGACTCTAGCCAGCCATATTTCGGTGCGTCAATTTCGAATTCTGCTCAACGAGATGAACTTTGAAAAAATTCCGCTCATCGGAATGGATTGCCGAAGCAGCGGCAAATCGTTCCGCTGGATGAGGGGCGGGCGGACCCTGAAACGCGTGCGTCAATCCCGTGCACACCCGAATGCCGGACGTATTTCGGCGGGGCCACAATGGTGATGCGCACATTCCGTTCAATGAAATCATCGAGGAGAGCCGGCATGCAGGAACCCCAGTCGCCCGGAACGTCGCCTGCCGCGCGCCTGCCGTCCCCGGGCGAGGACGCTGCCGACACGGCCGGCGCGCCGGGCGCCGGCATGCTGCAGCGTGCGTTCGCGATCCTGCGCGCACTGGCCGGCATGCAGCAGGACGGCGTGCGCGTCACGCACCTCGCGAAGGCCGTCGGCCTCACGCAGGGCACCGCGCACCGGATCCTGCAATCGCTGATCGCCGAAGGGATGGTCGAGCAGGACGAGCAGTCGAAGCTGTACCGGCTGAGCGTCGACTTCTTCGCGCTCGCCGCACTGGCCGGCAACCCGAGCAGCATGCGCACGCTGTGCCGGCCCGCGCTGCTGCGGCTGTGCGCGAGTCTTGGCGAGACCATCTTCCTGCTCGTGAAGAGCGGCTTCGACGCGGTGTGTCTGGACCTGTGCGAGGGGCCGTTCCCGATCCGCTCGTTTACCGGCGACATCGGCGGGCGCATCGCGCTCGGCGTCGGGCAGGGCAGCCTCGCGATCCTCGCGTTCCTGCCGGAGGCCGAGCGCGAGGAGGTGATCCGCTTCAACGTGCCGCGCATTCGCGGGTACGGCGTGCTCGACGAGGTGTACCTGCGCACCGAGATCGAACGCGTGCGGCAGCTCGGCTACGCGGGCCGCAACAGCGGCGTGCTTGACGGGATGGCCGGCGTCGCGGTGCCGATCCTCGATCGCACCGGTTATCCGGTCGGCGCGCTGAGCGTCGGCACGCTGGCGTCGCGCCTCGGCGACGACCGGATGCCGATGGTCGTCGAACTGCTCAGGCGCCAGGCCGACGCGATCGGCCCGCGCACGAATCCGTTCGACGCCGCATTGCGGCGGCCGATGCACGGTCTATCCGGGAAAACCGGATAGACGGGTTGCGCGGCGCGATGTCGGCGATGCCGGCCCGGTTTTTTGGTGGTTTTGCCGTCGGCGGACATGCTAGGATTTCCGTCAAACAACTTCGGAGACTGCCATGCCGTTCATCTGCGAAAACGTTGAATGTCGTGCCGTGCTGGCGCGCGGCCAGATCAGGTCTCTTCAGGACGACGCGGGATGGTGCTTCTACTGCCCGGACTGCAAGGCCAGGAACGAGTTGATGGCTATCGGCACGGCCGGCGGCTCCGTCGAGCTCGTTCAGCCGGAGCGGGCGAGCCCCCCGCACAAGGTCATCGCGACGGCCCGTCCACTGGACGACGGCAGATACGCGGCGCAGTTGTGCGTTCAGCGGGCGTTGGCGGTGAGGGGAACCTACGCAGCCGAAGAGCACTGGGAGCAGCTCGGTGTATTCCCCGATGCGCAGGAGGCCATCGCGCATGCGAAGTCGTTCGCGACGGACCTGCTGGAACGGGTGGCGTAGCCGCTGGCGGCACACCGGACGATCCACAGGTCGCCGGCAACGACACCGGGCGGCGGCTCGGGTGCCGTGCCGGCCAACCGGCCCCGAATCGGGCCGGTTACATCATGCCGCCGCCGCTTCCCGAAGATGGAATTGCGCGACCGCATCGCTCAGCCGCGCGCTCTGATCCTCGAGCGATAGCGCGGCGGCCGCCGCTTCCTCGACCAGCGCCGCGTTGCGCTGCATCGTCTGCTCCATCTGGATGACGGCGGCGTTCACCTGCTCGATCCCGGACGTTTGCTCGTCGAAGGCGATGCTCGTTTCGCCCATGATCGCGTTCACGCGCTCGACCGCGGCGACGAGCTCCGTCATCGCGGAACCGGCGAGTGCGACGAGACTGCTGCCGTCTTCGACGCGCTGCGTCGAATCGCCGATGAGCTCGCGGATTTCCTTGGCCGCCGACGCGCAGCGCTGCGCGAGCCCGCGCACCTCGGTCGCGACCACGGCGAAACCACGCCCCTGTTCGCCCGCGCGCGCCGCTTCGACGGCGGCGTTCAACGCGAGGATGTTCGTCTGGAACGCGATGCTCTCGATCACGGCGACGATGCCGGAGATCCGCGCCGAGCTGTTCGATATCGACGACATCGTTTCGACCACACGCTGCATCGCGTCTCCGCCTTTCGTTGCGATCCCGGCGGCACCCTCGGCGTAAGTGCGCGCATCGCGTGCGTTGTCGGCGTTCTGGCGCACGGTGGCAGTCAGTTGCTCCACGCTCGCCGCGGCCTGCTGCAGCGACACGGCCTGCTGCTCGGTGCGCGCGGACAGATCGACGTTGCCGCTCGCGATCGTGCGGACGTCGCCGACGATCGTCTCCGTGCTCGTGCGGACCTGGGTCACGGTTTCGACGAGGCCGTCCTGCATTCGCTTCAGCGCATTCAGCAGATACGCCATTTCGTTTTCGCCGGGAATGGCGACCGTGCCGGTCAGGTCGCCTTTCGAAATCCTGTCGAAATGCGCGACGGCGAGATGGATCGGCGCGATGATCGCCTTCGCGAGCACGCGCTGCGCGACGAAGCCGACCGCCAGCGCGAACAGGGCGACCGCCGCCATCGCCCACACGATCCGCTGGAAGCGCTCGCCGGCCGCGTCGTAGCGAGCCTTCTGGCGGGCGACCTGGAACGATTCGAGCGCATCGATCGCGTCCTGGTAGGCGGTGAAGAGCGCCGGCGGCGCATTGCGATGCGTGTCGAGGAAATCGAACGCGTTGTCGTGGTCGAGTTGCGACATCGCCTTCAGGAAAACCTGGTCGAGCAGCGTGCGGCGGCGGCTCTGCAGCGTATCGAACAACGTCTGCTCGTCGGCATCGCGCGCATGCAGGCGCGCGTAGGCGTCCAGTTCGTCGTTGCTCTGCTTGAGCAGCGTATGGAGCTGCGCGATTTCCGTCTTCGCGGGCTGGCCGGCGCTGATGATCTGCGCGACGTCGCTCACGCGTTCGCGCAGCACGAGCATGCGCTCCGAACTGGTTTTCAGGTGCAGCAGCGACGCGGTGTCGTCGCGGTACATCGCTTCCAGCGAGCCGTTGCCGGCGTAGAGCGCGGCGATGCAGGCGCCGACCACCAGCACGAGTAGCACGGTATAGCCGGCGATGGTCGCGACGAGGCCGCCGCGGATGGTGAGTTTGCGCATGACGTTCCCTTGCCTGCGGCCCGAAGGGCGGCCGACGGCGGATGTGGCTTCCGGATCACGAACGACGACGGGCGCCGCTTCGCGATGCGGGGCGCCTGGACTGCAAACGGGTTAACGGCGGCGCGGAACGAAAGCTTTTGTCTGCATGCGACGTGAATTCGGAAGAATGCGACAGAAGGGGGGCAAGGGGAGAACGCGGATGCGCCGTCGCGGTGCGCGGCGGGTCGGCTGCAACGGGGGCGGCCGCATCCGCCACGATCGCGGCCGCCGCCTTCGCGCTGCCGTCAGCTTCCGGTCCGGAACCCCAGCGCCATGGCCTTCGCGCGCAGTTCGGCGAAGCGGTCGACCGCCGGATTGGTCGCCGGACTGGCCGCCATTTGCGACGAATCCATGCCGGAAACCGAACTGGACGGCGAAGCCGCGCTCGTCCCGGGGCACGTTCCGCCGAACGGTCCTGGCGGGACCGTGAACGCCGGCGCGTCCGTGCGCGGCGCGTGGTCAGTCATGGATATCGAACGAGAAATATTTCTTCGCGATCCGTTGATACGTGCCGTCCTGAATCAGGCTGGCGAGCGCCTGGTTGATCTGCATGCGCAGCGCATCGTCGTCCTTGCGCACACCGATCGCCGACCCGACGCCGAGCGTCTTCGGATCGTGCAGCGGCGGCCCCGCGAATGCGAAGTTCGCACCCTTCGCGGTCTTCAGGAAGCCGAGATCGGCCTGCACCGACGATTGCAGCGACGCGTCGAGGCGGCCGGAAATCAAATCCTGATAGACGAGGTCCTGCGTCTGGTAGGTGCGCACGATCACGCCCTTCGGTTTCCAGTACGTGCGCGCATAGGTTTCCTGCGTCGACCCCTGCTCGACGCCGACGCTTTTGCCGGCCAGCGACTCGGCCGTCGGCTGCAGGTTCGAGCCGCGCCGCGCGACGAGGCGCGGCGGCACGTTGTTGATCTTGTCGGTGAACGCGATCTGCGCGAGGCGCTTCTCGGTCACGCTCATCGACGACAGCACGCCGTCGAACTTGCGCGCCTTCAGCGCCGGGATCATCCCGTCGAATGCATTCTCGACCCACACGCAGCGCACCTTCATGCGTTCGCAGATCGCGTTGCCGAGATCGATGTCGAAGCCGACGAGCCTGCCGTCCGGCGCAAGCGATTCGAACGGCGCGTAGCTGGGGTCGACGCCGAGGCGCAGGACGGCCGGGTCTTTCGCGGCGGCGGCGCCTGCCGTGAGCGCGAGCGCGGCGGCGATGACGAGCTTCTTCATGAGTGTCTCCGTGACGGATTGATATCGTGGGTGGTGAAGCGAATGCGCGGCCGTTGGGCGTGACGGCCCGCGCCCGGCCTTGCGCGGGCGGCTGGACGATCGCCGGAAAATGCCGGCGGTCGTTCCGGTCAGGGCTTCCGGTCGTGCGGTTTCAGCGCGCGGCGCCGATGAGGCGCGCCATGCCGTGCCGGTAGCCGGCGGGCGAGAACGCGGCGTTCAACGCGGCCATCGACGCGATCACGGCGAGATGCATCCACCACGCGATCGCGAAGCCGCCGCCCGCGTCGCGCAGCCAGCCGATCAGCCAGGGGCTCGCGGCGACGGTCAGGAAGCCGACGCCCTGCACGAACGCGGCGAGCGCGCCCGCGCGCCGCGCGTCGGACAGATGGTCGAGCGTGACGATCAGGCTCATCGAGAAGAAGCCGCCGAGCCCGACGCCGACGCTCGCGACCCACAGCCACGGCGCGAGCGCGGGCATCGTCGCGAAGCCGGCGAAGCCGGCGGCCTGCAACGCGAGCGTGAGCCACAGCATCGGCCGGCGATCGTGCGAACGTTTCGCGAGCAACGGCATCGCGAGCGCGCCGGCCGCCTGGAACAGCGCCATCCATGCGAGCAGGTTGCCGCTCGCCTGCGCGCTCATGCCGACGCTGCGATAGAACGCGGGCAGCCATGCGACGAGGCTCGCGTAGCCGCTGTTGCTGAGGCCGAAGAACAGCGCGAGCTGCCAGGCACGCGGAATCCGCACGAACGCGGCGACGGGCGCCGATGCCGCCGCGGCATGCATCGCGTCGCGCGGCGCCTTCGCGCGCCACAGCGCGAGCGTGACGAGCGCGGGCACGGCCCAGACGGCGAGCGACAGATGCCAGCCGCCGTGCGCGGCGAGCCACGGGCTCGCGACCGCGCCGAACGCGCCGCCGCCGACCAGCGCGGCCGAATAGAGCCCCATCGCGAGCGGCAGCCGGTCGACGAACCAGCGCTTTGCCAGACCGGGCGCGAGCGACTGCACTACCGCGACGCCCGCGCCCGCGACGATCGACGTGACGACCAGACCGGTGCTGCCGCCGGTCCACAGGCGCGCGGCGCAACCCGCGGCGATCAGCGCCAGCGCGGCGGCCAGCGCGCGCTGTTCGCCGACGCGCCGCGCGAGCCCGACGCCGATGCCGGCGACCACGCCCATCAGCACGAACGGCAGCGTGGTCAGCAGCGCGGCCGCACGAAAACCGAGGCCGGTGTCGGCGCGCACGAGATCGAGCACGGGGCCGAACGCGGTCAGGAACGGGCGCAGGTTGAGGCCGGCCAGCACCAGCAGCGCGAGCGCGCCGCAGGATACGGAAGCCGCGTGCGGGCGGGGAACGGCTTGCGCGGTGCCGGGGTCGGTCATCGGAATGCTCCAGAAGGGGCCGGTGGCCCTGTGATGCGATGCCGAAAGGGTAAAGGCGCGCTTGCCCGGGTGAAAATTAAATATTCGACTGGATATCAGTGCGGAATGCGATGGCGCGCCGGGCGTGCCGCCGTTTCCGGCCGGCAGGCCCGACGCGCCAACGCTCGGACGGTAACGACGATCTTGCCGACCTGCGCGCCGGCTTCCATGTACCGATGGGCTTCGGCGATGTCGTCGAACGCGAACGTGCGGTCGATCGACGGCTTCAGCGCGCCGGCCGCGAGCCCGTCGACGATGAAGCGCTTCGCGCGTTCGAGCCGTTGCGCGTCGCCCGTGATCTCGGGTGCGACGCGGACAACGCATGCACGAACGGGGCGCGCGGAATATGCGCGCCCCCGGCCGTCCTTCAGTCGACCGGATGCAGGTCCTGCAGCAGCGTCGGCAGAAGTTCCGACACCGTCGGGTGGATGTGCATCGCGCGGCTGATCGTCGTGTAAGGCGCGCCGGCGGCCATCACGTCGAGCAACCCGTGCACGACCTCGTCGCCGGTCACTCCGAGGATCGACGCGCCGAGAATCGCATGGCTGTCCGCGTCGACGATCACTTTCATGAAGCCCTGGCTCTCGCCTTTTTCGACCGCGCGGCCGACGCGCGTCATCGGCCGCGTGCCGACCAGCAGCCGGCGGCCGGTCTGCTTCGCTTCCGCGAGCGTCATGCCGACGCGGCCGAGCGGTGGATCGACGTACATCGCGTACGCGGTGATGCGGTCCGATACCTTGCGCGGATCGTCGTCGAGCAGGTTCGCGGCGACGATCTCGTAGTCGTTGTACGCGGTGTGCGTGAACGCGCCGCGCCCGTTGCAGTCGCCGAGCGCCCAGATGCCGGGCACGTTGGTGCGCAACTGGTCGTCGACCGTGATGTAGCCGCGCGAGTCGGTCGCGACACCGGCCTGCTCGAGCCCGAGATCGCCGGTGTTCGGCACGCGGCCGACCGCGAGCAGCAGGTGCGAGCCGGCGACCTCGCGGCCGCCGCCCGCACAATCGAGGCCGACCACGATGCCGTCGCCGTCGCGCCGCGCGTTCAGGCAGTTCGCGTCGAGCTGCACGTCGATGCCTTCGTTCGCGAGCACCTCGCGCACGGCCTGCGACACGTCCTCGTCTTCGCGATGGATCAGGCGCGAACCTTTCTCGACGATCGTGACCTTCGAGCCGAAGCGACGATACATCTGACCGAATTCGAGCCCGACGTAGCTGCCGCCGATGATCACGAGATGCCCGGGCAGGAAGTCGACGTCCATCATCGTCGCGTTGGTCAGGTACGGCACCGAGTCGAGGCCGGGCATCGGCGGGATCTGCGCGCGCCCGCCGACGTTGATGAAGATGCGGTCGGCCTCGAGCAGCTCGTCGCCCACGCGCACGGCGTCGGGGCGCTCGAATCGGGCATGACCCTGAAACACGGTCGTGTTGTCGAGTCCGCGCACCCATTGCTCGACGCCGTGGTTCGAGCGGCCGGCGATCAGGTCCTTGCGCGCCTTCACGGCCTTCATGTCGACGCTGACGGGGCCGACCGATACGCCATATTCTTCCGCGCGCCGCGCGAGCTGCGCGGCGTATGCGCTCGCGATCAGCGTCTTGGTCGGAATGCAGCCGGTGTTCACGCAGGTGCCGCCGAAGCGGCCGCGTTCGACGATCGCGACTTTCATGCCGGCGCCCGAGAGCCGTGCGGCGAGCGGCGGCCCGGCTTGCCCGGTGCCGATGACGATCGCGTCGAAGTGTTGCGTCATGACGTCCTCCTGCGCGGGTTCAACGTGGGAAGCGTGCACGCGCAAGCCGCATGCCGCGACGGCGCGTGCCCGAACGGCGACGAGCGTCCATGGTAGACCGGTTCGCGTGTGCAGGCGAGTGCTGCCCGGCGGGGCCGGCGCGCGTTGAAGGAGGGGCCGGCACCCGTGTTGCTGCGTGCGGCGTGCCGGTTCTATTCCTTGCGCATCCACTGATCGAACGACACCGGCTTGCGTGCATCGGCACGCACCGTGCTGACGAAATCGGGTTTGTCGGGGTCGAGCGGAAACGATTCGGTATGGATCTGGCTGGAAAAGCGCCAGCCGTGCGTGCGCGGGTCGTAGCGGAACGTCACGTAGTCGCTCCAGTGCTGGCCGCATGCAACGTCGTTCTGCACCGTGAAATAGCGCCCCTTCACGGCGATCCCGCCGTCGGCGGCATCTTCCGGATCGAACGGGTCGCATTGCAGCGCATCGTTCGCACGCAGCACGACGACATCGTTGCGCGCGGCGAGCCGATAGGTGTGGTCCGCCTGTTCCTCGTAGATCAGGAGCGGACGCGGCGAAGGCTGCTCGCGCGTATCGTTCGCGCGATGCACGACGACGAGCAGGCTGTGCAGCCCGTTGTCGAGTGCCGGCCCTTGCTGCGCGACGAACGGCCGATAGCCGGCGGGCAGTTGCGCGGCGATCGACGGCGGCAGCGCCGGCGCTGCCTGCGTATGGCAGCACCACGCGGCGAGCAGCGAAACGAGGGCCCGACGGGCCGCCTCGGCCGGCGCGCGCATCACAGATCCCGCCCGAGAAACGCGGTGCCAGGCACCGGATTGAATGCAACGGGCGGCGCGGGCGTGAAGCCGAGCGAACCATACAGCTGCCTTGCGGCGACGAATTCGGGCAGCACGTCGAGACACATCCGCGCATAGCCGGCCGCCTTCGCATCGCGCAGCAGCCGTTCGACGAGCTGCCGGCCGACGTTCAGCCCGCGCGCTTCGGGGCGCACGTACACGCGCTTCATCTCGCACGTCGTCGCGTCGATTTCGCGAAACGCCGCGCAGCCGACGGCGCGCTCGCCGTGCCATGCGAGCAGCAATTGCCCGCGCGGCGCCGCGTATTTGCCGGGCAGCGCGGCGAGTTCAGGCTCGTAGTCCTGGAACGCGAGGCTGACGGTCGGGCTCGCGATGTACTCGCGGAAGATCGCTTCGACGACGGCGGCATCGTCGGGATAGCGGGCGGCGCGGATTTCGATCATCGGTAGCGGGGCGGGGTGGCGGGAACGGCAGCCAGCATAGCAGCGCACGGGCGCTTTCGGCGGCCCGCGAAGCGTGCCAGAATCATCGGCTTCACCGTCGGAAATCGACACGCAGGCGCCGGCGCTTCGGCGTCGCTGACAAGGAGACTTCGATGACTGCATCGGCTGCCGTACTCGCCATTCTGGCCGCGCTGTGGCTTGGCGCGATGATCCCGGGCCCGAGTTTCGTGCTGGTCGCCCGCAATTCGATCGGGCTGTCACGCCGCGACGGGCTGGCTACCGCGCTCGGCATGGGCGTCGGCGGAATCGCGTTCGGCGGCGTCGCGCTGGCCGGGCTCTACACGCTGCTGCAGGCGGTCGAATGGCTGTATGTGGGGCTCAAGGTGGCGGGCGGCGCGTACCTGATCTACATGGCGTCGAAGATCTGGCGCGGCGCCGACCGGCCGATCGCGATGGACGACCCGCAGGCCGTCGTCGCCGGCAGCGCGCGCAAGTCGTTCTGGACCGGCCTCACGACCCAGCTGAGCAACCCGAAGACGGCGATCTGGTACGGCAGCATCTTCGCGGCGCTGTTGCCGCAGCATCCGCCGCTGTGGTGCTACCTGGCGCTGCCGCCGCTCGTGTTCGGCGTCGAGTTCGGCTGGTACACGATCGTCGCGCTGTGCTTCTCGACCCGCCGGCCGCGCGAGCTCTACCTGCGCGCGAAGAAATGGGTCGACCGCGTCGCGGCCGGCGCGATCACGCTGCTCGGGCTGCGGCTGATCCTGAACGCGCCAAAGGCGGGGATCTGACGACGGGCGGTGCCGCCCGGGCGCACCGCCGTTTCATTCCCGCAGTGCATGCCGCCACGGCCGCTCATTCCGGCACATGGCGGCGCCGATCCACGGCCCCGACGCACGGCCCCCGCTCGACGCGCGCGCGTCACACCGCCGGAAACCGCTCGATCAGGGCCGCGAACAGGGTGTCGTCCGGAAACGCCGTCACTTCATACCGCACCGGCCGATGCGCGGTGGCCGTCATCAGGTCGCCGCATGCGTCGCGCAGCGCGGCCATCGGCACGTGGGCCGACTGCCGTGTCGCTTCGCGGTACAGCACGACGATGTCCGTCTCGGGCAGCAGCGTCGGCACGCCGTCGGTCCACACGCCGACGCTGAACAGCTCGCCGTTCTGCCGCCGGTACACGGTGTACGTGGCCACGAAGATGTCGGTGCCGTCCCGCTTGTGCAGGCCGTTCAGCAGCGTCCGCTGATCCTGGTAATCACCGGCGAGTTCGTCCACGCGCAGCGCGTGCAGCTTCGCTTCCAGCCCTGCCGGGATGAAATTCCGCCACGCGGCGCCGTCCCAGCGCAGCATCAGCGGCGGCAGCGGACGCGGTTGCGCGCGCGCCTGTTCGGCGAGTTCGACCATCGTCGCGAGCCCGGCCGCGTTGCGGTCGCCGGTGAGCAGCAGCACGGCCCGGTTCGGCGCCATCACGACCGGCGCGCCGGAGATCGGCTGGCGGTGCAGCAGGTCGGTCAGCAGCAGCCGCGCCGCGTCGTAGTAGTCGCCGAACTGCGACAGGAACACGCCGTCGCGCAACGCGGCCCACGGCGCGGACGACGCGCCGCGCAGGTTGTCGATCGCGATGTCGCACGCAGTGTCGAAGCTGACGCCCCATTCGGCGAGCCGCGCGGTCGTCAGCCGCGCGACGCTGAATTCACCGTCGTACGCGATGCCGATCTCGAGGTTCTCGCACAGCGGCCGGAACGCGACCTCCGACGCGCCGGGCTGTCCGGCGAGCTGCAGCGCGACCACGCCGCGCTCGGTCGCGCTGCGGATCACGGGGCGCAGCCGCGCGCGGACGTCCGCGAAGTTCGCCGGAATCTCGTGCTGCATCATCGCGTTCGCCTGGCGCTTCAGCGTCGCTTCGCGCTCGGCCGGCTTCGCATCCGCGTAGTCGCGGAACAGGTTGTGCAGGTTGATGATGTTCGACGAGACATCCGCCTGCACGAGGCGGCCCTTGTCGTCATCGTGAAGCCACTCGCGCGTGTCGCCGGTTGCGCGCAGCGCGGCGATCAGGCGTTCGGCGAAGTCCTGCCGGGTCGGCGATTTGCTGAAACGCTCGCGCAGGCGCGCGACGAAGTCGGAAATCATCGTGTGCGGTCGGGCGGGCCCGTCTGTTATCAGTCTGACGTTGTCATGGGCGGCGGCACCGGTCTTCCGGGGCGCTGCCTGCGACCCGCGGGTATCGGCCGGATATCCGTCACGCGTCCGGCGGACCGTGCGCCGGTTGCATGGCGGCGCGGGCCCGCTTGGGGGCGCGATCGCGTGGCGGGTGTCGCGATGGTACCGCACGTCCGTGACGAAATCGCAGGCGGGCGACCAGGGCCGGCCCGGACCGGCGCCGCCCCGGGCGGCCCCGGAAGGCGGCCGGGTGCGTCGCCAGGGCCGCGCCGGCGCGGTCCGCCAGCCTGGCGACCGGCGTGCGAGCCTTGTGCGGCGGGCGTTCGCGCCGGTTGCGCGGCATGCCGGGCCGGGGCGCTTTCCCGATTCTGGCGGTCGACTACCCGACGACGTGTAAACTGCTGCCTTTTTTGATGGTTTGCAGCATGGTGCAAGCTCCCCCGCGCCCGGCACTGAGCGGCCCGACGCTCGTCCGGCTGCTCGCGCGCCTGACCGATGCCGACGTCGCGGAATCCCGGCAGGCGCTGTCGGACCGCCTGAGCCAGTGGCTCGGCTGGACCGACGCGATCACGCTGTCGTCCGCGCTGAATGCGAACCCGCCCGGCGTCGCGGCCGGCGTGCGCGGTTACGATGCCGAGCGCGACTGCGCGCGCGTGCGCCACGACCTCGCGCAGGCGATCACGGCCGCCCACCGCCCGCGCCCGCGGCGGCGCCCCGGCGAGATGCCGCCGCCGCCCGCCGACACGGCCGACTTCGCGGACTTCCGCCAGCGCTGTCTGTCCCTGCAGCAGGAGATGGAGACCGCGATCGGCCAGTTGCGCGGCCGCTTGCGGGTCGCGCTCGCCGCGCGCTCGTCCGGCATGGCGAGGCTCGCGACGCTCGACGCGATCATGGAGCGCGTGCTCGGCGCGCGCGAGCGCAGCCTGCTGTCCGCCGTGCCCGCGCTGCTCGGCACGCGCTTCGAGCGGCTGCGCGACGCGGAGCGGCAGGCGCTGGCCGACGCGCAAGCGGCGGCCGACGCCGATGCCGACGCGCCATCCGCCGCGGCGCTCGCGCCCGGCACGTGGCTCGACACGTTCCGCGACGAGATGCAAAGCATCCTGCTCGCCGAGCTCGAAGTCCGGTTTCAAACGGTAGACGGGCTGCTCGCGGCCCTTCGTACCTGCTAATCCCTACGCTATGTCCAGAATTCGTCTTGATCTCGTTGTCTTCATCGCCGGTTTGCTCGCAGTGTGCTGGATCGGCGTCGGCTATGTCGCGTCGAACCCGCTCGCGACGGCCGTCACGCTGCTGATCGGCGCGTGCTACGTCGCCGGCGCGTGGGAACTGCTGCGCTACCGGCAGGCGACCGCCACGCTGTCGCGCGCGGTGGCCGGCCTGACCGAACCGCCGGCGCGGCTCGACACGTGGCTCGATACGCTGCCCCCGGGCCTGCGCGGCGCCGTGCGTGCGCGTGTCGAAGGCGCGCGCGTCGCGCTGCCGGGCCCGTCGCTGACGCCGTATCTCGTCGGCCTGCTCGTGCTGCTCGGCATGCTCGGCACGCTGCTCGGGATGGTCGTGACGCTGAAGGGCACGGGCGCCGCGCTTGAAAGCGCGACCGACCTCGACGCGATCCGCGCCTCGCTGATCGCGCCGGTGAAGGGCCTCGGCTTCGCGTTCGGCACGTCGATCGCGGGCGTCGCGACGTCCGCGATGCTCGGCCTCCTGTCCGCGCTCGTGCGCCGCGAACGGATCGACGCGGGCCAGCAGCTCGACGCGAGGATCGCGACGACGCTGCGCGTGCATTCGTCCGCGCACCAGCGCGACGAATCGTTCCGGCTGCTGCAGCGCCAGGCCGACGTGATGCCGGCGCTGGTCGACCGGCTGCAGACGATGATGACGACGCTCGAGGCGCGCAGCGTTGCGCTGCACGATCGCCAGATCGAAAGCCAGCAGGCGTTCTTCGATCGCACCGAGCGCGCGTATGCGGGCCTGGCATCGAACGTCGGCGATGCGCTGAAGGAAAGTGCCGCCGAGAGCGCGCGCGTGGCCGGTGCCGCGCTGCAGCCGGTCGTCGCGGCGACGATGACGGGGCTCGCGCAGGAGATGGCCGCGCTGCGCGACACGGTGACGGGTGCGGTGCAACGTCAGCTCGACGGGCTGACGGACGGTTTCGAGAAGACCACCGGGAACGTGACGGCCGTATGGAACCGCGCGCTCGACGAGCAGCGCCGCGCGGGCGACGCCGTCGCGCAGCAGTTGCAGACGACGCTCGGCCAGTTCACCGACACCTTCGCGCAGCGCTCGACGGACCTGCTCGACGGCGTCGCGACGCGCCTCGAATCGACCGAACGCCGCCTGTCCGACGCATGGCGCGACGCGCTCGCGCGTCAGGAGCAGGTCGGCGAGACGCTGGCCGGCCAGCATGCGCAGGCGCTGGGCGAAGCCGCCGCGACGTTCGAGCGGCATTCGGCCGCGACGCTCGACGCGATGCGCGAGTCGCAGGCGGGGCTGCAGACGCAACTGGCCGCGCGCGACGAGGAGCGCCTGTCGGCATGGCATGCTTCGCTGACCGCGATGGCCTCGAAGCTCGGCGACGAATGGCAACGCGCGGGCGTGCACAGTGCGGGCCGTCAGCAGGAAATCTGCGACGCGCTTGCACAGACGACGCGCGATCTGACCGCACAAGCGTCTACGTTCGAACAACGCTCGAACGACCTGCTGTCGACGATTCGCGATTCGCATACGGGCCTGCAGACGCAACTGGCCGCACGCGATGAAGAACGCCTGTCGGCATGGAACGACTCGCTTGCGGCAATGGCGACGAAGCTCGGCGACGAATGGCAGCGCGCGGGCGTGCACAGCGCGGGCCGTCAGCAAGAAATCTGCGACGCGCTTGCACAGACGACGCGCGATCTGACCGCACAAGCGTCTACGTTCGAACAATGCTCGAACGAGCTGCTGTCGACGATCCGCGAATCGCATACGGGGCTGCAGACGCAACTGGCCGCACGCGACGAAGAACGCCTGTCGGCATGGAACGACTCGCTGGCGGCAATGGCAACGAAGCTCGGCGACGAATGGCAACGCGCAGGCGTGCACAGTGCAGGCCGTCAGCAGGAAATCTGCGACGCGCTTGCACGGACGACGCGCGATCTGACCGCACAAGCGACAACGTTCGAACAACGCTCGAACGACCTGCTGTCGACGATCCGCGAATCGCACACGGGCCTGCAGACGCAACTGGCCGCGCGCGACGAAGAACGCCTGTCCGCATGGAATGATTCGCTCGCGGCAATGGCAACGAAGCTCGGCGACGAATGGCAGCGCGCGGGCGTGCACAGCGCGGGCCGTCAGCAGGAAATCTGCGACGCGCTTGCACGGACGACGCGCGATTTGACCGCACAAGCGTCAACATTCGAACAACGCTCGAACGACCTGCTGTCGACGATCCGCGAATCGCACACGGGCCTGCAGACGCAACTGGCCGCGCGCGACGAAGAACGCCTGTCCGCGTGGAACGACTCGCTCGCCGCGATGGCTGCCGCGCTGCGCGACGAGTGGGCGCAGACGAGCGCACAGGCCGCGACACGCCAGCAGGACATCTGCGACACGCTGACCCGCACCGCGAACGACATCACCGCGCAGGCGCAGGTGCACGCAAGCGACACGATCAACGAGATCTCGCGCCTCGTGCAGGCCGCGTCGGAAGCGCCGAAGGCCGCGGCCGACGTCGTCGCCGAGTTGCGCCAGCGCCTGTCCGACAGCCTGGTGCACGACACCGCGATGCTGGAGGAACGCAGCCGCCTGCTCGCGACGCTCGAGACGCTGCTCGGCGCGGTCAACCACGCGTCGACCGAACAGCGCACCGCGATCGACGCGCTCGTCAGCACGTCGGCCGACCTGCTCGATCGCGTCGGCGCGCGCTTCAACGATACCGTCGATGCCGAAACGCGCAAGCTCGATTCGGTGGCCGCGCAGGTCACGGCGGGCGCCGTCGAGGTCGCGAGCCTCGGCGATGCATTCGGTACGGCCGTGCAGGTATTCGGCGAATCGAACGACAAGCTGCTGAACCACCTGCAGCGCATCGAGGCCGCGCTGGAGAAGTCGCTCGCGCGCAGCGACGAGCAGCTCGAGTACTACGTCGCGCAGGCGCGCGAGGTGATCGACCTGAGCATGATGTCGCAGAAGCAGATCGTCGAGGACCTGCAGCAGATCGCCGGTCGGCGGGCATCGGTCGGAGCGTGACGCATGCATGACGAAATCGACGACGGCGCGCCTTCCGCGCCGGTGTGGCCCGCGTTCGCCGACCTGATGTCGGTGCTGCTCGGTGCGTTCGTGCTGATCCTCGTAGGCGTGATCGGCATGCAGTTGCAGCTCACGTCGAAGCTCGAGGAAGCCGTGCATGCGCGCCAGCAGGAAGCGCAGCAGCGCAAGTCGCTCGAAGAGGCGCTCGCCGGGCCGCTCGCGGCTGGCCGCGTGACGCTGGTGAACGGCCGGATCGGCATCAGCGGCAACGTGCTGTTCGCACTGAACTCCGACCAGCTGCAGCCCGAGGGCCGCGATCTGCTGAAGACGCTGGCCGGGCCGCTGGCCGCTTACCTGAAGACGCGCGACGAGATCCTGATGATCAGCGGCTTCGCCGACGACCAGCAGGTGCGCGCCGGCAACCGGCTGTTCGCGGACAACTGGGAGCTGTCGGCCAAGCGCGCGCTGACGGTCACGCGTGCGCTGATCGACGCCGGCGTGCCGGCGCCGTCGGTGTTCGCGGCCGCGTTCGGCTCCGAGCAGCCGGTCAGCTCGAATGCGGACGATGAAGGCCGCGCGAAGAATCGCCGCGTGGAGATCGCGCCGGTGCCGCGCAAGACCGCATCGAGCGGAGGGAAGGCGAAGTGACGGACGACGCGACGCACGTGCGCGCGACGCTCGACGCGTGGCGCGAGCAGGGCGCCGACCGGCTCGATCCGGTGCGCTTCCATCGGCTCGATGCGCTCGAGAAGCGCGCGGCCGCGCTCGACGGCGACGCGCGCGTGTTGCTCGATGCGCGGCTCGCGACGCTGCTGGAAGGTTTTGCGGAAATCGTCGCGCGTGCCGGTGAAGCGGCAGCCGCGAGCGAGATGGCGCAAGCCATCGCGCAGGCGCCCGCACGCGGCGCGCTCGGCGGGCTCGTCGAGCGTCTCGCGCGCGATGCGCAGGCCGACCGGCGCGGCGTCGATCCCGAGCTGATCGACTATTTCCGCACGATGTGGTCGAAAGTCCGGACCGAACAGCAGTACCGCCAGTCGCTCGACCAGGTGCCGCGCAACGCGGGGCCGCTCAATTCGAACAGCCTCGTGCATCGGTCGCTCGCGACGATGCGCGAGCTGTCGCCGGAATACCTGCAGCAATTCCTGTCGTATATCGATGCGCTGGCATGGCTCGAGGATCGGGTCGGCGGCGGCGCGCAGCCGGAGAAGGAAGCGCCGCGTGCGAAGGCCGGGAAGCCGGCGAAGCCCGCGAGGAAGACCACGCGCACCAGGGCGCGATAACGCGCGCTTTGCGCCGCGCCGGTCGTGGTCTAGCGACTCGGCGCCTGCTCGTCGATCGCCGCGCGCAGCGCGAGCAACGCATCGGTCAGCACCGCCGCGAACGGCGGATGCGCGGCGATGCCCGCCGCATCGAGCTGGCTGCCGAGGATCGGCAGCGTGATCGACGCGCGCTCGACGATGCACGCCGACATCACCGACAGCGTTTCGCGCAGCGCCGCGTCCGCATGCGTCGCGCGCGGCGACGCGTTCAATACCGCGACCGGTTTGTACACGATGGCTTCGCACCCCACGACCCAGTCCAGCGCGTTCTTCATCACGCCCGTCACGCCGTGCGCGTATTCCGGGCTCGCGATCAGCACGCCGTCCGCGGCGTTCAGCCGCTCGATCAGGTCGCGCACCGCGGCCGGCGACGGATGTTCGGCATCGGGATTGAACAGCGGAAACTCGCCGAGACGCTCGAAGCGCGTGATGCGCATCCCGCGCGGCGCGACGCGTGCTGCCGCATCCAGCAGCGCCGCGTTATACGACTGCGCACGCAGGCTGCCGCACAGCGCGACGATGTCGATGCGGCGTTCGGAATCGGTTCGGGGTTCGGTAGCCATCGCGGAGCGTGTCGGCAGGTGGTTTGCGCGGCGGCGTCGCGCGGGTCCGACGGATTATCGCATCGGCGCGCGGGCGGCGTGACGCGCGTTGGCGGCACCGCGCCGGTGAGGGCGTTCGCGTCCCTCCTGCTGAAACCTCACGTCCTGACACCTTGCAACAGCGACGTCCGTCATCCCGGTTGCCCGCGCCAGGGCGTCGAGCGTCCATCCATTGCCGAGCAACAACCGGCGCGTATGCAGCGCGCCGTGCACATGGTCCGCGACGGCTTCGCCGAGATAACGCAGCGCGCGGCCTTCGACGTCGACGAAGCCGTGCCGGTAGTCATGCGCGAGCGCGGTCCACAGCTGCGCCGCGCCGACCGACTGCCGTGCGCCGCTGATCAGGCACAGGCCCGCGTCGAGTCCCCATCGATACAGCGTCGTCGCGAGGCCCTTGCGTTGCGCGGATCCGCGCAGCCGCGTGTGCGGCGCGCGCAGGTAGCGGTCCGCGCGGCGCGGGAGTTCGGGCAGCCGGTTGAAGATCGTATAGCCGGCGAGCTGCCGGGCCGACGGATCCTCGACGTAAAGGAAGTATTCGCCGTCCGCCTCGCGGTGGCGGACGATCAGGCCCGAGCCGCCGAGCGCGACGGCCGGCAGGCCGTGCAGGCGATGGCCTGGCTGGTGCAGACGCGCGTAGAGCGTGTCGAGTTCATCGTCGATGTCGTGCTGGGAATGCTGTACGTCGATACGCATGGCAAAAGGCGCCCGTCTCGGGCGCATCGAGAAAGGGGTTCATCGCTACGGGGAAAAGGCGTGGAAGCGGCCCCCGGGCTCGACGCGCGAGCCGGGGCCGCGAATCAGCCGGGGATGTGCTGGAAACCGGCGGCGATCGCGGCGAGGCCCGCGATGCAGAGTGCGAACAGGATCAGGACTTTGTGGATCACGCCTCTCTCCTCATGAATGCGCGGCGCCGAAGGGCGGTGCCGCGGAGACGGTGACGGCGGGCACGGCCCGCGCGGCCGTCGTGCGGGACGACGGTCGGAGGTCCGGGCGACAGGCGCGCGCGAACGGTCAGCACCATACGCGACAGGCATGGGGCGGGCAATCGGACTGCGGGTGAAAAGCGATGAAACGCGGGGAATCGGCGTGTTTCGCGACGATTGGTCGCAAGGGGGGCCGTCGCCATGCCGGGTGCAGGCCGGCACGCATCATTCGGATTCGGAGACGAAGCGCCTTTCGGTGGGCCATCGTCGACATTGCGTGGCCGCTCGACTGACAGCCGACAGCCGACAGCCGGCATCGGGCGCCGGGCCGGCGTCGCGCGCATCGTGCACGACAGGCCGGCCGACAGTGGCTGCGTCACACCGCCTGCTGCCCCCCGAACGCCTGCCTGATCCGCGCGAACAACCCGTGCTGCGCGATCCATTCCGCATACGCGCGATAGTCCGGATCGCGCATCAGATGCCGTTCTTCCGTCTTGGCTCGCGTGTAGTAGATCAGGTTGACCGCGACGAGCCCCGCGCAGTGCATGAGCGCGACCTGCCAGCCGAGCGGCTCGACGAACGGCACCGACACCATCCAGTACGACAGGTTCTTCGTGATGTACGCCGGATGCTTCGTGAAGCGGTACGGGCCGGACGTGATGATCCCGCGGTTCGTGAGGTTCGAGAAACGCAGCCCGAACGAGATCGTCGACAGCGCGTAGGTCATCAGCAGCAGGATGATCACCGCGCCCCAGATAACGCGCAGCGTCGGCGCGGACAGCAGCCAGTTGTCCCAGAACAGCGAGCCTTCGTAGCGGATGTAGTTGTTCGAGATCAGCGACCAGAACGGCTGGTAGCACATCAGCGCGGCGACCCAGCCGAGCGTGGTCGGCTCGACGGTGCGCACGTGGCTGTCGAGGATGCGGAACGTGCACAGGTAGCCGACGGTGCCGAACATCAGGTCCATCGTGAACGACAGGTCGTACAGGAACACGAAGGTCGCAATCGTCATCGGCGCGTGCATCGCGAGCGTGAGCGATGCGCTCAGGTGATCGGCGTCCTTCGACAGGTAGACGGTCATCAGCGGCAGGAAGAACGCCTTCACGCCCCAGCCGGCGAGCATCTCGCGCACGGGCTGCCAGCTCGCGGGCTTCTCGCGGCGGAACAGGAAGCGGCCCCACAGCAGGTACGCGTCGTCGGTCTCGCGCTGGTGGCGGTCCATCCACGCGAAGTAGAACGGCGCGGCGACGATCACGTACGGCGCGAGCGAGCGCAGCAGCGACCAGAACGGCAGGTAGAACGCGCCGTGATATTCGGGCAGCAGCCAGTAGAGCATGCCGATGCCGGCGTAGATCGACGTCAGCGCGCCGAGGCGCGTCGCGACGCGGGCGAGCCCGAGCGGGCGCACGGCCTGCCGCGACAGTCCCGCGCTCGGGCGCAGGTAGACGCGCGAGATGAAGATTTCGTGCAGCGCGATCGTGCCGATGATCGCGAGGCTGGCGATGACGGCGCGCGTGGCCGCGTCGAGGGCCGGCTGGTCACGCGTGATCCACAGCGCGAAGAGGCCGGCCGCGATGCCGAGCAGGCCGGCGCGCAATGGCGTGGCGGAACGGGGCAGGCGGTCCCGGACCGCGGCGATGCCGTCGAGCGTGGAATTCATGATCGGATCCTCGTCGGGATGAGGGCCGGCGCCCCCGCTTGGCGGGTGGCGCCGGCCGTCGGCCGGGCTTTGGATTGGTATGTGCCCGGCCATTGGCCTGTGGTTCTGATACGTGAACCGTTACTTCTTCGGGGTGGCGCCGAGCAGGCCACCGAGCAGGTTCGTCACCGGCGCGAGCAGGTTGGTCGCGCCGCTCGTGGTGGTGCCGTTCGAACTGCCGGTCAGGCCGGCCGTGACGGTGCCGCTGCCGGACGGCGTCGTCACGGTGCCGGCCGCGCCGCTCGGGCTGGCCGTGCCGACCGCGCCCAACGCACCGGCCGTCGACGTCAGCGAACCCGTCAGCGTGCCGACCGGGCCGCTCGTCAGCGCACCGCCGAGGTTGCCGACCAGACTGCCGCCGGGCGTCGTGACCGTGCCGGTCAGGCTGGCACCGAGCGGCGTCAGCGAATTGACCAGGCCGGTGACCGGCGCCAGCAGGCCGCCGGCACCGGAGCCGCTGGTCCCGCTGGTGCTGCCCGTGCCGCTCGAACCGAGGCCGCCGAGCGCGCCCGTCACCGTGCCGAGCAGGCCGGTGATCGGCGCGAGCGGGCCGCCGCTGGTACCACTGGTCCCGCTCGTCCCGCTGGTGCCGCCCGTACCGCTCGAGCTGCTGCCGCCGCCGAGCCCGCCCGTCAGCGTACCGAGGAGGCCGGTAATCGGGGCGAGCGGGTTGGTGCCGCTGCTGGAGCTGCCGCTGGACAGCAGGCCGCCGGCCGACGTCACCGTGTTGCCGAGCTGGGACACGCTGTTGCCGGTGCTCGTGCCGACCGGGTTGCCGGTCGCGCTGCCGACCTGCGAACCGGCGAGGCCGAGGCCGCTGCCGAGCGTGCTCAGCAGGCCGCTGAGCGGGGCGCCGAGCATGGTCGCGTTGCCGAGCGTCTGCGTGGCGCCAGGCGTCGTGACTCCGCCGGTCAGCGTGTTCGTGATCGGGTTGATCACGCTGCCGAGCTGCGTCTCGAGTTGCTGGACCGGCGTGCTGTTCAGCGCCGTGTTGAGCGCCGATGCCGTCGAGTTGACCGCGGTGCCGACCGTGTTGACGAGATCGCCGACCAGGGTCGTCGCCGGCGCGAGCGGCGACAGCGGTCCGCTGCCGAGGCTCGTCACTGCGTTGCCGAGGTTGTTGACCGCGCCGCCGGCGCCGGTCAGCAGACCGGTGGCCGACGTGAGCGTCGGGCCGAGCGGGTTCGGCGACACGCCGATCGAGCCGAGGCCGGCCGCGACGCCGTTGCCGAGCGACTGCACGCCGTTGCCGAGGCTCGTGACCGCGTTGCCGATGCTGGTGGCCGTCGTCGTGTTCGTGCCGGGAATCTGCACGCCGCCGATCTGCGACCCGCCGTTCGCGACCGTCGTGCCGAGTGCGGTGACGAGCGTGCCGGTTTGCTGGAGGACGTTGCCGAGCGGGGTGACGGAGGTGCCCGACGTGCCGGAAGTGCCCGAGGTGCCGGAAGTGCCGGAAGTGCCGGAAGTGCCCGAGGTACCGGAAGTACCCGAGGTGCCGGAAGTGCCGGAAGTGCCGGAAGTGCCCGACGTACCAGAAGTACCCGATGTGCCGGAAGTACCCGAGGTACCGGAAGTGCCCGAGGTGCCGG
>NZ_QTPQ01000051.1:0-59751 GCF_003853425.1 Burkholderia sp. Bp9140
AGCCCGCGCCGACCACGAGTGCCAGGGCGAACAGCCAGTCGATGACCGACAGGCGTGCGAGGAACGGACGGTCGTCGTCCGGCTCGACTGCCCGAACCTCGCGCATCGCATCCGTTTGCCGGTACGACGGCGCGGCAATGGAAGCCGCACCGCCGCGAGTGAATCGCATCACCTTCATCATCATCCCCACGATGTCGCCGCGCACGGCTGAAATAAAAAGCAGTGCCCCGCCCCGGGGGAGACGAGACACCGAAAAGATCGCCGTCGGCGCCGGCTTGCGTGCGCGCCCCGCGCGCCGGCTTCACCGCCGCCGGCTCATTGATCGGCCGGCGGGCTCGCCACTGTCTCGGGTTCCGCCGGGAACGCCTCGACGAATACCGCGACGGCGCGCATTTCCTGCTCCGTCATGTTCGCGCACACGCTCTTCATGACCGCGCCGCGTGGCCGCGTGTCGGTTTCCCGGAAGATCCTGAGCTGCTTCAGCACGTAATCCGCATGCTGACCGGCGAGACGCGGGAACCGGTCGACGCCTTCCCCATGCTGGCCATGACATCCGATACACGCCGCGACGCCCTTGTCCGGCAGGCCCGAGACGAAAATCGCCCTGCCCGCGTCGATCAGCGCGCGATCGCCGGCTTCGCCGAGGCCCGCATGCTGGCTCGAGAAATAGGTGGCGATGTCGTCGATCTGCGCGTCGGTCAGATGTGTGAAGCCCCACATGTACCGCTTCGCATTCGGATCGGCGCGCGCGTGATGCTTGAAGTCCGTCAACTGATCGACGAGGTATTCCTTGCGTTGCCCGGCGAGCTTCGGAAACTGCGGCGACACCGAGACGCCGGTCGCGCCATGGCAGTTGGAGCACACCTGCAGCGCGATGGTCTTGCCCGCCACGGCCGGGTTGTCGACTTGCCGCGACCGCTCCAGGTCGTGGCAACCGGCCCCGGCCAGCATCATCGCGAGCGAGACGAGATGGGCCACCTTGTTCATGTCACCGACCTCCCTGCCACATTTTCTGCCGCCTTCCGATGCGATCCCGTTTGGCGCCGCCGCGCATGCGCATCGACACGCGATGCGAGATGCGCGCCCCTCTCCCGTTGCGCGTGGTCCAGTCGGCCGGATGCGCGGGAAAGGCCGGACGGGAAGTCAGAAGGAAGCGAGCCATAGATAGAGAAACAACGTATCGTTGTCCCTCGCGTTGCGCCCCATGCCGTCGTAGTTGGTCTTCGCGCCGAGGAACTTGGTGAAGTGCGTGTACTGCAGGCCGATTCGAATGTGCTGATCGGGTATCCAGAATATTTCCGGCGTCCAGCCCTGCGTATTCGGATGGAAGTTCGCGCTCCCCGCATACAGCGTGCTGTCCGCGGTGCCCGTCGTATTGAAGAACGACAGGCTGACGCCATACTTGGCCTGGTAGATGTACGACGCCTTGAGCCGCAACGAATTCAGGTTCGCTGCCGTGTTGTCGCTCACGACGAAATTATTCGGATCATGAATGTTTTCGCGCACGTAGCGCGCTTGCGCGGTGATCGTGTGCGGCTCCAGCAGGTACTGATACTGCGTGTCGAAACCGTAGTCGCGATAGCGCGTCACGCCCGTGCCGAAGATCGGAAAGCTGTTCGGGTCGTTCGGATAGATGTCGACGCTCAACCCGAACGCGCCGACCATGATGTTATGCGGGCCCCATTCGCGCGTCAGCGCGATACGCGCATACGGGTTGTAGCCACGCAGATAGACCTGCGGGTGGTCCGGGTTGCCCGCGTGGTTGCCCTTGCTCAGGAACGACCAGATCCCATCGGCCGTGCTGTAGGCGGTCAGCTCCGCATAGACCAGCTTGTTCCAGTACAGGTAAGCGCCCATCCCGACGACCTGCATCTCGAGACCGCCCTCGATGATCGGCGTGACCGGCACGCCGGCAACCGGGCTGATCGCCGAGCCGAGGTACGGATAGCTCCAGGCCGGCGCGGTATTGAAGACGTCCTGCACGGTCGGATTGTTGTGCAGCGTCAGGCCGAGGATCAGGTCGTTGGCGGGAGAGATGATCCGGTCGACGAAGCGGAAGTCGGTGTTGTCCGACGCCCACCAGCCCTTCCATTTTCCGTTGGCATCCTGATGATCGTAGTTCGCATAGGTGAATTGCGCGAAACCGCCGAGATGGTCGGTGATCTTCCCGGCGAGGAATACGCTCGCGAAGTCGAAGATCGGCAGGCCGTTCTTCGGCGTGACGGGATTACCGCTGGCGTCGGTGTTGGCTCTCGTCTTGCTCAGGTCGCCGACGGCCATCGCCGCGAGCGGAATCGTGCGCTCGCCCAACGTATAACCGTTCAGCTTGAACATGCGCCCGTACGGCGTCAGTTCGGGAAACTGCCCGCCTGCATGGCACGCGACGCAGCTCTGCCCGGTCTGGCGCGCGAAGATCGGCAGCGCCTGCGCGATGGACGCCTGCAGCAACGCGAACGCCGCGAGCACGACCATCCCGCCGCGCCGCATCCAGCGATGACCTGCGCCAGGGTCGACCAGAAACGTTGTCATGGCTGCTTCTCCCCAAAGCCATATGCCGCCACTCGCCTGCGCGACCTTCGAGCGTCGCGCGATGTCTTCATTGTGCGAACCGCCGGCCGGAACCGGCATGGGGCAACTCCCCCTTAACGCGGTCTGATCTCCACCCGATCCCTTCGCCCCGCACCATCGCTCACGGAACGATCCAGCCGCCGTCGGCGACGAGCTTCATTCGGTCCGGCCCGGCGAACCGGACGATATAGCCGCCCTTCGACGCCACGTGCTGCCCGGGCGCGAGCGTCAGGCGCGGGTAGTAGCCGGTCAGGATGCGGCGTTCGAGCATGTCCTGGATGCGTTCGACGAGGTACTCGCGCACGAACGCATCGACCAGGTGGCTCAGGGTTTCGGCGAGCAGGCCGCACGCGAGATAGGTGTCCGCCTGCACCTGCGGCGCGACCACCGGAATCTGCCGGATCGAGAACCAGCCATACGCATAGTCGACGCGCACGCGCCGCCCTTCCGGCAAGTCGAACGGATAGGCGATGCGCGTCACGCCGCGCCAGTTCGTCGGCAGCGGCGTGTTGTCGAGCCCGCCGAGCAACCCCGACATGTAGACCGTGTCCGACGCGGGCGGCGCATGGCCGAGCGCGGCGATGTCGGGCGGCCGCAGCCACAGCACGAGCACGTCGTCGCGCGACACGCCGTGCAGCGCGCGCGCGATGGGCTCGCCGGGCGCAAGCGCCTGGTTCGACACCGCGATGCCGTGCGTCTTCAGCGCGGCGGCAAGCGCTTGCGCGCCGCGCTCGCCGTTGTCGCCCGTGCGATAGACCTGCCGGACCGTTCGCACCGTGTTGGCGGCCGGCCCCGCGCCCGCCTCGTCGAGCATGCGCCTGGCCATCAGCCCAGCCTCGAGCAGCACGCCCTTCGAGAAATACACGGAATAGAAATCGTGATCCGTTTCGATCGGCACCTCGACGTTCGGAAACAGACAGGGCACCGCCTCCTGCTCGCAGAAATCGTGAACCGGCGCCCAGTTCCGGCCGCCCAGTCCCGACACCACGGCCAGCACCGGTTGCCGCGCGAGATACTGTCGCAACTGCTCATGCCACGTGTCGGGCGGCCCCTCGAGTTGCCACACGTGCAGCGCCCAGCGGCGGTTGACCATGAACATCATCTTGCGCGTCGAGCGCAGGGCCGGCGTCGCACCCAGCGGAAAGACGTTCTTGTCGTGGAAGTAATTCACGAGCACATCGAGCATGCCGCGTTTTTTCACCGGGTCCGCATCCGGCGTGATGATCGTGGCGAAATGCAGCACCGTGTCGTCGACGCCCGTCGGCCCGTGCCGGTCGAGGCGTTTCAGGTAGTCGATCAGTGCCTTCATGTCCGCATCGTTCAGCGCATACCGCGGCATCAGCGCGCTGAGCGGTTTGCCTTCCGAATCGAGGCCCTCGCGGATCGCCCGCGCGATCGTCGCATCGGTATACGGTTCGCGATTGAAGCGCATGCCCGGCACGAAGGGAACCTTGGCGTCGTCGGGATTCTCGACGCGCGGCTGAAACAGATAACGGCCGGTGATCGGCGGAATGTTGCTCGTGCCCTCGCGCGCGCCGAGGCCGCTGTACCGATGGCAATTCATGCAGGCCGCCGCGGCGCCGTGCAGCCGCACGCCGTCGTCGTGCACCGCTTCGAGCGGTTCGCCCGAACCCAGCAGGCCCTGCCGGAAGATCGCCGCGCCCGCGCCCGCGCTCGCCGGCGCCGGTGGCGGCTCGCCCGACGCGCCGCGCGCATCGGGCGACGGCACCAACTGCAGCGCGAACAGCGCAACGCCGACCCAGCCAGCGAGCCGGCGCCGTACGCGCGGCAGCGCGCCCCGCACGATCGCGTGTCGCAGGATGCGGGCACCGTTCATGATCAGGGCATCGGCTTGCCGCGCATCGCCGGCGTCGCGTCGACATCGACCGAAACGGAGCCGCGGCGTCCCGGCGCAGCCGGCTTCGCGAAGATCGCGTCCCCGAGCGGCGGATTGAGCGCGATCTTGTCGATCGTCAGCCGGTCCTTCCTGGCCGACGCGGCCCCGCCGGATTCGATCGTGAACGGCATCTGCAAGCCGTCGACGTTCCGGTAATCGAGGTAGGCCACCTCCACGCTCACCGGCTGGCCGCGGAGATCCCGCACCACGCGGTCGTACTTCACCTCGAGGAACGTCCGCGCATCGATCCACACATGGCGGCTCAGGCCGGACGGCAGCTTCACCGCGAGCCGGTACGCTTCGCGCCCGCCGACCTGCTCGACACCGTTGAGCGTGACGCCGATTCCTTTCGCCTCGTGATCGATCAGCATCCCGTCGATCACCTGCTCGTCGCGCGCGAAATTCAATTCGTCGGGGGTATACGGCCGCAAATCGGTCCTGCCGGTCGCGCCCGGTCGCAGCTTCCAGCCATCCCGGCCGTCGAACACGCGCACGGCCCGCTGGTTCAGCACGGTCACCTCGAAGCGCGTCTTGTTCGGCCGCTTCATCGCCAGCACGAACGGCAGGTTCGGCGCCACGGCATTGGCACTATCCACGTGCCCGATCCAGACCATCGTCTGGACTTTTCGCCACGCGTCGAGCCCGCCTCGCGCGGCGACATTCTTCTCGACGATCTGGTCCGCACTCAGGCTCTGGGCCGGTATCTGCTCGACCAGGAACATGGCCGCCGCAAAGCAGCCGGCCAGCACCCACAACGCGTTACGCTTCATGTCCGTCTCCCCCGTCCGGATACCCGGCGCCGGACTAACGGCCGGGCGTCTTCGCCATCGCCAGTTGCGGCATCGCGAACAACGCGTCGTCGGTCGGCGCATTCACCTTCACGCTCTGGATCGTCAGCTTGTGCGTCGGCCTGACGCCCGCCACCACGGTCTCCAGCACATGCGGGATGTCGAGACCGTTCTCTTTCCGGTAATCGCGGTAGTAGATCGCGACGGTGTGCATCCTGCCGTCGAGCATGCGCGGCTCCCCGTCGATCTTCAGCTCGAGAAAACTCGACGCATCGATCCAGACCCGGCGTTCCGCGTGCTCTTTCGTCGTCAGCTTCAGAACGTATGCGCCATGTCCTTCCACCTGCTCGGTGCCGACCAGCTGGACCGTGGTGCCCTTGCTCGCGTAATCGACGAGCGGCCCGTCCAGCTCGGCCGCGGCGGCAGCCGATTTCGCTTCCGCCGGCGTATAGGGCTCGACCTCGTCGCGCCCGAGGAACGGCCTGACCTTCCAGCCCCGCGCGCCGTCGTAGACCTGGAACGCCGTCTGCTCGTTGAAGCGCACTTCGAAGCGGCTCTTGTGCGGCCGCTTCATCGTCATCACGAATGGCAGCGCGGTGTTCTTCTTGCCGCCGGCCTCGATCAGCCCCGTCATCGTCAGCGAGCCGACCGCGCGCCATGCCTGCAGCCCGCCGCGCGCCGCGACGTTGCGCTCGACGATCTGCGTCGCGCTCATGCGCGCCACCGGCGCGGCCTTGGCCGTGGCCTTGGCCCTGGCCCTGGCCTGGGCCGTTCCCGCGGCCGAGGCGGCGCTCGCATCGGGCGTCGTCGCCAGCAGGCCCATCGCCGCCGCCACCGCCACCGACATCCCCGTCAAAAGAAAGCGATTCATGAGTTGTCTCCCTGCGTTATGCCGCGGCTCCCTGCCGCGCGTCATTCGACCACCAGGCCGTCGATATGGAACGAGCCGACCAGCACGTTGACGCGCTCGCCCGGCTTGATCGCGTTGCCCTTGTTCGAGAACACCATCCAGTATTCCTGCCCGGCCTGCAGCGGACCGCTTTGCCGCAACTGGCCGATCTTGTCCATCACCGGGATGTCGAGCAGCGCGTGGCTCGTTTGCCCGTACAGGTGCGGCGTCGCACTCTTGTCGCCGAGCCGCTTCGCCGCCGCCGGGTCGGTCACGCGGTAGCTGAAGCGGATCAGGTTGTCCGATGCGGTGTGACGCACCCGCATGTTGTCGACGCCGCGCGTCATCTGGTAGTAGACCTTCGCGCGTTGCGGCAGGCCCACCGGCCGATACGGCGAGTGCCGGGCGAACGCCGGCTGCGCCTGCTGCCGCGCCGGCTGCTGCGCCGCGGCCGGCTGGGCCAGCGCGGCGGCCACGCAGGCGGCGCCCGCGCAGCACGCCGCCCGCCATCCAAGGGAACGCGAGGATTTCATGGCGCCACTCCCGTCAAGATGTTCAACCCCGGCGGCAACAACCCGAGCAGGCCGGAAGGCTGCGCGTTCAGCGCGAGCGGATCGACCGGCGTGCCGCCAGCCGACAACTCCACCGCCCCCCGGTCGTAGCCGGTGCCTTGCGGCCGCTGCGTGCCGAAGATGTCGTGGTTCGGCGCGCCCGTCGGCGTGCCGGTATCGCGCGCCGGTGAAGCCGTCGTGATCGAGTAGTTGCCCAGCAGCACGCCGTAGCCCGCGGCGCCCGGCACGATCGACATGTTGAACAGCGACAGCGGGCCGTACGACATGTTGATCCACTGGTTGCCTTCGTCCGGCACCGCCGACGGCAGCAGGCTGAACAACGGGTTCGGCAGCACCGTGTCCGAGATGCCCGGCGGCACCGCGAAGCCGTTTCCGCCTCCCTCCGGCGGCACGCGCGAACCGTTGCAGTACAGGCTTGCCAGCGCCGGATCGGTCCCGACGTTGTTCGCGCCCGGATAATCGCCCGCGTCGGTCAGGATCGAGTACCGCGGGCTCATGGTCAGCCCCGACTGATGGTTGCCCGGCCCGGTGTCGCCGTATCCGCCGATATCCCAGTAGACCGCGTTCGGATCGCAGTAACCCGTCGAATGCGTGGCCTGGTTCAACGTCGGGTTCAGCGCGACCGCGTTCTGCAGCCCCGGTATGTTCGGATTCGGTCCGCTCACCGTGATGTAGAACGTGCGGTTATGCCAGAACACGTTGTTGGTCAGCAGCGGATTCGAGAACGTCGTGCAGTTCGGCAACCCCGCCGGGCACGCCACGCCCGCGCTGGTGAACGCCGAGATGAAGTTCGTCGTGTGCCGCGCGGTCTCCAGCCCGGCCGGCTGATAGGTCGACGTCGTGATCGGGTTGCAGGTCGTTTCCGCGCCAACCGTCGTGCAGTTCGGCGGCCCGACGTTCGCCTGCGCGGCCCCTTGCGTATTGAACAGCACGCCGGCCGTCGCGGTCGCGTCGTTGGAGACGACCGTGTTGTTCACGAAGCTGACGCGCACCGCGTCCTGCAGCGAGACGCCGCCGCCGCCCCAGCCCGCCACGTTGTTCCCGATGATGTTGTTGATCACGCGCACCGTGTACCAGTTCGCCGCGTTGTTCGGGCTGCGCTGCACGTCGGTGCCGTTCACCTGCTGCAACCGCAGCCCGCCGCCCTTGCCGCTTTCCGCCGTGTTGCCCATGATCAGGTTGCCGTCGATCGTCAGGCTCGGGCCGGTGCCGTCCGACAGCTCGGGCGCGCAATCCAGGTCGACCGGCGCGTTCTCGCAGAAGGTCCCGTCCGGCGGCACGCCCTGGGCGATGATGCCGCCGCCGTAGGTGGGCAACGTCGGGTTGTTGCTCTGGTTGAACAGCACCCAGTTGTGCGAGATGTCGCCGTTGTAGCTGAACCCGAAGTGCGCGACGCCTCCGCCATCGCCGCTGCTCAGGTTGCCGCACACCCAGTTGTAGTTGAAGTGATAGAAATCGGCGCCCGTGCAGAAGACGACGCCGCCGGCCGACGATGGCGTGCTCGAGTTGATTTCATCGCCGTACGACGCGTTCGACGTGACGTAGTTGTGGTGCACGTTCACGTTGCTGTTGAACAGGTAAGGCAGCTCGGTCACGCCGTCGCCCGCGATGGTGCCGTCCGGCACTTCGACCTGGCCGATCGCGATGCCGCCCGTCAGCGTCCCCGCGTTGGAGAACACGCGGTTGTTCGACACCTCCATCAGATGATCCCAGCCGTGCAGGAAAATCCCGCCGCCGCCTTGCGAGCTGTTCGTGACACTGATGCCGTCGATGCGCGACGGATTGCACTTGAAGTTGCTCGGGTAGTTGACGCAGTCCGGCGGGTTCGGCTGGCGCAGGGTCGGCCCCGCGAGCGGCGTGCAGATGCCGTTCGCGGTGCAGTTCGGATCGGGCTGCCGTACGCCGCCCACCAGCACGTCCCGCACGCCCTTGGCCAGCACCGTGATGCCCGCGCCTTCATAGGCGCCCATCAGCGACGGCTCGAGCAGCATTTCGCCGAGGTTGCCGTTGAGGTTGCTGTCCCAGCCGACGATCGGCTCGAACGGAATCGGATCGACCTGGCGTCGCATCTTCGCCGTGCAGAAGGCATTGGACGGATCGTTCGGATCGAACGGATTCGTGCTCGAGATCATCGCGCCATTCATCGCCACGCCGAACAGGCAATCGACCAGCTTGCGCCAGGTGTCCATCTTGCCCGACGGGTGGGTGTTCGCGTTGACGACCACCGACGGCGCGCCGACGCCCTGCAGCCGGACCGGCTTCCACATCACCAGCATCTCGTTGTAGGTGCCCGGGCCGACGACGATCATGTCGCCCGGCGTCGCGTTGTTGATCGCCTGCTGCAGCGCGTCGCCCGTCGCATTCTCGCCGCCGACGTAGGTCGGCGGCTTGCCGCCCACCGTGACGGTGACCGTATCGACGGAACGCTTGCCGTTGGCGGCCGTGATGACGAGCTCGCCGCAGCCGGTCGGCGTCGCGACGCCGCGCTGCTGGATCGTGCAGGCACCCTGCGGCCCGAGCAAGGGCGGGACGATGACTTGGATCTGCGTATCGCTCCACGACGTCACCACCGCCGGCAGGCCGCCGATCGTGACGTTCTGGCACGGCCCGGCCGAACATGACGCAGGCCGGTTGCCGAAGCCGTAGTGGCGCGTGACGAACTTCTGGTTGAACGGCGTCGTGCTCGCCGCCGGCCCGTTGTACGCGTTGTTGGACACGGGCTGGTCGCCGAGCGCGTTGATCGTCAGCCGGTGGCCGGGCGCGCTGACCCACGGCCCCGCGCCCCCGCCGCTCGCATCGCCGGTCACGCTGGCGATCGCCGGCGTGGCGTCCGGATACGCGCAGTCGGGCGGGTTGTAGCCTTCCGCGAACGCCTGCACCGGCACGACCGGCGTATCCATGTACTGCGTCTGCCCCGGCATGAACGGAATCTCGTAGCAGAACTGACTGTACCCGGGATTGAACAGCGGGTCGCGAATCGTCCGGCCCGGATGCGCCGGGTCGGGCATGTCCGGATCGTTCATGCAGGCCACCATCATGGTCGGCGCGTAACCCGTCGGATTCGGCGGGTTGACCTCCCAGGTCGAATAGTTGAGCCCGTTGAAGATGCCCCACGAATCCGAGTAGGTGCGCGCGACTTCGTTGCCGCCGAAATCCTTGATCGAGATCGGCACGTTCGGCACCGCGAACTTCTCGCCGAACTGCGGCGAATACGGGTCGAATTCCGACGAGAAGTCGTCCAGCATGAAGCCGGTGTAGTGCGCGGCGACGTGCGTCGAGCTGAACAGCCAGAACTTCGCCAGCACCGACATCTCGTTGGTCAGCGTCACTTCCTTGCGATCGCACAGGTGCCGCGAGGCGCCCGCGAACGGCGCGACTTCCTGCGAGCCCGGGAACAGGCTGATGTAGTCGGGCACGATGCGCAGCTCGCCGACGCACGGCCAGAACGTCTCGACGCTGCCGGTGTCGCCTTCGTGCCGCGGCAACGAACCGAGATCCGTCGTCGGGTTCTGCGCATTGGTCGGGTTGAAGGTCGAATTCATCGCCGCCTGGTCGGGCAGGATGAAGATGGTGCCGAGCCCGCCGAACTGCTGCGAGACCGGCGCGATGTAGTTGTCGCCGATCAGGATGTTCTTGTCCTCCTCCTTCACCAGCTCGTACCCGGGCGGCACGATCACTTCGACCACGTACTTACCGGCCGGCAGCATCTGCGTGCCGTCGCCCGACGGGTTAGCCACGCAGATCTTGCAGTTCGTGGCGGTAGGCAGGCCGCTCTGCAGGTTCCTGGCCGTCACGCTCGGGAACTGGTACATCCCGTCGTAAGGCGCCGGCTGCACCTGGTTGAACGCGTGCATGCCGTCGTAGCACTTGTACTGCGCGTTGTACGGCAGCGCGCGATGCTGTGGATCGAGCCACTGGGGGCTGTTCTTCAGCGTGACCGCGTAGAACGGGTCGCTCGCTTCCTGTCCCGGGCAGTTCATGTTCGGCGTGGCGCCGTCGGAACGGAAGCCTTGCGCCCAGTCGTCCCAGCTCGAGGTCTTCGTCGTGTCGACCAGCGTCAGGCTCTGCGTGCCGTCCGCGGCCGTGCTCTCCTGATACAGGTTGACCGTCACGTTCGGAATGTCCGGCGTCCAGCTCGTGTGGAGGAGCAGCGCGGGATCGTCGAACGGCCGCGTCGACGCGTAGATCACTTCACCCTTGATGCCGCCGTTCTCGGTCGGGCCGAAGGCCTTCTTGCCGAACTCGATGAACGAGTTCTGGCCCGAGAAGCCCTGCCAGCCCTCCGTGGTCACCCACGGCGGATCGACCCGGCCGGTCGACGGCGTCGTGCCCGTCCGCTGGCCGGCACCGCAGTCGGCATTGTCGCAATACACGGCCCCCGGCACGCGCAGGTTCGCCGGCAACTGCCCCGTCGAGGTTTCCGTCGTGTTCGCAAAGTTCGCCGCGATGTTCGAGCTGCCTCCGCCGGTCGTGCCGTCGACCGGCCCGCCCGCGTCATAGACCACGTGCACGCCCGTCTGCTTGAAGCGCGTCGTATCGGCCTCGACCACATACCAGTTGAACAGCGGGAACACTTCGTTGAATCCGGCGAAGCCGTTCAGGTCCGTGTTGTTGAAGTTCGAATAGCTGCCGTCGCGGAACCGGATGTTGGTCGGCACGAGCGTCAGCCCGGGCTCGCTGTCCTGCGAGACGCCGTCGCCGTTCAGGTCCATGAAGCTCCGCGTGTACAGGTTCGTGTGCCACTGCAGCACCGCGAGCTGGCCCAGGTCCTTGCTCTGGCCGCCCGCGAGCTGCACCGCCGTCGCCAGTCCGTCAACGATCTGGTCGTTCCATTGATCGAAGATCGTGATCCGGAACGTGCCGTCGGGCAGCCCCGCGAACGAGAACTTGCCGTCGGCGTCGCACTTGGTGAACGCGATGTCCTCGCCGTCCGTGTCGCCGATACTCACGTAGCACTGCGTAAAGCCCAGCGAATCGCGCGAGCCCGAGCTATAAAGGTTCTCGTTCGGCGGACGGCTGTAGTGCAGGTTCGTGACCTGGCCCGACACCGCGTTGTTGCACGTCCTGCCGGTGCAGACGACGGGCAGCCGGTCATTGATGACCTTCGGATTCGCGAAGCCGATCGACACGTGGAAGCCCGCCGGCCCGAATTCCTGGAAGTACGACGGGCCGCCGACCTTGATGAACGCGTCGTGCGCCTTCTGCCCGTCGAGCGTGTTCGTCTGCAGCCACTCTTCGCCGCGGCTGATCCGGTCGGCCGCCGGCGTCGCGACGACGCCGTAGCGGCCGGGCATCATGTTCGCGATGACCGCCTGGCCCACGAGCGGCGACAGCGTCTTGCCGTCCGACTCGTACTTCGGGCAGGTCGGGATCATGCCGACCAGGCCGTCGGTGCCGGTGAGCTTGCCGGTGACCGGGTCGAACGTGTCGGCCTGGCGGGATATCGGGCACGCATCCAGCCCGGTGAGCGGATCGAGCGTGCCCTGCAGCGAGTTGGACAGCGGCATGTTGAACATGTCGTAGGTCATCTGCCCGGTTGCGTCGCCCGTGCCGCCCGCGTCGTCGAAGAGCTTGATTTCGAACCCGCCGAGGCCCGGCTCGTGGGCCGTGCCGAACTCGTCGGTGCCGCCGCTCACGTCCACTTCACCGTTGACCGGCGCATCGTCCTCGAAGACGAACACCGAGATCTTCGCGGTCTGCAACGGCGTTTCCTGCACCAGCACGTTGACGTTCTTCTGCGCGGGCGCGATCGGCGCACCGCCCATCGTGTGCCCGCAGGTGCCCGTGCCGGGCGCGAAGTCCGCGCCGCCGGGGCCCGACGGACAGTCCTGCGCGATGCTGAACTGGCGCTGCGGTCCGGTCGGGTTGTTCGGATCGACCGGCTGCGGCGCGCCCGCGCCGGCCGAGAAGCTGTTGCCGGCGTCGCCCGGCAGGACCGAGATGTAATAGCGTTTCGTCGGATCGAGCGCCACCTGGCTCGGATCGACCGGCACTTGCTGCGAGGCGTTCGTCCGGCACACGCCGTTGCCGACGTCGCACACCGCGGGGATGTGCGTGTTGGTCTTCGGGTCGTACACGGTCTGCTTCGACTCGCACGCCACCGTGCCGACGCAGCCCGCGGCAATCACCGGCATGTAGCTGCTGTGGAAGTTCGTGCCGAGACTCGGCACCGGCAGCGCCGGGCAGCCGGCGGGACGCGGCGTCACGTTCACCTGGCAGCGCGGATCGATCTGGAACGTGCGGTCCTCCTCGATGATCCAGCGGTAGTCGCTGAGCTGAACCGGGGTCTTGCCCGGTGCGGTGCTCGGCGCATCCAGCACCTTGACGGCGAGTCCGCTGCCGCCGAGGAACGTCACCGTCGCGGTCGCGGGCGCGCTCGCCGTGTTCTGCGAGTTCACCACCGTGTACTTGAACGTCACGGTGGCATTCACCGCGCCAACCGGCGGCGTCGTCGGCACCGCGGTAAACGATCCGTCCGGATTCACCGTGACGGTGCCGCCCGTCACGCTGCCCGCCAGCGTGGCGGTCAGCGCCAGTCCGGCGGGATCCTTGCCGTACGCGGTCAGGCCGGGGGCGCCGATCTGCAGCCGCGACGCGATGTTGCTCGTATAGCTGGCATCGCTCGCCACCGGCGGGCCCGACAGGCAGTTCGCGGCCGCGGTGCACGCAGCCAGCGTCACCGTCGTGTGGATGTTCGGATTGCCGTTGACCTGGTACTCGAACGCATCGGACGTGGTGCCGCTGTTCGGCACGTAGGTAAACGTGCCGTCCGGGTTCAGCGATACCGTGCCGCCGGACGGCGGTGTCTTGATCTGCACGCCGTACACGCCGACGTCGTTGGCGATGACGCCTTTTACCGGATCCGCGACGGTCAGCGGATTACCCGCCACGAGGAAGTACTTGTCGGGATTGGCGACCACGTTCTGGCCGCCCGCCGTCGGCAGCGCGCCGTTGTTGACGCTGACATAGGCCTGCATGCCGCCGTCGCGATGGTTGTCGGTCGACAGGCTCAATTGCCGGTCGTACACCGGCAGCGCGGGTGCGTTCTGGGCCGGCGCGTTGATCATCACGTCATAGGTCTTGCCGGCCGGCATGAAGACGGTCGACTGCACGCGCGGCGCACCCGGCAGCGGATTGCCGTCCTCGGCGACGAGCGAGAAGCCGGAGTTGCCGGCGGTGCCGGTCTGCGCGCCGACCACCGACGGCACGTGCATCCGCAGCCCCGCATTCACGAAGCGCAGCAGCACCTGGCCGGTGGTGACGGGCGCGGCGGCGGGAAAGGCGGACGCATTGGGATGCGTGCGATCGAACGCGACACCGTTGATCAGGTAATAGCGCGGATCGTAGTTCACCGCCGGCGGATAGCAGGTGCCGAACGACGCGGATTTCGAATCGCCGCACCCGCCCGACAGGCCCGACCAGACCTTCGTCTCGCTGAAGCCGGCGGTCGCCACGGCGGCCGCGACGGCGGCGTTCTGCACCGGATCGATTTCGCTGAGCACGAGCGGCACGTCGGCGTCGTAAGGGATGTTGGGATACGCGAGCGAACGCCCGCCCGCCGTGGGCGGCGTCCGGACCACGAGCACGCCGTACAGCCCCATCGGCCCCTGGATCGACGGGTGCGTGCCCGATTCGATCAGATAGGTGCCGGGCCGCAAGTTGCTCCACGTGAGCGTCGTCGTCGCGCCCTTGGCCACTTCGGTCGAGAACGACTGCACGCGCGGACCCTGCGGCGGCGGCGTAAACGTCGCGCCGCTGCCGGTCCCCGCGATCGGCCAGGTCGTCGCCGTCTGCGTCGGGTGCGTCGGGCTCGCCGTGCTGGTTGCCGTCGTGCCCAGGCCGCCGCCGAGCTGGCCGACGATCACCAGCGACGTCGGCACCGACGCCGGCAGGCTGTTGGTCAGACTGATCGTCAGCGGTCCCGGCGGCACCGTGATCACGACCGGCGACCAGTTCGCGCCGGCGCCGGGATTCGCCGCCGCGCAGGTCGCCGGCGCCGTCGCGGCCGCCGAGCAGGTGTAGCCCCACATCGGCACGGGCTGCCCGTCGGGCAATGCGGCTGTCGTGGCCTTCGCCGTCAGCGTGACGCTTTGCGCGAACGCGGCCTCGCCGGTCGCGAGCAGAATGGATGCCACCGCCCCTGCCTTGAGCAGGTCGACGAGCATCGCCTTGAACTGGTTGGCTCTCATCGCAACTCTCCCCGCCTCTAGTTCCCTTCGTTGATCACGAAGACTTGTGGATCGACGAGCATCATCATCATCATTCCGCCGGGGAAGATGTTGTTCGTGGTGATTTCGCGTTCATTGTGCGAATGCCACATGAATGCAAAGCCCGCTTCGCTGCCCGGCGGATTCGCGATCGTTCCGCTCGGCGGCGTCGAGCCGGTGGGCGCCGTCGCGCGGATCGTCGCGTCCGGCCCGAGGTACGGACTGCCGCCGTACCACGCACCGTTCGTCAGGATGTTCGCGTCCGGCAACGTGACCGGGCCGCCGCTGCCGACGTTGCCGAACGGATGCGCTTCGAGCGCCTTGTCGTGATCGGCGCACCACTCGTAGTAGTTCGGCGCGGTCGGGTCCTGCGTGTAGTAGCCGTTCGCGTCGGGAATGCAGACGCTGCCGTCGCCGGGCTTGTGCCCGTAGACGTCCCAGTTCAGCCCCTTGCCCGTCCAGTAGAAGATGCCGTCCATCGCCTGGCCCGGCGTCGTCGTGGTCGTGAACAGCAGCGGGCCCGCGACCTTGGTCGGATCCGACTTGCTCAGCAGCAGGTTGCCGTCGCGCGCCAGCACGCGCACGTGATTGCCGTGCTCGTGGAACGGATGCTGCCAGCGGCCGGTGCCGATGATCCGCAACAGCACGAGCTCGCCCGGGTGCATGTGCGGGTTGCCGTTGTATGGCTGGTGCTGATACTGCACCGCGTAGTTCGGGTCCATGTCGTCGGGCATCGAGCGGCCGTTGACCATGAAATAGGCCGGGCGATACGGCTCCGTCGCGACGGTCATGCAGCCGTTGGGCTGCGTGCACGGGTTGGCGGCCTGCTCCTCCGCCTGCGTATGAATCCGCGGGTCGATCTCGGAGAACTGGAACAGGTACTCGCGGTCGTAGCAGGCCGCGCCGAGGTTGTACGCCGCCGCCGCATTGCGGTAGTCGGGCTGCCCGTCAGGCAGCGTGCCCGCCACCGCGCGGCAGCCCGCCGGCACCGCGAGCGTGCCCGGCGCGCTGGTCGGCAGGACGATGATCGCGCCATACAGGCCCATCTCGATCTGCAGGTCGCCCTGCGTGCCGCTGTAGTAGCTGTGCGTGCCGGGTGTCGACGCGACGAAGCTGTAGGTGACCGTGCCGCCGTGCGCGGCCTCGCGCGTCAGCAGGCCCGGCGTGCCGGTCAACGCCGTGGGGCACGTGCCGTCCGGATTCATCGCCGCCGCACAGACCTGGAACCCCGGAAACAGGATCGACGTGTTGCCGGCGGCCGCCGGCAGGTTGTTGGTGAGCGTGATCGTGACGACGTCGCCCTGCTTGACGATCAGCGTCGGACCGGGAATCTGCATGCTCGGACAGTTCGCGCCCGCGATGTTCGACGGCGAGAATCCGGCCGGCGCGGTGCGGCAGCCGTAGCCCCACGAGTAGACGCTCGACCCGTCGGGCTGGCTGATGCGCGCCGCCTCGGCGCTCAGGTCGAAGTGCGTGCCGGTGATGCCCGGCGCAGCGGCCTGCGCGTGCAGGCAGACGAGTGCGGCGAGCGCCGCTGCGCCGAACCGCCCGACGCGAGCAAGACGGGTGAGCGTGGCGCTTCGCAGGAGGTGAATGATGTGGCCCACGGTTGTTCTCCTAGGAGCACGCCTTCGTGGCGGGGTCTACGGCACGGCAGATATGGATTTCGGTCATCAGGCCACCGAAGTTCTCGGCATCGTTCGACAGGTGATCGAGATTCGGCGTGTACAGGTAAAAGATCTGGCCCGGCGCGTACTTCGTCGTGTCGCTCGCGTCGAGGAGCAAGTCGAGGGACTCGCCGCCGCCCAGCGTGATCGAGTTCGTGTAGTAGGTCATGTCGTTGCCGGCCATGTCGCGCAGCAGGCGCGCGTTGATCGCGATCACGTGCATCGGGATGCCCAGCGAGGCCAGCGTCTGGTACTCGCTCACGTCGAGATCCGAGATCCTGAGCAGCGCCCTGCCGCCCGCGGGAATGTTGATCAGCGCCGGCAACGGTTGCGAGAAGTGCGTCGTGCCGTCCGCGACCGGCGTCTGCATCGAACCCGCGGTGCCGGGAGCCGCCGTGTTCAGCGTGTCCGGATAGCTGCGCCCGTTCAGCAGGAAGTACTTGTCCTTCATGTCGGTGAACGGTTCCGGGTTGAACGTCATGCCGACGAAGTGGAAGTTCGGATCGAAGCCGTGTATCTGGAGCGGATACTCGACGTCGTAGGCGGTCGATCCGTCGCCGTCGTTGTACGCGTAGAGCGTGGGCGAGCCGCTCCTGTTCCTCGCATGCAGCATGCCGTTCGACTGCGGCAGCGGCGTCGAGCACAGGATGTCGTTGCCGCACTTCGTGCGCAGGTCGTTCTGCTGCTGCAACAGCGCGTTGTACAGCGACGCGCCGTAAGGCACGCGGTTCTGGCGCGGCCGCACGAAGATCTGGCCGACCATGCCCATCTGCAGGTGTTCCGGCGGCGTGATATGGCAGTGCCAGAAGTAGGTGCCCGCATCCGGCGCGAGGTAGTAATAGGTGAAGCTGCCGCCGATGTTGATCGCGACCGACGCGTCCGGCACGCCGTCGTAGAACGCCGACGCGTTCGGATAGCCGTGGAAGTGCACCGTGTGCTGCTCGAACAGATCCGGCCGCATGATCATCCCGACGTTGGTGAGCGTGAGGAAGAACTCGTCGTCTTCGTCGATGCCCATCGTCGGCGCCGGAATGTTGCCGTTCATCACGCCGACGTCCATGATCGGCCGCGGGTCGACATGTCCGTCCAGCTGGCCGGGCGGCGAGGATTCCGGATCGGGAACGAGGCCGACCGCGCCGTTGTAGGTCGGATCCGTGCGCGGATCGCCGACGGTGTTGAACGTCGACGCGAACTCGGTGCCGGGCAGTCCTCGCAGAATGTCGGAAATCCCCGACAATGGACCGAACGCGAACAGGTACGTCTGCGTGCCGTCGCCCATCGTCGCGTAGCCGTCGCCGCCGGAGATCTGCTGGCATTTGATGGCACCGTTCACGACGCCGGTCGGCGCGGAATTCTGTCCGGTGTTGGAGGGCCCGGTGTAGGCGGGCTCTCCGGCACCGGGCTGCAGCGCCGTCGGATGCAGCGTCGTGGTGGGCGGACACTGGACGCGGAACGACTGGGCGAATGAAGGAATGGCGAACAACAGCATCAGCAGTGCTGCAACACTGCCGACATACGCGCGGGTACTGGACATATGACCTCCGTCCCTGGGGCCAGTCAGCGCGATTCGCGCTGGAAGTCATGCGCTGATGCGAACGCGGGCCGGCCGGATCATGAGCGCTGCCCGTAGCTGAATTCTGGACAAGAGCGCTGTGCGCCGGGATGGGTCACCTCCCTACTTTTGCATAGGGGGGCCCCGGCGAGTGGGTGCGTCATGCTCAGTACGGCGGCGAGTGCGCGCGCGGCAACCGGCCGGGCGCGCGCGGCATCGGAGCGTCGAAGCGTCGGGAAATCGGGAAATCAGGAAATCGGCGAGTCGCACGGATTCGCGCGTGCCGGGGCTGCCGGGCGATCGGCTCGCCGGCCGCGCGGCGCATCATCGGGTCGCAGGCGGATGGACGGCCGGTTGACGGCGCATTCCGGAAATCGTCCCGGGCGCCGAAATTCATTAGAATCGTGGGCCGGGCAACCGGGCAGCGCCCCAACCGCGAACCTGGCTGTCTCGAAACGGCGGTCTTTCGGTCGCGGCGGACGGGGCCTTCTGCCGGACGACGGGCAAAAAAAAGCGCCACGGAGACCGTGGCGCTAAAAAAGTTCTAGCCATTCCGAGGGCCGTGCTAGAACCTGAGAGACTGCGCGAAACACCGTTGCCGGTTAAACTCCTGAAACGATGTTTCGAAAACGTGAGACATTCTTTCTGTTTCCGCCCGACAAGTCAAGCGGTATTTGCACCGTTTCCCGCACTTTCCGGCAAGGCTCATTTGAGCGCTTTCCTAATAAACCAAGGGTGAACCCGTAAAATATCATCCAATGAACGATTCACCCACGGAACATGCATCTTTTGACAATCATCCTACAATACCAACAAAACTGAAATCGAGTTTCGGAAATAGAGAGAACCCCTCGTGTCGACATCTGTAACGCCTCCCGCGCCCCGAGACCGCGAATCGTCGCCGGACGAGATCACCGCGCTCGCGCGCGGCCTCGCCGTGCTGCGCCGCATCGCGGCCGCCGACGCCCCGGTCAGCAACCGCGAGCTGACCGAATTGACGGGCATCCCGAAACCGACCGTGTCGCGCATCACGGCGACGCTCGTCAGCGCCGGCTTCCTGTTCCAGCTGCCCGACAGCGAGCGCTTCGTGCTGACCGCGTCGGTGCTGGAGCTGAGCCACGGCTTCCTGCGCAACTTCGACATCCGCGCGCGCTCGCGGCCGTTCATGATCGAGCTCGCCGAGCGCACGTCGCTGTCGGTGCACCTCGCGGTGCGCGACCGGCTCGACATGGTCGCGATCGACGTGATCCGGCCGCGCTCGGCCGTGCTCGTCACGCGCCTCGAGATCGGCTCGCGGATGGACATCGCGCGCACCGCGGTCGGCCGCGCGTATCTCGCGGCGCTGGAGGACGACGAGCGCCGCACGCTGCTCGACGCGCTGCGCGCGACGGCCGGCGACGACTGGCCGCACGTGTCGGCGCGCCTGAACCCCGGCCTCGAGGACGCGATGCGCGCCGGCCATGCGATCGCGATCGGCGAATGGCGCGAGGGGCTGAACGCGGTCGCGGCCGGGTTCGTCGGTCCGTCGGGCCAGCGCTACTCGGTGAACTGCGGCGGCGCATCCAGCCAGTGCCCGCCCGAATGGCTGCAGGAACACGTGGTGCCCGCGCTGCACGAATGCATCGCGAAAATCACCCGCGAGATCGGCGGGGCGCCGGCCCGGCGCAGCGCCGTGTAATCGATCCGTCATCGTCCCGTCGCGTTCTGTAACGACCGTAACCCGTTGAAAGATAGTCCGCTGGACTGTAACGGGGGCGGGACGTAGGATCATGCCCATCGTCGCGCCGCCTTCGCGGTGCGCACCGCTCTTTTCCCGCGCGGACCGGAAGGGCCCGGACCGAGCCGGCCCTCCCGGCACCGCATGCCCACGCGCCGCTCCACTTCCGTTTCCCGGCCCGCCGCGCCGCCTTCCTGACACAACACGATGGACAACCAACACAAGCCCACGCCCCCTTCGAAGGATCCCGCCTCCCCCGCCGCGCGCCGCCCGCGCCGCACGCTGGTGATCGGGACGCTCGCGGTCATCGTCATCGGCGGCCTGCTGTGGTGGCACCCATGGAACCGTGCGCAGGCCGATGCGGCGGCGGCAGGCAGCGCGGCCTCCGGCGCGAGCGCCGGCGGCGGCCATCGCGGCCGCGGCGGCCCCGCCGCCATGGCGAACGTTCCGCAGCCCGTATCGGTCGCGGCCGCCACGCAAGGCGAGATGCCGATCGTGCTGTCCGCGCTCGGCACCGTGACGCCGCTCGCGAGCGTGACGGTGAAGACGCAGCTGTCGGGCTACCTGCAGTCCGTCGCGTTCCAGGAAGGCCAGATCGTCAGGAAGGGCGACCTGCTCGCGCAGATCGACCCGCGCCCGTACCAGGTGGCGCTCGACAATGCCGAAGGCACGCATGCGCGCGACGCGGCGCTGCTCGCGACGGCCCGCATCGACCTGAAGCGCTACCAGACGCTGCTGTCGCAGGACTCGATCGCGTCGCAGACGGTCGACACGCAGGCGTCGCTCGTCAAGCAATACGAAGGAACGGTGAAGACCGACCAGGCGGCGATCGATTCCGCGAAACTGAACCTCACGTACGCGCGCATCACGGCGCCGGTGTCGGGCCGCGTCGGCCTGCGCCAGGTCGACCCCGGCAACTACGTGACGGCGGGCGACACGAACGGGATCGTCGTGATCACGCAGCTGCAGCCGATGAGCGTGATCTTCACGACGTCGGAAGACAACCTGCCGCAGATCGTCAAGCAGGTGAACGCGGGCCGGACACTGTCGGTCACCGCATACAACCGCAACAACACGGTGCCGCTCGAGACGGGTTCGCTCCAGACGCTCGACAACCAGATCGACACGAGCACCGGCACGATCAAGCTGCGCGCGACGTTCGATAACAAGGAAGGCCTGCTGTTCCCGAATCAGTTCGTCAACACGCGGCTGCTCGTCGACGTGCTGCGCAATGCGACGATCGTGCCGACGGCCGCCGTGCTGACGGGCTCGATCGGCCAGTTCGTGTACATCGTGAAGCCCGACAACACGGTCACGGTGCGCAAGGTCACGATCGGCCCGGTCGACGGCGAGCGCACCAGCATCGTCAGCGGCGTCGCGCTCGGCGAGCGCGTGGTCACCGACGGCTCCGACCGGCTGCGCGAAGGCGCGAAGATCTCGATCCCGGCCGACAAGCCGAAAGGCGCGTCGGGCGCGCACGGCGCCGGTGCGGCGTCCGGCGCCTCGGGCGCCTCGGGTGCGGCCGGCCACCGCGGCGGACACCAGCACGGCGCGTCGCAGGCAGCGGCCCCCGCGGCCCAGTAACGCGCGGACCGCTCGATGAATCCATCCCGCCTCTTCATTCTCCGGCCGGTCGGCACCGCTCTCCTGATGGCGGCGATCATGCTGGCCGGTCTCGTCGCGCTGCGCTTCCTGCCGCTCGCCGCGCTGCCCGAAGTCGACTACCCGACGATCCAGGTCCAGACCTTCTATCCGGGCGCGAGCCCGGAAGTCATGACGTCGTCGGTCACCGCGCCGCTGGAGCGGCAGTTCGGCCAGATGCCGTCGCTGAACCAGATGTCGTCGCAAAGCTCGGCCGGCGCGTCGGTGATCACGCTGCAGTTCTCGCTCGACCTGCCGCTCGACATCGCCGAACAGGAAGTGCAGGCCGCGATCAACGCGGCCGGCAACCTGCTGCCGTCCGACCTCCCGGCTCCGCCGATCTACGCGAAGGTCAATCCGGCCGACGCGCCGGTGCTGACGCTCGCGATCACGTCGAAGACCTTGCCGCTCACGCAGGTGCAGGACCTGACCGACACGCGCCTCGCGATGAAGATCTCGCAGATCGCGGGCGTCGGCCTCGTCAGCCTGTCGGGCGGCAACCGGCCGGCCGTGCGGATCCAGGCGAACCCGACCGCGCTCGCGCAGTACGGGATGAACCTCGACGACCTGCGCACGACGATCTCGAACCTGAACGTCAACACGCCGAAGGGCAACTTCGACGGCCCGACGCGGGCGTACACGATCAACGCGAACGACCAGCTCACCAGCGCCGACCAGTACAACGACGCGGTCGTCGCGTACAAGAGCGGCCGCCCGGTGATGCTGACCGACGTCGCGAAGGTCGTCTCCGGCTCGGAGAACACCAAGCTCGGCGCGTGGGTGAATTCGGCGCCCGCGATCATCCTGAACGTGCAGCGCCAGCCGGGCGCGAACGTGATCGCGACCGTCGACGCGATCAAGGCGCAACTGCCGAAGCTGCAGGAGACGCTGCCCGCCGCGCTCGACGTGCAGATCGTCACCGACCGCACGACGATGATCCGCGCGGCCGTGCGCGACGTGCAGTTCGAACTGCTGCTCGCGGTCGCGCTGGTCGTGCTGGTGATGTACCTGTTCCTCGCGAACATCTACGCGACGATCATCCCGAGCCTGTCGGTGCCGCTGTCGCTGGTCGGCACGCTCGCGGTGATGTACCTGGCCGGCTTCTCGCTGAACAACCTGTCGCTGATGGCGCTCACCATCGCGACCGGTTTCGTCGTCGACGACGCGATCGTGATGATCGAGAACATCGCGCGCTACGTCGAGGAAGGCGATTCGGGGCTCGATGCCGCGCTGAAGGGCTCGAGGCAGATCGGCTTCACGATCATCTCGCTGACGGTGTCGCTGATCGCCGTGCTGATCCCGCTGCTGTTCATGGGCGACGTGGTCGGCCGGCTGTTCCACGAATTCGCGATCACGCTCGCGGTGACGATCGTGATCTCGGCGATCGTGTCGCTCACGCTCGTGCCGATGATGTGCGCGAAGCTCCTGCGCCATTCGCCGCCGCCCGAGAGCCACCGCTTCGAGGCGCGCGTGCACCAGACGATCGACCGGGTGATCGCGCGCTACGCGGTCGCGCTCGAATGGGTGCTGAACCGCCGGCGCTCGACGCTCGTCGTCGCGCTGCTGACACTCGCGCTGACCGCCCTGCTCTACGTCTACGTGCCGAAGGGCTTCTTCCCCGCGCAGGATACCGGCGTGATCCAGGCGATCACGCAGGCGCCGCAGTCGATCTCTTACGGCGCGATGGCCGAACGCCAGCAGGCGCTCGCGGCCGAGATCCTGAAGGATCCGAACGTCGCGAGCCTGACGTCGTTCATCGGTGTCGACGGCAGCAACATCACGCTGAACAGCGGCCGGATGCTGATCAACCTGAAGGCGCGCGACGCACGCGCCGAGTCGTCCGCCCAAATCATCCGCGACCTGCAGCAGCGCGTCGCGAACGTGACCGGCATCACGCTGTTCATGCAGTCGGTGCAGGACCTGACGATCGACTCGACCGTGAGCCCGACGCAGTACCAGTTCATGCTGACGAGCCCGAACCCGGACGAATTCGCGACCTGGGTGCCGAAGCTCGTCACGCGGCTGCAGAAGGAAGCGTCGCTCGCCGACGTCGCGACCGACCTGCAGAGCAACGGCCAGTCGGTCTACGTCGAGATCGACCGCGCGAGCGCCGCGCGCTTCGGCATCACGCCGGCGACCGTCGACAACGCGCTGTACGACGCATTCGGCCAGCGCATCGTGTCGACCATCTTCACGCAGTCGAACCAGTACCGCGTGATTCTCGAGTCGGCGCCGAAGGAGCAGCATTACGCCGAATCGCTGAACGACATCTACCTGCCGTCCGCGGGCGGCGGCCAGGTGCCGCTGTCGTCGATCGCGTCGTTCCACGAACGGCCGTCGCCGCTGCTCGTCGCGCACCTGTCGCAGTTCCCGTCGACGACGATCTCGTTCAACCTCGCACCGGGCGCGTCGCTCGGCGAGGCCGTGAAGGCGATCGGCGCCGCCGAGAAGGACATCGGCCTGCCCGGCTCGTTCCAGACGCGCTTCCAGGGCGCGGCGCTCGCGTTCCAGGCATCGCTGTCGAACCAGCTGTTCCTGATCCTCGCGGCGGTCGTCACGATGTACATCGTGCTCGGCGTGCTGTACGAGAGCTACATCCACCCGATCACGATCCTGTCGACGCTGCCGTCGGCCGGCGTCGGCGCGCTGCTCGCGCTGATGATCACGGGGCATGACCTCGACATCATCGGGATCATCGGGATCGTGCTGCTGATCGGCATCGTGAAGAAGAACGCGATCATGATGATCGACTTCGCGCTCGAGGCCGAACGGGTCGAAGGCAAGCCGCCGCGCGAGGCGATCTACCAGGCATGCCTGCTGCGTTTCAGGCCGATCCTGATGACGACGCTCGCCGCGCTGCTCGGCGCGGTGCCGCTGATCGTCGGCGCCGGCGCGGGTTCCGAGCTGCGCCAGCCGCTCGGGATCGCGATCGCGGGCGGCCTGATCGTGTCGCAGGTGCTGACGCTGTTCACGACGCCGGTGATCTACCTCGGCTTCGACAACCTCGCGCGCCGCGTGCGCGGCTGGTTCGAGCGGCACGGCCCCCACGCCGGCAAGCACACGGGGGCGTAAGCGTTGAACCTGTCGCGCCCCTTCATCACCCGCCCCGTCGCGACGACGCTGCTCGCGCTCGGCGTCGCGCTCGCGGGCCTGTTCGCGTTCATCAAGCTGCCGGTGTCGCCGCTGCCGCAGGTCGACTTCCCGACCATCTCGGTGCAGGCGTCGCTGCCCGGCGCGAGCCCCGAGACCGTCGCGACCAGCGTGACGAGCCCGCTCGAGCGGCACCTCGGCTCGATCGCCGACGTCAGCGAAATGACGTCGACCAGCACGGTCGGCAACGCGCGGATCATCCTGCAGTTCGGGCTGAACCGCGACATCGACGGCGCCGCGCGCGACGTGCAGGCCGCGATCAACGCGGCGCGTGCCGACCTGCCCGCGTCGCTGAAGAGCAACCCGACGTACCGCAAGGTCAATCCGGCCGACTCGCCGATCATGATCGTGTCGCTCACGTCGGATACGTCGTCGCCCGCGAAGCTGTACGACGCCGCGTCGACGGTGCTGCAGCAGTCGCTGTCGCAGATCGACGGGATCGGCCAGGTGTCGCTGAGCGGCTCCGCGAACCCGGCCGTGCGCGTCGAGCTCGAACCGCATGCGCTGTTCCACTACGGAATCGGCCTCGAGGACGTGCGGGCCGCGCTCGCGTCGGCGAACGCGAACAGCCCGAAGGGTGCGATCGAGTTCGGCCCGAAGCACTACCAGCTCTATACGAATGACCAGGCCTCGCAGGCGTCGCAATACCGCGACCTGGTCGTCGCCTACCGCAACGGCGCGGCCGTGCGGCTGGCCGACCTGTCCGAAGTCGTCGACGGCGTCGAGGACCTGCGCAACCTCGGCTTGTCGAACGGCAAGCGCGCGGTGCTCGTGATCCTGTACCGCTCGCCCGGCGCGAACATCATCGAGACGATCGACCGCGTGCGTGCGGCGCTGCCGCAGCTCACCGCGTCGCTGCCTGCCGACATCACGGTCACGCCGGTGCTCGACCGTTCGACGACGATCCGCGCGTCGCTGAAGGACACCGAGCACACGCTGCTGATCGCGGTCAGCCTGGTCGTGATGGTCGTGTTCCTGTTCCTGCGCAACTGGCGCGCGACATTGATCCCGAGCGTCGCGGTGCCGATCTCGATCATCGGCACGTTCGGCGCGATGTACCTGCTCGGCTTCTCGATCGACAACCTGTCGCTGATGGCGCTGATCGTCGCGACCGGCTTCGTCGTCGACGATGCGATCGTCGTGCTCGAGAACATCACGCGCCACATCGAGAACGGCAAGCCAAGGTTGCAGGCCGCGTTCGACGGCGCGCGCGAGGTCGGCTTCACGGTGCTGTCGATGAGCATTTCGCTCGTCGCGGTGTTCCTGCCGATCCTGCTGATGGGCGGCATCGTCGGACGCCTGTTCCGCGAATTCGCGCTGACGCTGTCGCTCGCGATCGCCGTGTCGCTCGCGGTATCGCTCACGGTCACGCCGATGATGTGCGCGCGCCTGCTGCGCGAGCCGCACGACGTGCAGGAGGAAGGCCGCCTCGGGCGCTTCCTCGAGCGCTTCTTCGCGCGGCTGCAGCGCGGCTACGAGCGCTCGCTGTCGTGGGCGCTGCGTCGTCCGCTGCTGGTCCTGCTGATCCTGTTCGCGACGATCGGGCTGAACGTCTATCTGTACATCATCGTGCCGAAGGGCTTCTTTCCGCAGCAGGACACCGGGCTGATGATCGGCGGCATCCAGGCCGACCAGTCGACGTCGTTCCAGGCGATGAAGCTGAAGTTTTCCGAGATGATGCGGATCGTGCAGAGCAACCCGAACGTGCAGAGCGCCGCGGGCTTCACGGGCGGCGCCCAGACCAACTCGGGCTTCATGTTCGTCACGCTGAAGGACCGCACCGAGCGCAAGCTGTCGGCCGACCAGGTGATCCAGCAGCTGCGCAAGCCGCTGGCCGACGTTGCAGGCGCGCGCACGTTCCTGCAGGCCGCGCAGGACATCCGCGTCGGCGGCCGGCAGAGCAACGCGCAGTACCAGTTCACGCTGCTCGGCGATTCGAGCGCCGAGCTGTACAAGTGGGGGCCGCTGCTGACCGAGGCGCTGCAGAAGCGTGCCGAGCTCACCGACGTGAACTCCGACCAGCAGCAAGGCGGCCTCGAGGCGATGGTGACGATCGACCGCGCGACCGCCGCGCGGCTCGGCATCAAGCCCGCGCAGATCGACAACACGCTGTACGACGCGTTCGGCCAGCGCCAGGTCTCGACGATCTACAACCCGCTGAACCAGTACCACGTCGTGATGGAAGTCGCGCCGAAATACTGGCAGAGCCCGGAGATGCTGAACCAGGTGTGGATCAGCACGTCGGGCGGCAGCGCGAACGGCTCGCAGACGACCAACGCGGCGGCCGGCACCTTCGTCGCGACCTCGGCCGGCACGTCCAGCGCCGGCACGGCCGCCACCAGCGCCGCGGCGATCGCGTCCGATTCCGCGCGCAACCAGGCGCTGAACTCGATCGCGTCGAGCGGCAAGTCGAGCGCGTCGTCGGGCGCGGCGGTGTCGACGTCGAAATCGACGATGATCCCGCTGTCCGCGATCGCGACCTTCGGCCCGAGCACGACGCCGCTGTCGGTCAATCACCAGGGCCTGTTCGTCGCGACGACGATCTCGTTCAACCTGCCGCCGGGCGTGTCGCTGTCGCAGGCGACCCAGGTGATCTACCAGACGATGGCGCAGATCGGCGTGCCGCCGACGATCGTCGGCAGTTTCCAGGGCACCGCGCAGGCGTTCCAGCAATCGCTGAACAACCAGCCGATCCTGATCCTCGCGGCGCTGCTGGCCGTCTACATCGTGCTCGGGATCCTGTACGAGAGCTACATCCACCCGATCACGATCCTGTCGACGCTGCCGTCGGCCGGCGTCGGCGCCCTGCTCGCGCTGCTGCTGTTCAAGACCGAGTTCAGCATCATCGCGCTGATCGGCGTGATCCTGCTGATCGGCATCGTGAAGAAGAACGCGATCATGATGGTCGACTTCGCGATCGACCAGACGCGCAACGGCCGCAAGTCGTCGTTCGATGCGATCCACGAGGCCTGCCTGCTGCGCTTCCGGCCGATCATGATGACGACGATGGCGGCACTCCTCGGCGCGCTGCCGCTCGCGTTCGGCCACGGCGACGGCGCCGAGCTGCGCGCGCCGCTCGGGATCGCGATCGCCGGCGGCCTGATCATGTCGCAGATGCTGACGCTCTATACGACGCCGGTCGTCTATCTGTACATGGACCGGCTGCGCGTGTGGGCCGAGAAGCGCCGCAACCGCCGCGGCAATTCGGGCGGGGCGGCGGTGGCCGGCGAGTAAGCGGATAACGGCGGCAAGCGGCCGCATCACGCGGCCGCTCGACGTGCTTGCACGCCGGCGGCGATCGACTATCGTGTGTCCATGCCCACCCTCGCGCCCCTTCCCGGGGACCCGCCATGAACGTCCAGCTGAACCATACGATCGTCTGGTGCCGCGACAAGCACGCGTCGAGCCGCTTCCTCACCGAGCTTCTGGAACTGCCGGCGCCGACGCCGTTCGGCCCGATGCTGGTGGTCCCGCTCGACAACGGCGTGTCGCTCGATTTCTACGAAAAAGAGGGAGAGATCACGGCCCAGCATTACGCGTTTCTGACCGACGAAGCCGGCTTCGATCGCGTGTATGCGCGCATTCGCGAGCGCGGGCTGCCGCACTGGGCCGATCCGGCGAAGCGGCAGGCCGGTGACATCTACCGCCACAACGGCGGGCGCGGTGTGTATTTCGACGATCCTGACGGTCACTTTCTCGAAGTGATGACGCAACCGTACGTGCTGAACGGATAGCGGGACGCGCCGGCCGGTGTTGCACCGGCCGACGGGGTGACGCGGGCGGCGCCCTCGGTCGGACGCCGCTCGGCCCTGAAGCCGTTACTCGGCGGCGGGCGCCGTCTTGCGCGGACGGCGGGCGCGGGGGGCCGTCTTGCGGGCCGGTTTCTTCGGCTTGGCGGCGGTCGCCGCGTCACCCGCCGCTTCGCCGGTCGATTCGCCGGTCGATTCGGCAACCGGTGCGGCCGGTGCCGTTTCGCGCGATGGCTGCGCGACAACCGCCGAAGCACCGTACTCGCCGGCCGTCGGCGCCGCGTGCTGCGCTGCGACGTGCCGGTCGTCGCCGTACTCCGCGTCGCGATGCGCCGCTTCGGCGTGCTTGCCTTCCGCGTGCTTGCCGCCACCCTGCTTCGCGCCGCCGTGCGCCGCATCGTCCGGCTGCGCCGCCGCGTGGCGGCCAGCCGCCTTCGCACCGGCGCCCTTCTTCGCGCCGGTCTTCTTCGCCGCGCTCTTGCGCGCGCGCTTGCGGCCGTCCTTCGCGTCACCGTGCGTGTCGGCCGCTTCGGCGGCTTCGGCCGTCGCTGCCGGCACGATCGCCGCTTCGCTCATGACATCGGCAACGGTCGTCTCTTCCACGTCGACCTGCATGCTTTCCTGCACGGCCGCGGCCGCCTGCTGCCCGCGACGCCGCGGCTCGCGCCCGGCCGGTGCAGCCTCCGCATGACGCCCGCCATGACCATGGTGCGCACCGCCCGTATCCCGTGCCGCCGCCACCGGCTCCGCCGCAACCGGCTGGCGCGGCCGCGACACGAACGCGCCCGACTTGTCGTCGCGCCCCACTTCGAGCAGGCCGCGCGCCTGCGCTTCGTCGAGCAGGTTGCCGAACGCGCGGAAGCCGTAATACGACTCGTTGAAGTCCGGCTTGCGGCGCTTGATCGCGCTCTTGAGCACCGACGCCCAGATCTTGCCGACGTCGTCGCGCTCGGACGCGAGCGCGTCGAAGGTCTCGACCGCGAGCGCGATCGCCTCGCTGCGGCGCGCTTCCAGCTCCGGCTTGCGCGACGGCTCGTCGGGGCGCTTCGCGCCGCCGTTGCCCGTGCGCTGCTGTTCGCGCTTGGCCAGCGTGCGCTGCTGCTCGCGCACCAGGTCGTCGTAGAAGATGAATTCGTCGCAGTTCGCGACCAGCAGGTCCGACGTCGACTTCTTCACGCCGACCCCGATCACCTTCTTCGCGTTCTCGCGCAGCTTCGACACGAGCGGCGAAAAATCCGAGTCGCCGCTGATGATCACGAACGTATCGACGTGCGACTTCGTGTAGCAGAGATCGAGCGCGTCCACCACGAGCCGAATGTCGGCCGAGTTCTTGCCCGACTGGCGCACGTGCGGAATCTCGATCAGCTCGAAGCTCGCCTCGTGCATCGACGCCTTGAAGCCCTTGTAGCGCTCCCAGTCGCAATACGCCTTCTTCACGACGATGCTGCCCTTCAGCAGCAGCCGCTCCAGCACGGGCGTGATGTCGAATTTCTCGTACTTCGCGTCGCGCACGCCGAGCGCGACGTTCTCGAAGTCGCAGAACACGGCCATGCTGACGTTGTCCAGGGGTAATGCCATGTGTACTCCAACCGGTTGGCCGCCGCGTTGTATTGCGTGGCGGCGAAAAATGCATCGCGCACATGATAGCCGGTCGGCGGGTCGATCCCGCAATCCATGCGCGCGGCGGCGTGCCGACGGGGCCCGGCACGGCCGCGCCGGCACGCCTCGGACGGTACAGCCCCAATTACCCGCGCGCCGCCGGCCCAAATCGACATACACTTGAGTATCGGTCGTCCGTCCCTATCTGGAAGGATGACGCATCGAGCAAGGAGCGGTTTCATGACGACGAAGGTATTGCTGATTGGCGCGACCGGCCGCACGGGCCGGGCCTGCGCGGATCTGCTGCTCGAGCAGCCGGAATTCGAGGTGACTGCGCTGGTACGCCGGCACGGCTATGCGCTGCCGGGCGCGAAGGTCGTCGAGGCCGATCTGACGGGCGATTTCTCGCACGCGTTCCAGGGCATCACGCACGTGATCTACGCGGCCGGCTCGGCGGAATCGGAAGGCCCCGCCGAAGAGGAGCAGATCGACCGCGACGCGGTCGCGCGCGCGGCCGAGCATGCGCTCGCCTACAACGTGCAGAAGCTGGTCGTGATCAGTTCGCTGACCGCGTACTGGCCGGAGCGCAGCGGCGACGCGCTGCGCCACTACTCGCAGATGAAGCGCGAAGGCGACGAGCACGTGATCGCGTCGGGCATCGACTACGTGATCCTGCGCCCCGGCCCGCTCGCGGACGGCCCGGGCGTCGGCAAGATCGCGCTGACCGAGGCGCCGCTCGACGCGGCGCCGCCGGTGTCGCGCCAGGATGTCGCATGGGCCGCGATCGAGGCGATCAAGCTGGGCATCTCGCGCAAGGTCGTCGGCTTCGTCGGCGGCAGCGTGCCGATCGAACAGGCATTGCGCGCGTAATGCATGCCCGCGCCGCCGCCGGGCGGCGCGTTGCGTCCGTGCCCGCGGCCCGCGATGCGGGCCGCTTTGCAGCAGGCTTGCTGCCCGCGGCTTACTGCTTCGGATGCGCGTCGGCCCACGCCTTCACCGCGCCGAGCGTGTTCTCGACGTGCTTGTCGGGCGACAGGCTCGTGTACTCGTACAGCACCTTCCCTTCCGGCGAAATCACATAGGACACGCGGTTCGCGCGATCGAGCGCGGGCAGCTTCGCGTCGTATTCGCGGATGATCTTCGCGTCCGGATCGGCCGCGACCGGGAACTTGCTGCGGCACTCGCTCACCGAGAACTTCGTCAACGTGTCGATGTTGTCGGCGGATACGCCGATCACCGTCGCACCGTAAGCCTTGTAACGATCGACCGCATCCGCGAACGCATGCGCCTCGATGGTGCAACCCTTCGTGAACGCGGCCGGGTAGAAGTACAGCACGACCGGCCCGCGCTTCAGCGCATCGGCGAGCGAGTACGTGTAAGTCTTGCCGCCCAGCGACGCCTGCGTCGTAAAGCCGGGCGCCGTGTCGCCCGGCTTCAGTTCCGCCTGCGCGACCCGCGCATGACTGGCCACCAGCAGCGCCGCCGCGGCGCCCGCCAACAGTTTTCGCTTCATCTGCGTCCTCATTTCTTATAAAGTCAGCCTCGATGTAGGCCACACCGGCGTTCGCCTGTCGAACACCGGTGTGCACAACCCGGTCGAGCGGCAGCGCCAGCCGCCGCCGGCCGGTTAAAGATTCCGCGCCGCCTGCCGTTATTCCTTCCGGACAACCGGTTCCAGCCCTTCACGTCAGCGAGACACATGGAAGCCAACAGGAAACAGACGCCACGCAAGGGCTCCTGGCGCAATGCCTTGCATACGCTGCGCCGCTTCGCCTGGTCGGGCGGCGCGCTGATGCCTGCGCGCGCCGGCACGCCGCGACGCGACGACACCGTGCGCAACTGGCTGGAACAGACGGTCGGCACGGTGGATTTCCTCGCCCATGTCGACCGCGAGCTGCGCTTTCTGTACGTATCCGACGCGAGCCTGCGCTTCATCGGTTATCACCGCGACTACCTGCACACGCTGACGCTGCGCGACCTGATCGCGGAACAGGATACCGCGGCGCTCGAAGGCCTGCTTGCGCGCGCCGCGCGTTCCGGCCAGGTCGAGAAGGCGACGATGTGCATCGTGAAGTCGCTCACCTACCCGCTCGACGTCGAGATCCGCGCGTTCAAGAGCCGCCACCACGGCGTCGACGGCTTCGCGATCGCGGCGTTCGACGTGTCGGCCTGGCGCGCGCTCGAAGCTCGCCTGACGTACGAGATGCATCACGACCCGATGACGGGGCTCGACAACCTGTCCGCGCTCGTGCCCGCGCTGATGCGCGCGCAGGAGGCCGCCGACGAGAGCGGCACGTGCGCGGCGCTGCTGCTGCTCGACCTCGACGACTACCAGCGCATCAATCGCGCACTCGGCTACGACGCCGGCGACACGCTGCTGCGCGACACCGCGCAGCGGCTGCAGGCGCTCGTCGCGCCCGGCGAGCAACTCGCGCGCGTCGCGAGCGACAAGTTCGCGATCGTGTTCACCGCACCGGACCGCACGCGCGCAAGCGACGCCGCGGACGCGCTCGCGCGCCGGCTGCAGGCCGCGGTGCGCGAACCCTACGCGTACCAGGGGCAGACCGTGCACCTGTCCGCGAGCATCGGCATCGCGCTGTACCCGGATGAACGCGCGGCGCCCCATCGCGCGCAGCACCACAGCCCGCTGCTGCGCCGCGCCGACCATGCGCTCGCGCAGGCAAAGGCGTCGGGCGGCAATGCGCTCGCGTTTCACGAGCCGGTCGGCGACCCGGCCGACGCGGAACGGCTCAAGCTCGAGGCCGACTTGTACGACGGCGTGCGCAACGGCGAGTTTTCGCTCCATTTCCAGCCGATCACGCGCAGCCAGTCCGGCGCGGTGGACGGCGTCGAGGCGCTGATCCGCTGGCGTCATCCGGTGCACGGCCTCGTGCCGCCGGCGACCTTCATTCCGCTCGCCGAATCGATCGGCCTGATCAACTATCTCGGCAACTGGGTGCTCAAGGCCGCGTGCATGCAGCTCGTCGCCTGGGATCGCCAGGGGCTCGCGCTGCAGTATGTGGCGGTCAACGTGTCGCCGCAGCAGTTCCGCGACCCGCGCTTCACGCAGAGCGTGCGCGAGGCGATCGCGCTGACGGGCATCGACCCGCGCCGCATCGTGCTGGAAATCACCGAGAGCCTGCTGATGCACGATCCCGTGCAGGCGAAGGTGCTGCTCGAGGAGCTGACCGAGCTCGGCATCCGCTTCGCGATCGACGATTTCGGTACCGGCTATTCGAGCCTCGCGTACCTGCAGCGCTTCCCGCTCGCGAAGCTGAAGATCGACCGCAGCTTCGTCGAGAACCTGCTGACGTCGCGCAACGATCGCGCGATCGTGTCGGCGGTGGTCGGCCTTGCGCAGACGCTCGAGCTCGAGCTCGTCGCGGAAGGCGTCGAGACCGAGGCGCAGCGCGAGCTGCTGACCGAGATGGGCTGCAACCATATCCAGGGCTGGCTCGTCTGCCAGGCGCTGCCGTCCGAGGAGCTCGCGCGGCGCTTCGAGGCACGGCAACTGCGCCTGCACGCCGCCTGACGCGCGGCGAACCGGACAAATCCGTATGTCAATCACCGAACACCTGTCCCGCTCGGCGCTGCTCGACAAACTGTGGGCCCGGATGAACGAACGGGGCGACTTCCCGCTGCTGTCGGAATCGCTGCGCGCGACAATGGCCGCGATGAAGAACGACGACCTCGACTTCACCGCGCTCGTGCGCGTCGTGCTGTCGGACTTCGCGCTCACGCAGAAGGTGCTGCGGCTCGCGAATTCCGCAATGTACATGGCATTCGGCGGCAACATCACGACCGTCACGCGAGCACTGATGGTGCTCGGCATGGACACGGTCGGCCATCTCGTCGTCGGGCTGAAGCTCGTCGACCACTTCCATCACAGCACGCCGCGCCGCATCGACGCGAAACTCGAGCTGAACCGCGCGCTGCTGTCCGGCTGCGTCGCCCGCAAGCTGACCGAGCATGCGGAGCTGCGCGGCGGCGAGGAAGCCGTCGTCTGCACGCTGATGCGCCAGGTCGGCAAGCTGCTGGTGGTCTGCTATCTCGACAGCGAATGGGACCGGATCCGCCGCCGCGCCGCCGAGCTGAACGGCGACGAAGCGGCCGCGTGCATCGACGTGCTGGGCGTCGGCTTCGACGAGATCGGCCTCGAGGCCGCCGCGAGCTGGCGGCTGCCCGACGTGATCCGCGCCGGGATGGCCGACGGCGACGGTCGCGCCGCGCACGCCGACAGGCTCGACGAGGATGACGATGACGACGACCGCCGCCGCGCCCCCGATGCATCGGCCGACGACAGCCCCGACCGCGTGCACTGGCTGCGCGCGGTGAGCCGCTGCTCGACCGACTTCGCCAGTGCGCTCACGATGCCCGCGAGCCCGCAGCGCGACGCGCGCATCGCGGCACTTGCGCAGCACTACGGCACGGCGCTGGAGATCGATTCCGACGCGCTCGTCGAGATCGCCGACCGCCTCGCGCGCGAGGAAGCAAGCGACACGGTGATGCGCGAGATCGTCGAGCTGCGCGCGAACGCCGATGCGATCGCACGGGCGCAGGCCGAGCCCGAGGCGTGCCTCGAAGCCGGCCTCGCGGACCTGCGCGCGCTGCCGTCCGAGCACGTGCTGACGCCGGTGCTCGCGCTCGCGTCGGAAAGCCTGCTCGCGGGCCTCGCGTTCACGCGCACCGTGATGTTCGTGCGACGAGACGACGGCAGGTTCGCCGCGCGTCTCGGCTTCGGCCCGGGCGTCGACGCGGCGCTCGACCGGCTGTGCTTCGACGAGCGCTTCGAGCCGGATGTCTTCCACCTCGCGATCACGAACTCGGTCGGCATCTTCATCGAGCAGGCGCAGGAGCCGAAGATGGTGAAGCGCCTGCCCGCGTGGTACCTCGATGCGCTGGAAGATACGCGCGCATTCGTGCTGCTGCCCGTGCGCGTCGGCACGAAGACCGTCGCGCTTCTGTACGGCGACTGGGCCGGCGCGCAGCCCGCGCGCAAGATCACGCAGCAGGAGATGAGCGTGCTCAACGAGCTCGCGCGCGAACTGGGGCGGTTCTTCCCCGCGTGACGCAAGCGGCACGCAACCGGCGGCCGCCCCGCCGGCACGTGTGCGACACGCGGTGCCCCAAACGCAAACCGGCCGCGAAAGCGGCCGGCTGCATCGTGCGACGGATCGAAACGCTTACTTGAGCGTGACCGGCACGCTGAAGTACTTCTTCGCGAGGTTGTCGATCGTGCCGTCGGCCTTCAGCTCCTTCAGCGCCTGATCGAGCGCGGTCTTCAGCGCCGCGTCGTTCTTGCGCAGGCCGAAGCCGACGCCCGAGCCGAGGATCTCGGCATCGCTGACCGTGCCGCCGGCGAAGCCGAAGCCCTGGCCTTGCGGCTTCGACAGGAAGCCCTTCGAGCCCGCTTCCGAATCCTGGAACGTCGCGTCGAGACGGCCCGACTTCAGGTCGGCGTAGGCCAGGTCCTGCGTCTGGTATGGCACGACTTCGACGCCGGCCGGCGCCCACTTCTTCTTCGCGTACGCTTCCTGGATCGTGCCCTGCAGCACGCCGACGCGCTTGCCCTTCAGCGCCTGCTGGGTCGGCATCAGGCCGCTGCCCTGCTTCGCGATCAGCTGGTTCGGGATCGTGTAGATCGGATCGGTGAACGCGATCGCGTGCTTGCGCTGGTCGGTGATCGTCATGTCCGAGTTGATCGCGTCGAACTTGCGCGCCTGCAGTGCGGGGATCAGGCCGTCGAAGTCGTTCTCGACCCACACGCACTTCGTCTTCAGCTTCGCGCACACCGCGTTGCCGATGTCGATGTCGAAGCCGGTCAGCTTGCCGTCGGGCGTCTTGTATTCGAACGGCGCGTACGAGGCCTCGACGCCGAACCGGATCTCCTTCAGATCCGCAGCCATCGCGCTGCCTGCCGCCACGGCCGATGCCGCCACTACCGCGTGCGCGGCCACTTTACGCCAATCCAACTTCATCAGGTGTTCTCCTCGATACTCGAATGTTCCGGAACTACGGGCGCATGCATCATTGCAGGGTCGGATGACAACGACAATCCCGATGCCGCGCCTTGATGCGGCGCAACAGCCGCAAGGCCGCGATTGTACCAATCCGCGCGGCCCGATACGCCAAAGCAGCCGCCGGCGCGCGATGCTGCGCTGCGTGCGCCGGCGGCGACCGGGCGGCCCATCGAACTCGCAAGACGATGTCGCAAATACGCAAGCGCGACGCGCGGGCCGTCTGCGCGGCGTGTGCGGGCGTCATCGTAAAACGGGGATGCCGCGCGGCGACGCGCGGGCCGCGGATCACCGCAGCCGCGCGCAACCGGTCATGGGTCAGACGAGTGCGGCGAGCGTGTCGCGCGTCGTGTCGACGACGAGCAGGCCCGCGCGCAAACCCGGCTTCACCGTCGGATTCGGGAACACGATGCGCTCCTCGTCGTGCTTCACCGTGTAGCGGTAGTCGCCGTCCTGCGCGAGCACGGTGCCTCGCGCGAACGCGGTGAAGTTCGCGACGTCGGCCGCGACGAACAGCTCGAGCGCGTCGCTCTGCTTCGTGATCTGGTCGATCACGGTGAACACGCGCGGCAACGGCGGATGGCCGCCCCGAGCGTCGACATCGCGAGGGGCGCCCGACACGAGCCTGCGCACCCCACGGTCGGCCGGCGCGAAGCGCGACAGGTCGTTCTGGCCGAACGGCCGCACCTTGCCGAGCTCCAGCGTGCATGCGAGCGCACCGCACTGCTCGGCCGTGAAGTGCGAATACGTGTTGCCCTTCGCGGTATGCAGCAGCACGGCGGCGATGCGCGCGTCGCCGAGCCATTCGACCATCGCGCGGGTCGGCGGCGTGCCCGTGTGCGGCAGCAGCGCGAACTGCTCGAACACCGAGGCGCGGATCGCCGTATGCATGTCGACGTGCCAGCGCGCACCGCCCGCCGGCGCGGCCGCGAAGAACGCGGCGGCGGCCGCTTCGAGCTGCTTCGCGCGCGGCGCTTCGCGGCTCGCCGGCACGTGCGCGTGACGACCGCTGAACAGGCGGTTCAGGTCGTCGTCGAGATAGCGTTCGCCCGCGCGCATCGCCGGCACGTTGCCGAGCACGACGAGCAGCCGGCACGCGAGCGGCAGCGTGCCCGCTGCGAGATCATGCACGAGCATCGACAGCAGCTCGATCGGCGCGGTCTCGTCGCCATGCACGCCGGCCGACACGAGCACGCTCGCGCGCGCCGAAGCATCGGCATGGTCGCCAGCCGCCGGCTCGAGCGCGAGCAGCCCGTCGCCGAGCCATTGCCAGCGCACCGCACCGTCCGCGCACGCGCCGTCCTTCACGTCCGGCGCGTCACCCGCGAGCGTGAACGCGAGGAAGTCGTCGAGCAGCGCGGCGGCCGACATGCGGGACTCAGCGCTGGAAATCATAAAGCGACCCGACGCGCAGGATCTGCGTGAGCGCGTCGAGCGCCGTGCGCGATTCGTCGAGCAGCGTCGGATCGGCGAGGTCTTCCGGTGCGAGACGGTCGCGGTAGTGCTTCTCGATCCACGCGTCGAGCGACGCGAACAGCGTGTCGTTCATCCACACGTTCGACGTGACGGCCGCACGCTCGGCGTCGTTCAGCACGACGCGCAGGCGCAGGCACGCGGGGCCGCCGCCGTTCTTCATGCTTTCGCGCAGGTCGAACACGAGCACGTCGCGGATCGGGCCGTTGCCGACCGCGAGCTGGTCGAGATAGGCGGCGACGTTCGCGTTCTCGCGGCATTCCTGCGGCACGACGAGCACCTGCGAGCCGTCCGCGCGCGACAGCAGCTGGCTGTTGAACAGATACGACGTGACCGCGTCGTTCACGCTCACGGCCGCGTCGGGCACCTCGATCACGTTCAGGCGCGCGCCGCGCGCATCGAGCGCGGCCGTCAGCGTGTCGTAGATCGCCTGCTTGTTGACGAACGCGCGCTCGTGCGTGAACAGCGTGTCGCGGTTGCCGACCGAGATCACGTCGTTGTGGAACACGCCCGCATCGATCACGTCCGGATCCTGCTGCGCATAGACCGTCGCCGTTTCGTCAAGACCATGGCGATGCGCGACCGCGCGGCTCGCCTCGAAGGTCTGGCGCGCCGGGAAGCGCTTCGGCTCCGGCCCGCGGCGGTATTCCGCGCGGCCGTACACGAAGAACTCGACGCCCGGCTGGCCGTATTCCGCGCAAAAGCGCGTATGGTTCGCCGCGCCTTCGTCGCCGAGCGCCGGCGTACCCGTCAGCGCCTCGTGCACCGCGAAGTGCGCGGGATCGGCGAACAGCGTCGACAGCGTGCGGCGCGTCGCTTCGTGCTCGATCGCGCGATGCAGCTTGCTGCACAGGTTGGCCGGCGTGAAGTGCACGCGGCCGTCGCTCGTGTCGGCCGACGGGCTGACGGTGGCCGCGTTCGCGGTCCACATCGCCGACGCCGAGCTCGCCGCGGCGAGCAGTTCGGGCGCCTGCTTCGCGGCCTTCGCGATCACGTCCGCGTCCTTGCCGGAGAAGCCCAGCTCGCGCAACAGGCGCAGCGACGGCCGCTCCTGCGGCGGCAGCACGCCTTGCGCGAAGCCGAGATCCGCGAGCTGCTTCATCTTGCGCAGCCCCTGCTTCGCGGCCGCCTTCGGATTCGCGGCCGACTTCTCGTTGTTGAGCGACGCCACGTTGCCGAACGACAGCCCGGCGTAGTTGTGGGTCGGGCCGACGAGTCCGTCGAAATTGGCTTCTTGTGCGTTCATCGTCGTTCCCTCGATCAGAAATGCAGGCCCGGCGACAGGCTCGCGGGCAAGGTCAGTTGCGTGCTTTCCACCGACGCCATCGGATATGCGCAATAGTCGGCCGCGTAGTACGCGCTCGGACGATGGTTGCCCGAGCGGCCCGTGCCGCCGAACGGCGCCGCGGACGATGCGCCGTTGGTCGGGCGGTTCCAGTTGACGATCCCCGCACGGATCGTGCGGCGGAAGTGCGTCCATGCGTTCGCGTCGTCCGCGAGCAGGCCGGCGGACAGGCCGAATGCCGTGTCGTTCGCGCGCTCGATCGCCTCGTCGAACGTCGCGTAGCGGACGATCTGCGCGAGCGGGCCGAAGTGCTCCTCGTCGGGCAGGTTCGCGACGCCGGTCACGTCGATGATCGACGCGTTCACGAAACCCAGGCGCGGATCGCGCTGCGTCATCGCGATGATCGGCTTCGCGCCCTGCTCGATCAGGCGCGACTGCGCGTCGACGAGCTTCGCGGCCGCGCGTGCCGAGATCACCGCACCCATGAACGGCTGCGGATCGGCGTCGAACACGTCGGCCGTGATCTTCGACGTGACGTCGGCGAAGCGTGCGAGGAAGCGGTCGCCGAACGCGCCCTGCGGCACGAAGATGCGGCGTGCGCACGTGCAGCGCTGGCCGGCCGACAGGAACGCCGACTGGATCGTGTGGTGCACGGCCGCGTCGATGTCCTCGACTTCGCCGATCACGAGCGGGTTGTTGCCGCCCATCTCGAGCGCGAGCACGATTTCCGGACGGCCGCCGAACTGCTTGTGCAGCAGCGTTCCGGTATCCGAGCTGCCGGTGAAGAAGAGGCCGTCGATCTGCCGATGGTTCGCGAGCGCGATGCCCGTGTCCTTCTCGCCCTGCACGAGGTTCAGCACGCCGGCCGGCAGCCCGGCTTCCTGCCACACCTCGACCGTCGCGCGCGCGACGCCCGGTGCGAGCTCCGACGGCTTGAACACGACCGTGTTGCCCGCGATCAGCGCCGGCACGATATGGCCGTTCGGCAAGTGGCCGGGGAAGTTGTACGGCCCGAACACCGCGACGACGCCGTGCGGACGATGGCGCAGCACCGCGACGCCGTCGGCCATGTCCTGGCGCTTCTCGCCGGTGCGCTCCTGATAGGCCTGGATCGAGATGCCGACCTTCGCGGCCATCGCCGCGACTTCGGTGCGCGCTTCCCACAGCGGCTTGCCCGTCTCGCGGCCGATTGCAGTGGCGATCGCTTCCTTGCGCTCGGTGAGCAGCGCCGCGAAGCGCTTGACGATCGCGCAGCGCGCTTCGAAGTCGAGCGCCGACCAGCCGGCGAACGCGCGGCGCGCGCTCGCGACCGCGCGGTCGACGTCGGCCGCCGACGCGCTGTCACCCTGCCATGCGATCGCGTCGGTGCCGGGGTTGCGCGAGGCGAACACGGGGCCCGAGCCTGCGACCCAGGCGCCATCGATGAAGAGTTCCGTCATGATTCGTTTATCCCTGTTTGACTTTGAGCGGCAGCACGCGCACCGGATCGCCGGCCTTGACGTCGAGCGCGACGGCATCGTCGGCCGACAACACGAACGAATCGTTCGCGACCACGCCCGGCGCGACGCCGACGCGGAAATCGTTCAGCGACGTGTTCGACACGAGCGACCGCGGCGCATCGACCCGTGCGTCAGGCACGCCGATCGCGACCGGCACGACGACGCTCTCGCGCACCGTGCGCAGGTCGTTGACGTGGCATTCGAGCACCGGGCCCGCGTCGAAGATGTCGACGTGGTTCTGGTAGCGCAGCCCTTCCGCCTCGAGCATCTTGCGCGCCGGCAGCGTGTCGCGGTGCGTGAGGCCGACCGCGTCCTGCGCATCCTGCGGCAGCAGGTCGACGTACACCGGGTAGCGCGGCATCAGTTCCGCGAGGAACGACTTGCGGCCGTGCGAGCTCAGGTAATCGGCCGCGTTGAAATCGATCTGGTAGAAGTGCGAACCGACCGCGCGCCAGAACGGCGACGTGCCGTCTTCGTCGAAGTGGCCGCGCAGTTCCGCGCAGATGCGTTCCGGAAAGCGCTCGCGAAACTGCGCGATGAACATGAAGCGCGAGCGCGACAGCAGGCCGCCCACGCCGCCCGTGCGATAGCGCGGGCTCAGGAACAGCGAGCACACTTCCGCATAGCCCGTGAGGTCGTGCGAAATGTTGAGCGCGGACATCCGCGTCCACACGCCGAGCTCCTGGCTCGCGTGCACGACCGTGCTCACGCGATAGTTGTAGAACGGCTGTTCGAGACCGACCTGCGTCTCGATCCCGCATACGCCCGCGATGTCGCCCGTCTTCGACTCTTCCATCACGAAGAAGTAGCCGGCTTCACCGGGCGCGGCCTCGCCCTCGAGCGTGCGGCGCGTGCGCTCGATGCGCGCGGCGAGCGCGTCGCGGTCGGGCTTGAACGTGGTCAGGCCCGGCCCGGTTTCCTTCGCGAGCGACACGAGCGCGTCAACGTCGCCCGTTTGTACGACCCGAACGACGATCATGCTGCGTCTCCCTTCATGTCTTCATCGTCGCGGCGGTGCAGCGGCACGCAGCGCACGACATCGCCATCCTTCACATCGAGCGCCGCGCGCGCGTCGCCGGCCAGCGGCGCATTGGCCGTGCCGCCCGGCAGGTCGGCCAGCACGCAGCGGAACGATTCGCCGCTGCCGGTGGACACCATGTACGCGACATCGCCCTGCTGCCGCGCCGCTTCGCGCACGGTGCGCTCCGCGCCGTGCTTCACGCATGCGGTTCGGTCGACCTGCGCGGTCAGCACCGGGCCCGCGTCGAAGATGTCGACGAAGCGGTCCGGCTCGAAGCCTTCCTCGAGATGGATGTCATACGCGAGCAGTGCCGTTTCGTTCGGCTCGCCGAGCACGCGCTGCGCGGCTTCCGGCAGCAGCGGCACGTAGAGCGGATAGGCCGGCATCACTTCCGCGATGAACGTGCGGCTGCGGCCGCCCGATGCGATGTCGACGTCGGTGAAGTCGCGGCCGAAGAACTTGCGGCCCACCGCTTCCCAGAACGGCGATGCGCCCGTGTTGTCGCTCACGCCGAGCAGCAGCGTGAACACTTCCGGCGTGAAGCGGCGGCGGTTCGCGGCGATGTACATCATCCGCGCACGCGAGATCAGGTGCGCGGCCGCGTCGCCGCGCAGCGACGGATCGACGTAGAAGCCCGCCAGCCGGCTCTTGCCGGTCAGCTCGTGCGACATCGTGAGCGCGTGGATCTTGCGGTTCACGTGCAGCTCGCGCGACGCGTGGATCAGTGCGTCGTTGCGGAACGCGTAGAACGGTTCCGAGTAGCCGGCCGCGGCCACGATGCTCGCCGTGCCGAGCAGCTTGCCCGTCGACGAATCCTCGAGCACGAAGAGGTAGAACTCCTCGCCGGCGAAGTCGACATCCGCGCGAAACGAATCCTCGGAGAGCGCCACGCGCGCTTCGAGCGCGGCGCGGTCGTGCGGCAGCGAGTGCAGGACCGGCTGCGCGGTGCGCGCCATGTGCGCGAGCGCATCGAGATCCGTGAGTTTGCCGGGGCGAACAAATAGCATCGTCGTTCCTGTCTGCGATGGGTGCGCCGATCAGCGCGCGGTGGCTTCCTGAGCCGCGAGCACCTGCTCGACCGCCTTCTCGAAGCGCTTCACGCCTTCGTCGAGCAGGTCGAACGGAATCACGAGCGACGGCACGAAGCGCAGCACGTTCGGGCCCGCGATCAGCATGATCAGGCCGTTGTCGGCGGCGGCGGTGACGAAGTCCTTCGCGCGGCCGTCGAATGCGGCGGTGAGTTCCGCGCCGACCAGGAGGCCCTTGCCGCGGATGTCCTTGAAGAGGCCGAAGCGTGCGTTGATGCGTTCCAGCGCGCCCTTCAGTCGCGCGCTGCGTTCGCGCACGCCTTCGAGCAGGGCCGGGTCGCCGATCAGTTCGACGACCTTGTCCGCGATCGCCGAGGCGAGCGGGTTGCCGCCGTACGTCGTGCCGTGCACGCCGACCTTGAAGTACGCGGCCAGTTCGTTCGTCGTCAGCATCGCGCCGATCGGGAAGCCGTTGCCGAGCGCCTTCGCGGTCGTGAGGATGTCCGGCGTGACGCCCGTGTCCATGTAGGCGTAGAACTGGCCCGTGCGGCCGACGCCCGTTTGCACTTCGTCGAAGATCAGCTGTGCGTCGTGGGCGTCGCATGCTTCGCGCAGCGCTTTCAGGAAGGCCGGATCGGCCGGAATCACGCCGCCTTCGCCCTGCACCGGCTCGACGATCACCGCGCAGGTTTGCGGGCCGATCGCGGCCTTCGCGGCTTCGATGTCGTTGAACGGCAGGTGCTTGATGCCGGCCGGCACCGGGCCGAAGCCTTCCGAGTATTTCGGCTGGCCGCCGACGCTGACCGTGAAGAACGTGCGGCCGTGGAACGACTGGACGAACGACACGATTTCGTACTTGTCGGCACCGTGGCGGTCGAATGCGACGCGGCGTGCGAGTTTCAGTGCGGCTTCGTTCGCTTCCGCGCCCGAGTTCGCGAAGAATGCGCGGTCGGCGAAGGTCAGCGATTCGAGGCGCTTCGCGAGGCGCAGCACCGGCTCGTTCGTGTAGCCGTTGCCGATGTGCCAGAGCTTGCGGCCTTGTTCGTCCAGGACCTTCAGCAGTTCCGGGTGGCCGTGGCCCAGCGACGTCACGGCGATGCCGCAGGCGAAGTCCACGTATTCGCGGCCGGCCGTGTCCCACACGCGGGAGCCCTCTGCACGGTCCGGCACGAACGGCGCGGGGGAGAATACCGGCACCATCACTTCGTCGAATGTCTGGCGGGTCACGGTCGAGGTCGTCATGGTCGTTCCTTTCGGTTTCGTAAGAGGGTTCAACAGGATCAAGTTTAGGTAAGGGTGGCGCAAGCGTCTTGCAGATTTGCGACGGGTTCTATCGGAAGCGCTTTTCTTCGGGATATTTTGCCCTTTCGGGTGGGGGCTGTGGTTTGGGGGGGTTCTGGCGGTGCGCTCGCGTTTTCGTGAAGCACCTGGGGTCGTGTCGGTCTATTAGCGTCGCCCCTGCGCGGGGCGGCGGTTACTTTTCTTTGTCTTGCCAAAGAAAAGTAACCAAAAGAAAGGCGCTCGGATAACGCATGACTTCCCGGTGCCGTAGCCATCGGAGTGGCCCTCGCCTAAGTGTCGGCGCCAGTCGGGAACCCGGAGTGGTTCGAGCAATGGTTCTGACCCGCCACACCACCCAACAGAGCGGTATACCGCCCGCTAGCTCCATCCTCGCTACGCTCGGCTGCAAGGTTCTTCAATCGCAATTCATGCGCCTGCGCACCACCTACAAACACCGACTGATCAGTTCCCCCAATCAGTGAAGTGCCCGTTGCACTGCAACGACGATTTCGATTTATTGGATTGATGCGCCACCCGCCACGATTGTGGAAACCAATCGACCGATAGCGTTGCAAAGGGGGGATGTTTGGACCCGTCGGCCGAGCGAAGCGAGGACGGAGCTAGCGGGCGGTATACCGCTCTGTTGGGTGGTGTGGCGGGTCAGAACCATTGCTCGAACCACTCCGGGTTCCCGACTGGCGCCGACACTTAGGCGAGGGCCACTCCGATGGCTACGGCACCGGGAAGTCATGCGTTATCCGAGCGCCTTTCTTTTGGTTACTTTTCTTTGGCAAGACAAAGAAAAGTAACCGCCGCCCCGCGCAGGGGCGACGCTAATAGACCGACACGATCACAGGTGCTTCACGTCAAACGCAGGCGCCCCGCAACAAACCACTTAATCCTTCCCGCGCTCCACAAGCGCGCCCCCGCGAGGCTCGCTGCCACCGCCCGTCTGCTTCTCGAGCCACGCCCGTCGATCTTCCCGAGGTGTGACCCCAAACCTTTCGCGGTACGCATTGGAAAAATGCGCAGCAGAAGAGAACCCACAAGCGAGACTGACCTGAACGACTGACTTGCTGGTCCGCTGCAACTGCGTCCTTGCCTTGAGCAATCTGAGATTGAGGTAATACTTGGAGGGCATCGCCCCGAGATACTGCCGAAAGAGCCGCTCCAGTTGCCGGCGTGAAACGCCAACGAGCCCGGCGATCTCATCGGTCGTCAAAGGATCCTCGATATTGGCTTCCATCAAAAGCAAAGCATCATTCAACCGAGGATGCCGCTCACCGGGCGCGGTAACAAAAGGAATCCGTTGGCGCTCCTCACCACTCCGCAGCGTCCCGGCCCCGAGCGCATCGGCGATCCGCTCCGCAAGATCCGCCCCATGTTCGCGGCCGATCATGGCCAGCATGAAGTCAACGGTGGCTTGCCCACCCGCACAGGTCGCCCGATCGCGATCGATCTCGAAGATCTGCTGCGTGACGATCGACCGCTCGAACTGCTCGGCGAACTGCTGATACGTCTCCCAGTTCACGCTCACGCGATATCCGGAAAGCTGCCCGGCCATCGCGAGCCACCACACGCCGTGGTGAATACCCGTGACGACCGGCGTGCGCTGCCCGACCCGCGCGAGACTCGCGAGAAACAGCCGATAATCGGCAAACTGCTGAAACCGCTCCGACACGACGATCAGCCAGTCGCACGCGATCGCATCGTTGAACGCCGCATCGGCATGCCACTGCGCACCGCCCACGAGCGGCACCGGCCGCCCGTCCCACGAACACACCTGCCAGCGATACAGCAAGCGCCCGTCGATCTCGTTCGCGAGATGCAACGCATCGACGATCGGACCCACGCCCGACATCGACACGGGCGGCAATGCAACGATCACCACCTGCGTCGTGCGGGTGGCGCCTGCGGGACGAGACACCGGTACCACGTATGAAACCCGCCCTTCGCGTTACTTGAGGCTGCCCGACAGGAACTGCTTCAGACGCTCGCTCTGCGGGCGCACCAGCACCTCCTTCGGATCGCCCTCTTCCTCGGTCCGCCCCTGATGCAGGAACATCACGTGGTTCGACACGTTGCGCGCGAAACCCATCTCGTGCGTGACGACGATCATCGTGCGGCCTTCCTCGGCCAGCTTCTGCATCACCTTCAGCACTTCGCCGACGAGTTCCGGGTCGAGCGCCGACGTCGGCTCGTCGAACAGCATCACGTCCGGATGCATCGCCAGCGCGCGCGCGATCGCGACACGCTGCTGCTGACCGCCCGACAGGTGCGACGGATATTGCTTCTCCACGCGCGGCGCGAGGCCGACCTTCTCCAGGTACTCGCGCGCACGCTCCTCGGCTTCCTTCTTCGGAATGCCGAGCACGTGCACCGGCGCTTCCATCACGTTCTCGAGCACGTTCATGTGCGCCCACAGATTGAAGTGCTGGAACACCATCGCAAGCTTCGTGCGGATGCGCTGCAACTGCTTGTGATCGGCGACCTCGAGCGCGCCGGCGCGGTCGGTCTTCGTGCGCACGGCCTCGCCGTCGACGACGATCTGCCCCGCATTCGGCCGCTCGAGAAAATTGATGCAGCGCAGGAACGTGCTCTTGCCCGAACCGCTGGCGCCGATGATGCTGATGACGTCGCCGGCCTTCGCGTTCAGCGACACGCCCTTGAGCACCTCGTTATCGCCATAGCGCTTGTGAATATCGACCGCGGCAAGCTTGACGGAAGCGGACGCGCTCGTTTGAGTGATCTCGGCCAACTGGCTCTCCTCGAAGTGAAATCAATGACGGCCGGCCGCGAGATACGCGAGCCAGTGGCGCTCCGCCCGGCGAAACGCCGCGACGAGTGCGAACGATACCGCAAGATAGATCAGTGCGGCGATCCCGAACGACTGGAACGCCATGTAGGTCGCGGAATTGGCATCGCGCGCGACCTTCAGGATGTCGGGCACGGTCGCCGTGAACGCCACGGTGGTCGCGTGCAGCATCAGGATCACCTCGTTGCTGTACAGCGGCAGCGCACGGCGCAGCGCCGACGGCAGGATCACGCGGCGGTACATCGTGAACGGCGACATCCCGTACGCACGCGCCGCCTCGACCTCGCCGTGCGGGATCGCGCGAATCGCGCCCGCGAAGATCTCGGTCGTGTACGCGCAGGTGTTCAGTGCGAACGCGAGGATCGCGCAGTTGAAGCCGCTGCGGAAGAACGCGTCGAGCAGCGAGTGCGAACGCACGAACTCGAGGCTGTACATGCCCGTGTACATCAGCAGCAGCTGCACGTAGAGCGGCGTGCCGCGGAACACGTACGTGTAGAACCGCACCGGCATCGACAGCCACTTCTTCTTCGACACGCGCGCGACCGCGAGCGGCACCGCGCACACGAAGCCGAGCGAAATCGACGCGACGAGCAGCCACAGCGTCACCGCAAGGCCGGAGAGGCGCTGGCCGTCCCAGTAAAGGAACGCCTGGCCGAATTCCTGGAGGATCTCGATCATAGTTCTGCGTGCCGCACGCCCATGGAATAACGCTTCTCGAGCTGGATCAGCACGAGGTTGGAAACGGTCGTGATCGCGAGGTAGATCAGCGCCGCAACGAGGATGAAGAAGAACATGTTGAACGTGCTCTTGCCGGCGTCCTGCGCGGCCTTCACGACGTCCGCGAGGCCGATGATCGACACCAGCGCGGTCGCCTTCACGAGCACCTGCCAGTTGTTGCCGATGCCCGGCAGCGCGAAGCGCATCATCTGCGGAAACATGATCCGCACGAACACGCGCATCCCGCTCATCCCGTACGCCGCGCCGGCCTCGAGCTGGCCGCGCGGCACCGACAGGAACGCGCCGCGGAACGTCTCGGTGAAGTACGCGCCATAGATGAAGCCGAGCGTCAGCACGCCGGCGACGAACGGATCGATGTCGATCTGGTCCCAGCCGACGAGGTCGGTGAACTGGTTCAACCAGATCTGGATGCTGTAGAACAACAGCAGCATCAGGACGAGATCGGGCACCGAGCGGATCAGCGTCGTATAACCGGTCGCGATCGCTCGCAGCACCCGGTTGTGCGACAGCTTCGCCACCGCGCCGATCAGCCCCAGCGCCACCGCAGCGGCGAGCGACAGCACCGACAGCTCGATGGTCTGCACGGTGCCGGCCCAGAGGACGGGACCAAAGCCGTAAAGGAACACGCGCGTCTCCAGTGTTGATATGAACACCGGCGCACATATCTGTTCCGCGCCGGGCTGACGCGGATAGTCGCAAGCGAAATTGATTGCCTCAAATCACCTCGCATGCGATTGCTGCGTTGCAGCAATTCATCCCATCATTTGCCGGCAACGCGTAGCCTGCTGTTTCAAAAGGAAAAAAGCCGCTTCCTGACAGTCGGATAACACACCGGGAAGCGGGCTTTTTGCAATTTTCCGGTCGCTTTTTCGATATAGCGCCGCACGCGGGTTCACCGCCCCTTCAGGATGTCGGAGCGCGAAGTCGTATAGACAAGCCCGTCCGGGCCGAAATGGACGTTGAAGAACGCGTCGGTGTTGACGCCGTCCTCGAGCCAGCGCCAGCTCCATACCGTCTCGGGCTTCAGCGGGTACTGCGCGATGTCGCCCGGCTTGCCGAGCAGGCGCCGCACCTCGTCCTCGTTCATCCCGGGGCGCACCTTCGCGAAGTTCTCGGCGGTCAGCACCTGCGTCGCGCCCATGTAGTGCCCGCTCGCGTCGAGGTCGACGAACCAGGTCTGGTTGCCCATCGGGCCGCGCGGATATTCGAGGCGCTTCGAGCCGTCGGTAAAGGTGCGCTCGGTCTCGGGCTTGCCCATCGTGCCGCGCACGTCGGCCTCGGTCGATACGCCGGCCTTCAGCCCCTTGAGCAGCAGCGGCGCCGGCTTGATCGCGTTGAAAAAATCCCTGATGCGTTGCACGTCGAGATTGCCTTGCTTGTCGTCGCAGCCGGTCAGCGCCAGCGCGGCGGCCAGCATCGTCACGGGAAGCAGCCGGAAACGGAAAATCATCGGAAGAAATACGCGTCGAGAAAACACGCGGCAAGGATACCCGCGCCACGCCAAAAGCGCGAGACGGGCGTGCGGCCCGTCTCGTGTTCAATGCGTCGTTTCGGTTTGCGTGTCGGCCTCGCGGCGCGCGTGCGGTGCGCGCGGCACGGCCGGCACCGCACGGATGCGGCGGCGCGTGCGCACGAGTTCGGCAAGCTGCCACGAGCCGAGCGCCAGGCAGCCGAACAGCACCTCGCGCCCGCGCTTGACCAGCGCGAGCGACAGCGCCGTCTCGCGATCGACGCCGAACATCTGCGCGAGCAGCACGACGGTCGCCTCCTGCACGCCCAGGCCGCCCGGCACCATGAACGCCGCATGCCGCACGGCCTGCGTCATCGCCTCGATCGCGATCGCGCCGCCGATCGATACCGGATGACCGAGCAGCGCGAGCGCCCAGTAGATTTCGAGCGCGCCGAGCACGTAGCCCGACAATTGCCAGAAGAACGCGCTGAACAGCAGCGCCGTGCGCGACATCAGCGCGTCGATGTCGCCATCGAGCCGGCGGCCGTCGACGCCCTGCAGCAGCCGGTGCGAATCGCCGAGCAGGCGCCCCGCGAACCGCTCGATCGCGTGGAAGATCCCGCCGCGCCGCATCAGCACGACGCCGAGCACCGGCAGCGGCAGCGTCAGCAGCAGCGCAAGGCCGATCGTGCCGCCGCCCATGTCGTGCGTGGTCGCGAGCAGCAGCACGAGGCCGAGCGCCGCGAACGCATACTGGACAACGATCGTCACCAGCACCTCGACGATCACCGACGCGGTCACGCGGCTCGCGTCGGGCACCTGCCAGCGCGCCATCCGGATCCCGACCAGCTCGCCGCCGATCCCGACCACGGGCAGCAGCCGGTTCACGGCTTCGCGCACGGTCGCGATCCACCACAGGAACGAGAGCGACGCGCGCCGGTCGAGCAGCTGGTGCCACGCATATGCGTCGAGCAGCAGCGGCAGCGCGTGGAACGGCACGAGCCACAGCAGCGCGAAGCCGGCGCGCTCGAGCATCCGCGACACGTCGCCGACGCCTTCGTGCAGCCCCAGCGCGAGCAGGATCCCGATGCCGACCGGCCAGCCGAGCCATTTGATCCACTTGGTCATGACGGCTGCGCCCCCGCTTCGCGCGACGCGCGTGTGCCGCGCCGCGCCGCGGACTGGCCGAACACGTCCGCAAACCCGCCGGTCGCGACGCCGGCCGCCTTCAGCGCGGCCGCGACGCGCGGCGACAGCAGCGCGTCCAGTTCGTCGACCGGACGGTAAGCGGCCATCGTCGGCGTGATCGGGCCGTCGCCGGCTTCGGCCGGATGACAGTAGATCTCGCCGACCCCGGGCGGCAGCGCCGCGAGCGCGTCGAGCAGCACGCGCTCGTCCATCGCGCCCGTATGCTCGATCCCGACCACGTAGTCGTTGTGTGCGAGCCCTGCGCGATCGAGCCGGGCGCGCACGAGCGCGATCCACGGCTTGAGCAGCGCGGGCGCGCTCGTTTCGTACGGCAGCCGCACCGCGCGCAGCCCGTAGTCGCGGCCGATCTCGATGATCAGCGACAGCACGGTCGGGTGCAGGTGGAAATGCTTGTGCGCGTTCACGTGATCGAGCGGCAGGCCGCTCGCCGCGAACGCGTCGAACTGCGCACGGATCTCGCGGCGCAGTTGCGCACGCACGTGCGGCAGGAAGAAGAAGCGACAGCCGTCCTTCGCCATCGCGTCGCCGAACCGCCCGTCGCGGCCGACGAGCGCGGGTATCTCATGCGCGGGCAGCGTGGCCGGCCCGTCCGCGAGGACGAGATGCAGGCCGACCGCGAGCGACGGCAGCCGCCGCGCGCGTTCGATCGCATCCTGCGCCGCGGGCGCACCGACCATCAGGCTCGCGGCGTTCAGCACGCCGTCGCGATGCGCGCGCTCGACCGCCGCGTTGACGCGCGGATGCAGCCCGAAGTCGTCCGCGGTGAAGATCAGCGCCCGCGCCGCCCGCTGCGTCGTCACGAATCAGGCCTCGTGCGCGCGCAGGAAGCGGAAGAACTCGACGCCTTCGCGCAGACGGCGCTTCATCATGTCCCAGCTCGTCAGCATCTCGCGGACGATCTCCCAGATCTTCGACGGACGGAAGTAGAACTGGCGATAGAACTGCTCGAGATGGTGATAGATCTCGTCGCGCGACAGGTGCGCATAGCCGATCGCCGCCAGTTGCACGCCTTCCTTGCTCACCAGGTTGATGGTCTTGTTCTCTTCCATCCAGCCGTTCTCGACGGCCTGCTTGTAAAGCGTCGTGCCCGGATACGGCGCGGCGAGCGACACCTGGATCGTGTGCGGGTTGATTTCCTTCGCGTACTCGATCGTCTTCTTGATGGTGTCCTGCGTCTCGCCCGGCAGGCCGAGGATGAAGGTGCCGTGGATCTTGATGCCGAGCTTCTTGCAGTCCGCGCTGAAACGGCGCGCGAAATCGGTGCGCACGCCCTTCTTGATGTTCACGAGGATCTGGTCGTCGCCGGATTCGAAGCCGACCAGCAGCAGGCGCAGGCCGTTTTCCTTCATGACCTTCAGCGTCTTGTACGGCACGTTCGCCTTCGCGTTGCACGACCACGTCATGCCGAGCTTGCCCAGGCCGATGGCGATGGCTTCGGCGCGCGGCAAGTCGTCGGTGAAGGTGTCGTCGTCGAACATCAGTTCCTTCACTTCCGGCATGTTGTCGCGGATCCACTTCGCTTCCGCGAGCACGTTCTCGACCGAGCGCGTGCGGTAGCGATGGCCGCTGACCGTCTGCGGCCACAGGCAGAACGTGCAGCGCGACTTGCAGCCGCGGCCCGTGTAGATCGATACGTACGGATAGTTCAGGTAGCCGATGAAGTAGTTGTCGATCTTCAGGTCGCGCTTGTAGACGGGCGCGACGAACGGCAGTTCATCCATGTTCTCGAGGATCGGACGCGCTTCGTTGTGCTCGATCGAGCCGTCCTTCGCGCGCCAGCTCAAGCCCTTGATCTGTGGGAACGGCTTGCCTTCGGCGATTTCCTTACAGGTGTAGTCGAATTCCTCGCGGCACACGAAGTCGATTGCCTCGCTCGCCGTGAGCGAGTTGTGCGGATCGACCATCACCTTCGCGCCCACCATGCCGACCAGCATCGACGGCTTCATCTTCTTCAGGTCCTGCGCGAACATCGCGTCGGTCGGGAACGACGGCGTGCTCGTGTGGATGATCACGAGGTCGTAGTCGTTGGCGATCTTCAGCGTCTCCTCGACCGACAGGCCGTCGGCCGGCGCGTCGACGACGCGGCTGCCCGGCACGAGCGCGGCCGGCTGCGCGAGCCACGTCGGGTACCAGAAGGAACGGATTTCGCGCTTCGCCTGATAGCGCGAACCGGCTCCGCCGTCGAAGCCGTCATACGAAGGGGCCTGCAAGAACAGCGTTTTCATGAATGCTCCGGTAGCCTGCATAGTTCGATTCGTTTCAACGATTCAGTCAATCAACCGCGGGCCGCCCTGCCGGCGCCCGCCTCTCTGTCATGTCGCGTCGCGCGGCCGGCCGCGCGGCACGTCTCGGCCCGCCGGCCGGATTCGATCGGGAACGGGCGCATGGCCGGCTCCCTCGGGGAACGTACCTCAGCGGCCGTCCCCGCCTTCCACCGCCGCCGTCGCGCGTTCGGCGCCGACGACCGTCATCCTCGCGCCGCGCCACACGACCTGCGTGCCGAACACGGCCGCGAGCCATTCGAGCGCGAGCAGCGTGTCGCGCACCGCGACGAGCGGGAGATCGCGCCAGAACGCGCGCCAGCCGTCCTCGCCGCGCGCGTGCAGCACCAGCCGCCCGAACGCGCCCGCGACGGCCGCTCCCCCCGCCAGCGTGCCGACGAAGGTGCCGTCGAGACGCAGCGCGAGCGCCGCGCCGACCACGAGCCACGGCGCGGTAAACGTGATGAACAGGAACGCGAAGCCGGTCGGGTTCAGCGAACGGATCGTGCGCAGCCAGCGTGTCTCGCGGTGCCACAGCGGCCCGAACGACGGCTCGATCACGTCGGTCGCGACCTCGACCTCGGACAGCACGGTGCGTCGCCCGAGGCGGCGGGGCAACTCGGCCAGCCAGAAGTCGTCGGCCAGCTCGTCCTTCAACGCGAGAAAACCGCCGATCCGCTCGAGCGTGTCGCGCGTCAGCGCCAGCGTCGCGCCGAAGCCGAAGCGGCTCGAGCGGCCGAGGTGCGTGATCCGCACCGACGGCGCGAACCAGGCATCGACGAACTGCGCGCCGATCCGCGTCCAGAACCCGCCGACGCTGCGCGCATGATACAGGCACGTGACGACACCGACCGACGCGTCGGCGAGCGGCGCCGTCACGTGCTCCAGATAGTCCGGCTTTACCGCGATGTCGCTGTCGGCGATCAAGATGCGGCCGTATTTCGCGCGTTCGGCCAGATTGATCAGGTTGCTGACCTTCAGGTTCTTGCCGTGCACGCGCGCGTCGATCACCAGCGTGATGTCGCATTCCGGATAGTCGGCGCGCAGCCGCTCGACGACGGCGACGGCCGGATCGGCCGCGGACGCGACCCCGAACAGCACTTCATGGCGCGGGTGGCGCTGCTCGCAGAACGTCGCGAGGTTCTCGTACAGGTGCGGCTCCGCGCCGCACAGCGGCTTGAGCACGCTGACCGGCTCGAAGCCGTCGCGCGCGGCGGTGCGCGGCGTGCGCGGGCGCGGCGCGAAGGCCGCAACGAGCGCATAGCCGGCCGCGGCCAGCGTGAACACGATCAGAAGCCAGTCAAGCAGCGTGACGGTCGGTGTCATGCGCGACGCCCTCCGGCGACGTGGGCACCCCGCCGATCGATCGAACCGGGTTGAACGTGATTGGGTATTCCGACAGCAACGAACGCGAGCACGACCCGACTCCTTGTTCCAGCAGCGTCTGTAATGGGGAGGCACGGCCCATTCCCCGAAAGCGGCCATGCCCGGCTTCGCGTGGCACATCCTCGCGCGATGCCCGGACGGGATGCGGGAAGATTCGAATGGCTATCATCGGCACAACATGGACAGGCGCCGGATTTTAGCAGCCCGCGCCAGCCCGCGCGCGGCACCTCGCGAAACGGACTGGTGCGATTTCAGCAAAGCTGTGCGGCCGCGGAACCATTCTGGTGCCACTACATTCACGTTAGCGTAAGCACTTTGCAGGCGTATTGCAGTCTTGAAAATCAAACGTTTCGTGGAATTTTGTACGTCGATGCGAAGACATGCCCAATCGCCGTAAAGATTAGTAATTATTTGGCGATTAGAACGATTTTTGCGACGATCACGACACCTCACCTTGCACCCCTGAAAGGCGCATGGGTATCCGTGCGTCGCCAGCGCGTTCCGGAACCCTTTGGCAAAATCGTCAGCCTCTGTTGCGCATGCGCATCACCGCGCTCCTCCCTTTCGAAGGCCACCCGATGATTCCGTTTTCCGTACTCGATCTCGCCCCCATCCCCGACGGTGCCGACGCCGCGCAGGCTTTCCGCAACACCGTCGATCTCGCGCGGCACGCGGAGCGCCTGGGCTACCGGCGCTACTGGCTCGCCGAACATCACAACATGCCCGGTATCGCGAGCGCGGCGACCGCCGTCGTGATCGGTCATGTCGCGGGCGCGACGAACACGATCCGCGTCGGCTCGGGCGGAATCATGCTGCCGAACCATGCGCCGCTCGTGATCGCCGAGCAGTTCGGCACGCTCGCGTCCCTGTATCCGGGGCGCATCGACCTCGGGCTCGGCCGTGCGCCCGGCACCGACCAGACCACGTCGCGCGCGCTGCGCCGCGACCTGATCGGGAGCGCCGACGCGTTTCCGGACGACGTCGCCGAGCTGCAGCGCTATTTTGAGGAACCGGTGCCCGGCCAGCGCGTGCGCGCGGTGCCCGGCGCGGGGCTGGACGTGCCCGTGTGGCTGCTGGGCTCGAGTCTGTTCAGCGCGCAGCTCGCCGCGATGCTCGGGCTGCCGTTCGCGTTTGCGTCGCACTTCGCGCCGGACTACCTGATGCGGGCGCTCGAGCTCTATCGTGCGCAGTACCGGCCGTCGGCCGCGTGGCCCAAGCCGCATGCGATGGTCGGAGTCAACGTGTTCGCGGCCGATACCGACGACGAGGCGCGGCGCCTCTTCACGTCGCTGCAGCAGCAGTTCATCAACCTGCGCCGCGGCACGCCGGGCAAGCTGCCGCCGCCCGTCGACGCGCTCGAGGCGAGCGAGTTCGAACTCGCGAACGTCGCGCACGCGCTGTCATTCGCTGCCGTCGGCTCGCGCGACACGGTGCGCGACAAGCTGCGCGACCGGATCGCGCAGACGGGCGCGGACGAGGTGATCATCACCGCGCAGATCCACGATCACGCCGCGCGGGTGCGCTCGTTCGAACTGGCGGCGCAGATCCGCGACGAACTCGCGAACGAAACCCGCTGACCGGACAGGTGCGCCCGCCGTTGCGTCACTGCGGGTGCGCCGCCTCCAGCCCGTCGAGCAGCGCCTTGTGGAACGCATCCGGGTCCTGGATCTGCGGCGCGTGGCCGAGCGCCGGGAATTCGACGAGCTGCGCGCCGGGAATCGCCGCCTGCGTGCGCTTCGCGAGTTCCGGGTAACGGCCGAGCTTCGCGTGCACGTCGGGCGGCGCCACGTCCTTGCCGATCGCGGTCGTGTCCTTGTCGCCGATCAGCAGCAGCGTCGGCACGCGGATCGCACCGAGTTCGTAGACCACCGGCTGCGTGAGGATCATGTCGTAGATCAGCGCCGAGTTCCACGCGACCGCGTCGCGGCCCGGGCCGCGATACATGCCGGCGAGCATCTGCACCCAGCGCTCGTAGGACGGCGCCCACTTGCCCGCGTAGTAGGTCGCCTGCTCGTAGCGGCGGATGCCGTCCGCCGTCGTCTTCTGCTCGCGCGCATACCAGTAGTCGACCGACAGCGGCGGCAGGCCGAGCGCCTTCCAGTCCTCGAGGCCGATCGGGTTCACCAGCACGAGCTGGTCGGTCGCCTTCGGATACATCAGCGCGTAACGCATCGCGAGCATCCCGCCCGTCGAATGCCCGACGATCGTCGCCGATTTCACGCCGAGCGACTCGAGCAGCACATGCGTGTTGCGCGCGAGCTGCTGGAAGCTATATTGGTAGCGTTCGGGCTTCGACGACTTGCAGAAGCCGATCTGGTCCGGCGCAATCACGCGATAGCCGGCGCGGCTCAGCACGCCGATCGTGTCCTCCCAGGTCGCCGCGCAGAAGTTCTTCCCATGCAGCAGCACGACGGTGCGGCCGTTCGGGTGCGTCGGCTGCACGTCCATGTACATCATCTCGAGGGTTTCGCGCTGCGACACGAACGCGTAGCGGTGCACCGGCTCCGGATAGGCGAAACCTTCCAGGCGGGGGCCGTACGCGGGCCCGTCATTGCCGGCCGGTGCCGGGACGGCGGCCGCGACTGACGTCGCGCATGCGGCGGCGACTCCCGCACCGAGCACGGCGGCGCACGCGAGGGACAACATCTTGCAAATCGAAGGCATGGCGGGCGATCACGGTAATGGGAAATGCACGCGGGCAGCCGGGCGGCTTCGTGCACCGCGATTCTACGCGGTCGGGCTGACGACGGCGCGCAACACTCGATGGCCGTGCGACTTCCGCGCGCGCGACGAACTCGGGTATCGTGTGACGTGACCCTGAAACGCCTGCAGGCGAACATCCATGAAAAACGTCCTCAGCATTCAGTCGCATGTCATCTACGGACATGCCGGCAACAGCGCGGCCGTGTTCCCGATGCAGCGCCTCGGCGTCAACGTCTGGCCGCTCAACACCGTCCAGCTGTCGAATCACATGCAGTATGGCCACTGGGCCGGCAGCGCGATCGACGCCGCCAAGATGGAACAGCTCGTCGACGGCATCGCTGCAATCGGCGCGCTCAAGCGCTGCGACGCGGTGCTGTCCGGCTTCCTCGGCTCGCCGCCGCAAGCGCGCGCGGCCGTCGAGATCGTCCGCTCGGTGAAGGCGATGAACCCGAACGCATGGTACTTCTGCGATCCGGCGATGGGCCAGACGGGCGGCATCCGGCCCGAGCCCGGCGTCGAGGAATTCATCGTCCAGGAAGTGCCGGCGCTCGCCGACGGCATGTCGCCGAACCACACCGAGCTGCAGAAGCTCGCCGGGCGGCGCATCGAGACCGTCGCTGAAGCCGTCGACGCCTGCCGCGCGCTGATCCGCCGCGGCCCGAAGATCGTCCTCGTCAAGCACCTGCACGACCGCAACAGCCCGGCCGACCGCTTCAACATGCTCGCCGTCACCGAAACCGAAGCGTGGATCGGCCAGCGGCCGCTGTACGCGTTTCCGCGCCATCCGGTCGGCGTCGGCGACCTCACCAGCGCCATTTTCGTCGCGCGCCGGCTGCGCGGCGACTCCGTGCGCGCCGCGTTCGAGCACACGCTCGCGGCCGTGCATGCGGTCGTGAAGGCGACCTACGACGCGCGCCGCTACGAGCTCGAACTCGTCGCCGCGCAGGATGAAATCGCGCGCCCGAGCGAATGGTTCGGCGCGTGGGTGACCGACGCCTGACGCGCCCGCATCGCCCCCCTGCATCGCCCCCGCATCGCGCCGCCGCCGTCCCCCCTCGCCGCTCCGGCGTGCCACTCGCGCCGCCGCCGCGCTCCTCCTGCGCAGTCCGATCGTCGGCACAACGCCGTCCGAGTCCTGTCCGGTCCGCACCTGCAAACGTTTCCGGACTTCACATGAATGACACCGATTCCTCGCTATGCTCGCGGCGGCACGACCGGCGCAGCCGCATCCTGCGCCCGGCCGCGCCGACTCTTTCCGCATGTCCCGCCAACCGGCTCCCCCCTTTACCGCACGATAACGACCATGACCCGATCGAACCGTCGTGACTTCCTTCGCGTCGCCGCCGGCACCGCCGGCGCCGCCGCGCTGAACCTGTTCCCGCCCGTGATCCGCGATGCGCTCGCCATTCCCGCGAACCGCCGTACCGGCACGATCCGCGACATCGAACACATCGTGATCCTGATGCAGGAGAATCGCTCGTTCGACCATTACTTCGGCACGATGCGCGGCGTCCGCGGCTTCGGCGACCCGCGCCCGCTGCGCCTCGCGAACGGCAAGTCGGTGTTCCACCAGCCGGTCGGCCCGGCCGAGCTGCTGCCGTTCCACCCGGGCGCGGACAAGCTCGGCCTGCAGTTCCTGCAGGACCTGCCGCACGGCTGGCAGGACATGCACGCCGCGTGGAACAAGGGCCGCTACGACCAGTGGGTGCCGAACAAGGGCACCACGACGATGGCGTACCTGAAGCGCGACGACATCCCGTTCCACTACCAGCTCGCCGATGCGTTCACGATCTGCGACGCCTATCACTGCGCGATCCCGAGCTCGACCGACCCGAACCGCTACTACATGTGGACGGGCTACGTCGGCAACGACGGCACGGGCGGCGGCCCGGTGCTCGGCAACGAGGAACAGGGCTACGGCTGGTCGACCTATCCGGAAGTGCTCGAGCAGGCCGGCGTGTCGTGGAAGATCTACCAGGACGTCGGCACGGGGCTCGACGCGAACGGTTCGTGGGGCTGGACGCAGAACCCGTACATCGGCAACTACGGCGACAACGCGCTGCTCTACTTCAACCAGTACCGCAGCGCGCTGCCCGGCACGCCGCTGTACGACAAGGCGCGCACCGGCACCAACATCAGCGCCGGCGGCACGCTGTTCGACGTGCTGCAGCAGGACGTGAAGAACGGCACGCTGCCGCAGGTGTCGTGGATCTGCGCGCCGGAAGCGTATTCGGAACATCCGAACTGGCCGGCCAACTACGGCGCGTGGTACATCGAGCAGGTGCTGAAGGTGCTCGTGTCGAATCCGGACGTGTGGAGCAAGACCGCACTTTTCATCACCTACGACGAGAACGACGGCTTCTTCGACCACGTGGCGCCGCCGTTCGCGCCGCAGTCGCGCGACAACGGGCTGTCGACGGTCGCGACGACCAACGAGGTGTTCGCCGGCGACGCGTCGCACATGGCCGGCCCGTACGGGCTCGGGCCGCGCGTGCCGATGCTGGTGGTGTCGCCGTGGACCAAGGGCGGCTGGGTCTGCTCGCAGACCTTCGATCACACGTCGCTGCTGCAATTCATCGAAGCGCGTTTCGGCGCGCAGTACCCGGTGACGGCCGCCAACGTGTCGCCGTGGCGCCGTGCGGTGTGCGGCGACCTGACGTCGGCGTTCGAGTTCGCGACGGCCGACGCCGCGTGGCCGTCGCTGCCGGACACGAGCGGCTATGCGCCGCCCGACCGCCTGCGTCATCCCGACTACATCCCGGTGCCGCCGGTCGCGCAGAAACTGCCGAAACAGGAGGACGGGCTGCGTCCGGCGCGCGCGCTGCCGTACGAGCTGTTCGTGCGCGGCCGCGTCGAAGCCGTGAACGGCCTGTTCCGGCTGACCTTCGCGAACACCGGCCGTGCGGGCGCGGCATTCCAGGTGCAGTCGCGCAACCGTGTCGACGGCCCGTGGGCGTACACGGTCGAAGCCGGCAAGCGGATCGCCGATACGTGGAGCGCCGCGGCATCGCTCGGCCTGTACGACCTCGACGTGTACGGCCCGAACGGCTTCTACTGCCATTTCCGCGGCCCGTTCGCGACCGGCATCGGCAGCGCGAGCGTGAACCCGGAGGTGATTTACGGCTACGACGTCGCGAACGGCAACATCACGCTGCGCCTGATGAACCGCGGCCACAAGGCCGTGCGGCTCAAGGTGACGAACGCGTACGGCCACGGCGGCGCGCGCACGTTCGACCTGGCACCGGGCGCGCACGTCGACGACTACTGGGATCTGCGCGGCAGCCACGGCTGGTACGACCTGACCGTCAGCGACGGCCGCCTGCTCGGCTTCCTGCGCCGTTTCGCGGGCCATGTCGAGACCGGCCGCCCGAGCACCAGCGACCCGGCGATCCGCACGAGCGCGTCGCACGACGACGCCGAAGCAGCGTCGGACACGCTGTCCGACTAACGACGGCGAGCGCGGCGCGGGCCCCCCCGGCCCCCCCCCGGGGGGGGGGGGGGGGCCCCCCCCCCCCCCCCCCCCCCCCCGCGGGGCCGGCGGGCCGACGCACACAGCCCCCCCCCGCCCCCCCCCCCACAAAAAGCGAAG
>NZ_QTPQ01000052.1:0-51850 GCF_003853425.1 Burkholderia sp. Bp9140
GCACTATTCGCCGACGACAAACCCGTCGACGTGGACGTCGACAACGAAGTCACCGCGCTGTTCGTCGAGCTCAAGCCCGTCGACAGCGAACTAATGCCCGTCGACGTCGAAGTCGACAGCGACGTGATCGCACTATTCGCCGACGACAAACCCGTCGACGTGGACGTCGACAACGAAGTCACCGCGCTGTTCGTCGAGCTCAAGCCGGTCGACAGTGAGCTGATCCCCGTCGACGTCGAAGTCGACAGCGACGTGACCGCACTATTGGTCGACGACAACCCCGTCGACAACGACGAAACGCCAGTGGACAACGACGTGATGCTGGACAACGTCGACGTCGACAGCGAAGTCACCGCCTGGTTGGTCGCATCGAGTTGCGAGCCGTTGATCGCATCCGTGCTCGTCGAACTGATCCGCCCTGCCGCGACGTTGGTGATCTGGCGCTCGGCGCCCACCGCGCCGACGCTGACGACGCTGGTCGGATTGATGCCGTTGAAGCTGTACGTGACGCCGCCGATCGTCCCGGTCGCGGTCGGATTCGGCGCGGCCGTCACCGAACCGGACCCGAGCGCGACGTCGTTGGCATGGGTCGCCACCGCCGACGCGCCGAACGCCACCGCGCCCGCCGCTGCCGCGGTCGACGTATTGCCGAGCGCGAGGGAGCCGGTGCCCTGCGCATTGTTCGAATTGCCGATCGCGACCGCGCCGTCGCCGTTCGCGGTGTTGTTCGACCCCAGCGTGACCGCACCGGTGCCGATCGCGGTGCTCGGGTCGCCGATGGCGACCGCGCCGTTGCCGCTCACGGTCTGGCCTTCGCCGAGTGCCACCGCGCCGGTGCCGCCCAGCACCTGAGAGTTGTTGCCGCCGGCAATCGAGCCCGCACCCGCGGTAGCAGCGACCGAATTGCTTGCCCCGATCGCCACGGTGGAGCCGGCCGCCGCAACACTGTTGATACCGATCGCCGTCGCATTGATGGCCGACGCAGTCGCGCCGGCGCCGAGTGCGGTACCCGAAATACCTGTCGCGAGCGCGAGATCCCCGAGCGCGACACCGAACTGCTGCGTCGCGGTCGACTGAACGCCCATCGCGATCGAACTGAGACCCGATGCATTGGCATTCAGGCCGTACGCCTGCGCATTGTCGGCGCCGGCCGTCGTGTTCGAACCCAGCGCGATCGAGCTGGTGCCGAGCGATTCCGTACCCGAGCCGGGCACGCCTGCCGTGCCACCCCAGCCGATGGCGATCGACGACGTCCCCTTCGCACCGCTGTTCACGCCCATTGCCACACCCGAATTGCCGGAAGCCAGTGCGCCGCTGCCCACGGCAACGCCTGCCGCGCCCGAGCTGGTCGACTGGTTGCCGAGCGCGACGGCCCCCGTACTGATGGCATTGGAGGCATAGCCGAGAGAGACGCTTTGGGCCCCGGAAGCGCTCGCCCCGAGACCGAGCGCCGCCGCATACTGACCGGAAGCCAGCGCATTGTTGCCGAGCCCGATCGCGGACACGCCGGTCGCCGCCGCACCACTGCCGAGCGCCACCGAGCCGCTTTGCGTCGCGCTCGACAGGTTGCCGAGCGCAACCGAGTAAGCCCCTGAACCGATCGCCTGCACGCCCATTGCCACGCTGTTGACGCCGGTTGCCTGCGAGTTGATGCCGATGGACGTCGCACCATCGGCCATCGCGTGCGCACCCGGGCCGATCGCCGTGGCTGAAACGCCGGTCGCGGTGGACAGGTTGCCGAACGCGGTGGAATTCACCTGCGTGGCAACCGAGCCGTTGCCGATCGCGATCGAGCTGGCGCCGCCGGTCGCGGAGCCGCCGCCCGCCGAATACTGCGCGTGCGCACCCGCCTGAAACAGTCCGAGATACGCGGCCGCCATCATCATGACGAGTCGCCGGGGCGACAGCCCCGGCGGCGCGATGCGCGTGGCGGCACCCGCGTGCGCGGCAAGCACGCCCGCGTTTCTCGACGACGCCACGCGCTTGCCGCGCGCACGATCGAGCTCGGATGCCGCAACCCAGGCCCCCAGTGCTTCGTTCCAGATCGACTTGAACGACTTGTTCATCTTGTTTTCCCTCGGTTCTCATGTGCTGGATGACGCAACAGCGAACGCGGTCTGGCGAAGACTGTCTCCGTGTACGCCCGTCCCACGACGCCCCGCTACTCACTTCGTAGACCTAACTGAACTTCCGAACGGCCCTGCACGACACTCGCGACACAGGTCGCGCTCACACGACCGCACGCCGCGCGTGTCCGTCACGCACGACGCGCAGCACCGATCGCGATGGATCGAATCATGGAAACCGGCATCGCGGGCCAGGTGACGGCACGATGCGCGACACACGCGTAACAGACGCACGCGAGCGCCGTCGCGCCGGCCCGGCGGCGACTTCGAATTTCATGAGAAAGCGTCGTTCAGACGCCGAATGGACGCATGCCGGCCTGCCCCGCAGGCCGGCGGTCCTGTTTCATTCGGGAGGGGGATGACGCCCCACACACCCCGGAGCTGAAGCATGCGCCGCGGGATCGCGGACGCTGACAGCCGACACCGGTTCGAGCGATCCGGTGCTTTGATCTGCCACGCTTTTCATGTTCATGTTTTTTTCGTGCCGCCGATTCGAGAGCGCGCGCCGCGCAACCGCCACCCGGGGGATCGAACTGCCCGGCGACCGACGCGAACTGACTCACCCCTTTCCATCCAGGCACGCACCGGAGATTCCGGATTCCCGGAATCTCCGGCAATTGGCCGGATGACCCCTACATCTAATTAATTGACTGACTTTCTTTGACTATTTCCTGCTGACCGCTGTGTCACACTCTCATCAGCTTCCACATCCTTCAATTCATCTCGTATATCAAACAATCCGAAGGATGAGAAGCTTGCACCGCCCTCGTGCCGACCCTCGCCGCAGCACCGGAATCCCGGAATTTGAGATTGTCAGCACTCAATGTCACATTGAATATTGAACACTCAAACATGCCACTGCGACAAATAAATATCGCATGGAAGCCGCTTCTGATGAAGAACCGATTCCATCCGCCTCGGGCCTAGTGTGCCGGGATTCTCCCGATCAAACCTTTTCCCGGGCGGACAAATTGTTTTCCCGGCCGGACGATATTTACATTCATACAAGCCGGCAGGGAATTGCACTTGAATGTGAAGAATTTTTTAACCGGGTATGAATAAAACTTAAATCACTGAGAAACCGAACCAATGATTTCTTTCCATACCGTAATTCGCCGCGCGCGCGACACATTTCGCGCCGAGTCATCGTTCGGGCCAATTCAATTTACGCGAATTAAAAAACGGAAACAACGACCGATATCCCGCATCGGATTCGGCACTTTTTCCCACTCCATTTTTTCCCGCAGCCGGGTTATCACGCAGGTTCCGGCCGCTGTCAAACATGCCCACACGGATCGCACGGAATCCTCACCGCCGGCCGTATTGTCGACATATAATTTTTTGCAACAATCGTGCACATAGATGCATCGAGTCTGACCCGGCCTACCTCCCCTACGCGTTCGCAACCATGTCATCCCGTTCGTCCAGTCCGGCGTCGCTCCGCGCCACGCCGGATCTCGTTGGCGCGCATATTCTTGTCGTAGACGACCGCCCGAACGACCTTCGGCTCCTCACGGAGATCCTGCGTTCGGCGCGATGCAGGATCAGCGTCGCCTTCGACGGCCTGCAGGCCTATCACCGCGCGCAGGCCATCGCGCCCGACCTGATCCTGATGGACGTCCGGATGCCGCGCATGGACGGTTTCGCCGCATGCCGGCTGCTGGCATCGACACCGTCGACGCAAAACATTCCGGTCATCATCCTGACCGCTGCCGGCGATCTCGGGGATCGCATCGCGGGGCTCGAAACCGGCGCACTGGACTACATCGTGAAGCCGTTCGAACCGGCCGAGGTGATCGCACGAATCCGCAATCACCTGAAGCGTGCGCGGCGCGGCCAGCCGTTCGCGCACCTGCCTGAACTACCCGACCATCCCGACGCCGCGCTGGTGCGCGCGGCAAGCGACATCCTGCTGCGCGAATTGCGCAATCCGCCGACGCTCGACGAACTGGCGCGGCAGGTCGGCACGCACGAAAAGCGGCTGTCGCGCATATTCCGCGACCATCTCGGCCAGACCGTGTTCGAATACCTGCGCGACACGCGGCTGCGCGCCGCGAAGCACTTTCTCGCGGAAACGTCGATGGGGATCGGCGACATCGCCGAGGAAATCGGCTTCTCGACGCCCGGCAATTTCGCGACGGCGTTTCGCGAACGGTTCGGCATCACGCCATCCGACTGGCGGCGCCAGCGTCCGACGATCGACGCACTGCCCGCGTCGCATGATCACCCGCGCGATGCGTAGGCGCCGCGCGTCGGGCTGGCACGCCCTCCTGCTGCTCGTGGTGGCGCTGATGGTCGCCTGCGCGGCGCACCGGGCCGAAGCGGCGGATGTCGCCGCGCACCTGGACGCGGTGTCGATCATCGAGGATCCGGGCACGACGATGTCCGTCGACCACGCCGCCGCGCGACTCGCGCAGCCGCAACGCCGCGCCGCCACGGCAGCGCAATCGTCGTTCAACATCGCGTTTTCCCGCTCGGCGTGGTGGATCGGCGCGACGCTGGTCAACCGCGACAGCGTCGAGCGCGCGCTGGTGCTGGCGCTTCGTGACGCACGTGTCGACCGCGCGGACTTTTATGCGAACCGCGACGGCACGTGGACGCCCGTCGCCCGCTTCCCGGCCGACGCAGGCGCGGGCGGCACCGTCCGCGCGCATTCCCGCTATCCGGAGCTCGACAGGATGCTGCGTCCCGGCGAGCAAGTGCCGATCCTGATTCGCGTCACGTCGCGCAAGGAAATGCGGCTCGCACCCGCCGCGTTCACCCGTGACGCCTGGGAGGCGGAGGAAATGCGTGCCGCGATGTGGGACTTCGGCTTTTTCGGCGGCCTCCTGGCACTCATGTGGTGCGCGTTGCTGATCGGCTTCTTCTCGCGCAGCGGCGTATTTCACGTGCTGGCCGGCATCGCGTTGTGCACGACGCTGTTCGAGGCAACGTATCGCGGCTATACGACGTTGATCCTGTGGCCCGGCGCACGCGAATGGTCCGCGCGCGGCGAGGTGATCTTCGCGTACCTCGCGGTCGCGCTGTTCATCGTCTTCATCCTGGCGGTCGCGCGCCGCGAGAAGGCCCGGATTCCGCTGCGCGCGGTCTACCTGACGATACTGGGCCTCGAATGCGCAGGCATCATCGGGGCGGCATTCGGCGACCTGCTCACCTTCACCTGGTTCTGCCTGCGGCTGAACACCGTGCTGGGGGTCGTCAACATCGGCCTCGCGCTGACGTTCCTGATCCGCAGGACACCGACCGCGCGCGTGATGCTGATCGCGATCGCGGTCGCGAGCTTCAACATCCTGATGCGCATGCTCGACGGCATGGGCGCGGTGCCGCCGTGGCTGCTCTGGCTGAAGTCCAACCTCTATCCGAATCCCGTCATCGCGATCATCGGGCTCGCCACGCACCTGCTGGTGCTGGCCGCGTGGATCGACCACGTCGGGCGTCAACGCACCGAGGCGCGCAAGCGGCTCGCGCAGTGGCAGCTCACCGAACAGGATCGCCTGCGCGACGAGGTCGCCAAACGCACGGTCGCGCTCAACGACGCGCTGCACCAGGTGAAGACGCACATGCAGCAGAAGATCGAGACGCTCGGCTACGTGAGCCACGACCTGCGCGCGCCGCTGTCGACGATCAACGGCTACGCGAAGCTGCTGCTGCAAAGCGCGACACGCAGCCAGGCCCGGCTGATCCGCTCGATCGACCGCAGCATCCGCTACCAGCTCACGCTGATCGACGAGTTGCTGCAGTACACGAAGGCCGAGCTGCAGCCGCTCGGCATTTCGCCGGACGCGACCGACCTGCCCGGCCTGCTGAACGACATCGGCGACTATGCGCTCGCGCTGTGCGCGCAACAGGACAACCGGTTCGACTACCGGCCGCTGACGCCGCTGCCACGCAAGCTGTCGATCGACGGTATCCGGCTGCAGCAGGTGCTGCTCAACCTGCTGTCGAACGCGTCGAAGTTTACGCGCGACGGCACCGTCACGCTGTCGGTCGGCGCGTATCCGGAAGCCGACGCGTGGCGCATCGTGTTCGAGGTCGCCGATACCGGGATCGGGATCGATATCGACAAGACGACCGACATCTTCCGTGCCTATCAGCAGGTGCAGGCGGTGAATGGCGGCACCGGGCTCGGCCTGTTCATCGCGCAGCGGATCGTCGGCGCGATGCACGGCGAACTGGCCGTGTCGAGCCAGCCGGGCGTCGGCACGTCGTTCACGTTCCAGATCGTCGCGCCGGCGATCGGGCATGCGCTGATCCCGGCGTCGGCGCTCGTCCGGCCGGTCGAGCCGGTCGAGCAAGAGGAACCGGAAAGCGACGCACACGCGATGCGCTGCCCGCCCCCGGGTGCGCTCGACGAGCTGGCCGTGCTCGCCAGCGAAGGCCGCCTCACCGATATCGAGGAATGGCTTGGCCAGCATGCGCACGCGCCGCGCCATGCCGCGTTCGTGCAGACGATGCGGGAGCGTCTCGACGCGCTCGATCTGCACGCGATCGAGCGGCTGGCCGAATCGCTGAAACGCACGGGCATCGCCGACGTGTCGTTCGATGCGCAGCCGGATCTGGCAGGGCCTGCGTGATCGCCACCGGCGCACGGCCGCCGCACCGCCATCGTCGCGGACCGGTCAGCCGCACCTTGCAGCGTGGCGACGCGCCGCCTGTTCAGCGCCGGCCTCCGTGAAGCCAACGACACCGGTCCGTGCAATCCATCGCCGGTGCGCAGGCAATCGCGCCTGACGCGAAGATCGTTACGACCGCCGCATCGTCGACACCAGCGCCGCGTCGTCACCCGGCGCCGCCGGCCTCACCTGTGGGGCATCGCGCTTCCTGCGCTGCGGATCGAGCCCGGTGCCGCCGGTGCGCCGCCGCGCCGCATGCCGCTCGATGACCCGCTGCAGCAGGCAGAACACGCACAGCAGCGCGCCGATCACGATCCGCGTCCACCACGAACTCAGTGTGCCGTCGAACGTGATCAGCACCTGGATCGTGCCGAGGATGCCGACGCCGAACACCGACCCGATCACGTAACCCACGCCGCCCGTGAGCAGCGTGCCGCCGATCACGGTCGCGGCGATCGCGTCGAGCTCCATCCCCTGCGCCTGCAGCCCGTAGCCGGACAGCACGTACAGCGTGAACACCACGCCGCCGAGCGCCGAACAGAAGCCGCTCAGCGCATACACGCCGACCTTCGTGCGCGCGACCGGCAGCCCCATCAGCAGCGCCGAGCGCTCGTTGCCGCCGATCGCATACACGTTGCGGCCGAAGCGCGTGAAATGCGCGACGTAGATCGCGGCGGCCAGCGTCGCGAGCGCGATCAGCGCGCCCGCGCTCAGCGTTCCGCCGCCGACCGGCACGCTGATGCCCGCGAGCGCATGGAACGTCGGCTCGTTGATCGTGATCGACTGCGTCGTGATCAGGAAGCACGCGCCGCGCGCGAGAAACATCCCGGCCAGCGTGACGATGAACGGCTGCAGCCGGAAATAATGAATCAGCGCACCCATCGCCGCGCCGTACAGCGCACCGAACACGAGCACCAGCGGCACGATCGCCCAGACGGGCCAGTGCAGCCGCTCGGCGCCGATCGCGCAGAAGATCGTTGTCAACGCAACGACAGAGCCGACCGACAGGTCGATGCCGCCCGACACGATCACGAACGTCATCCCGATCGCGACGATCAGCAGGAACGCGTTGTCGACCAGCAGCCCGGTCAACACCTGCATCGAGAAGAAGCCCGTGTACATCACGGATCCGAAGCCGAACAGCGCGGCGAACAGCACGATCGTCACGACGATCGGCAGCGTGCGCGGGTCGGCGAGCCGTGCGAGGAATCGGTTCATCGGGGCGTGGCTCCGGTGGTGGCGCGCGAACGCGCGGAAGGCAGCAGCCGCGACGCATGCCGGACCACGCCCGCGCGCGCCGCGTCCGACTGGATCAGCGTCACGACGATCACGACGATCGCCTTCACGACGAGCGTCGCCTCCGGCGGCACGCCGATCGAATAGGTCGTGTAGGTGAGCGTCTGGATGATCAGCGCGCCGAGCACGGAGCCGGCGAGGCTGAAGCGGCCGCCGAGCAGCGACGTGCCGCCGAGCGTCACCGCGAGGATCGCGTCGAGCTCGAGCAGCAGCCCCGCGTTGTTGCCGTCGGCGCTGCGCACGTTGGAGCTGGCGAGGATGCCCGCCAGCGCCGACATCACGCCGGAGCACAGATACACGCCGAACACGACCGCCCCCGCGCGCAGCCCGACGAGCCGCGTCGCGACCGGGTTCACGCCGATCGCGCGGATGAACAGGCCTAGCGCCGTGCGGTTCACCAGCAGCGCGGTCGCCGCGATCGTCGCGATCGCGATCCAGACCGAGCACGGCACGGCCGCGAGATAGCCGCCGCCGAGTGCCAGGTAGCCGGGCGCGCCGATCGGGATGATCTGCCCGCCGGTCAGCAACTGCGCGATGCCGCGTCCGGCGACCATCAGAATCAGCGTCGCGATGATCGGCTGCATCCCGACGAACGCGACGAGCACGCCGTTCCACGCGCCCGCGAGCACGCCGACGCCGAGCGCGGCGGCCAGCGCCGTGCCGAGCCGCGACGGATCGCCGTCGAGCACGATCGCCGCGGCGGCGCCGGCGATCGCGACGATCGCGCCGACCGAGATGTCGATCCCGCGTGTCGCGATCACGAGCGTCATCCCGAGCGACACGATCACGAGCGGCGCCGCGCGGTTCAGGATGTCGATCGGCGCGCCGAACAGGTGGCCGTCGAGCAGCGAGACCGACAGGAAGCCCGGCCGATGCGCGACGTCGAGCGCGAACAGCAGCGCAAGCGTCAGCACCGGCCAGACGAGCGGATGACGAAGCAACGTACGAAGCCGCATCATGACCGGCCTCCCGCGATCAGGTGGTACACGTGTTCCTCCGATGCGTCGCCGCCGCTCAGCTCGGCGACCTTGCGGCGGTCGCGCAGCACCGCGATCCGGTGGCTCACGCGCACGACTTCGCTGATCTCCGACGAGATGAACAGGATCGCGAGCCCCTGCGCGCACAACGCGAGCACGCGCTCCATGATGTCGAATTTCGCGGCGACGTCGATGCCGCGCGTCGGCTCGTCGAGAATCAGCAGCTTCGGTTCCGTCGCGAGCCAGCGCGCGAGCAGCACCTTCTGCTGGTTGCCGCCCGACAGCAGCCCGATCGGCTGCTCCGCGTCGCGCGCCTTGATGCCGAGCCGCGCGATGTACGTGTCGGCGAGCTCGCGCTGGCGCGCGCGGCCGATCAGCCGCCACCAGCCGCGCCGCGCCTGCAGTGCGAGGACGATGTTCTCGCGGATCGACAGCGCGGCCACGATCCCCTCCTTCTTGCGATCCTCCGGGCAATACGCGATTCCGTTGCGCACCGCGTCATGCGGCGACGCGAGCCGCTTGCGCGCGCCGTCGATCTCGATCGCGCCGGTGTCGGTGCGCTCGGCCGCGAATGCGAGCCGCGCGGTTTCCGTGCGCCCCGACCCGAGCAGCCCGGCCAGCCCGACGATTTCGCCGGGCCGCACGTCGAGGTCGAGCGGGCTCATCATCCCGCGCCGGCCGACCTGCCGCATCGACAGGAACGGCGCGGCCGCGCCGCCATCGTGCTGCACGGCCGCCGCGCCGGCCTGCAGCGTGCCGGACATCGGCTCACGCCCGGTCATCTTCGCGACCAGCAGGTCGACCGGCAGGTCGCGCGCGAGATACTCGCCTTCGCGCTCGCCGTTGCGCATCACCGTGATCCGGTCCGACACCGCATAGGTCTGTTCGAGAAAATGCGTGACGAACAGGATTGCGATGCCCGACGCCTTCAGCCGGCGCAGCACGTCGAAGAGCCGCGCGACCTCGCCGTCGTCGAGGCTCGACGTCGGCTCGTCGAGAATCAGCACGCGCGCGTCGACCGACACGGCCCGCGCGATCGCGACCATCTGCTGCACCGCGATCGGATAGGCGTCGAGCGAGCGCGTGACGTCGAGCGACAGGTCGAGTTCGGCGAGCGCGTCGCGCGCCCGCGCATGGATCGTCTTCCAGTCGATCGTGCCGCGCCGCATCGGCTGCCGGCCCGCGAAGATGTTCTCGGCGACCGACAGGTTCGCGCACAGGTTCACCTCCTGGTACAGCGTCTGGATCCCGGCCGCCTCGGCCTCGCGCGGCGCGGCGAAATTCACCGGCGCGCCGCCGACGCGAATCTCGCCCGCGTCGTGCGCATGCACGCCGGTCAGCACGTTGATCAGCGTCGACTTGCCGGCGCCGTTCTGGCCCATCAGCGCATGGATCTCGCCCGGAAACAGCCGGAAATCCACGCGCTGCAGCGCGTGGACACCCGGAAACGCCTTGTCGATGCCGATCATCTCGACCACCGGCGGATTCGTCATGGATCGCCCTCGCTTCGAAGCAGTTGCCGGACGGACGGCGGCAGCCGCGCCGCCGTCCGTGTCCGTCGGGACTCTCAAGAAAACGCCGGGCCGCGCCAAGTTTTCCGCCCCGCAGGACGTCCCCTTGGGGGATTGCCCCCTCGGGGGGCCTGGCGCGACGCGACAGGTTTGGGGGCGCTCAGTACTTGCGGGTCGGCAGCACCTGCGCCGCGACGCTCATCGGGAACACCGTCTCGTTCGTGACGATGCGCTTCGGCAGCGGCTTGCTGGCGACCACGTCCTTCACCGCCGTCATCAGCTGCGGGCCGAGCAGCGGACTGCATTCGACGTCGACGTTGATCTTGCCGGCGACCATCGCCTGGAAGCCGCCCTTGGTCGCGTCGAACGACACGACGCTCACGTCCTTGCCGGGCTTGATGCCGGCCTCCTCCATCGCCTGGATCGCGCCGAGCGCCATGTCGTCGTTGTGCGCATAGACGACGTTGATCTGCTTGCCGTAGGTCTTCGCAAACGCTTCCATCACCTGCTTGCCGCCGGCGAGCGTGAAGTCGCCGCTTTGCGACGCGATCACCTTGAACTTCGGATTGCTCTTGATCACTTCCAGCAGGCCCGCGCGGCGATCGTTGGCCGGCGCGGAGCCGACCGTGCCCTGCAGCTCGACGATGTTGACCGGGCCGGGATCGCTCTTGTAGCGCTCTTCCATCCAGTGGCCGGCGCGCCGCCCTTCCTCGAGGAAGTCGGAGCCGATCATCGTCACATACAGCGACGGATCCTTCACGTCGACGCCGCGATCGGTCAGGATCACCGGAATATGCGCCGCCTTCGCTTCGGTCAGCACCGGCTCCCAGCCCGACTCCACGACCGGCGAGAATGCGATCACGTCGACCTTCTGCGCGATGAACGAGCGGATCGCGCGGATCTGGTTCTCCTGCTTTTGCTGCGCGTCCGAGAATTTCAGGTTGATGCCGGCGTCCTTCGCGGCGCCCTTCACCGACACGGTGTTCGCGGTGCGCCACGCGCTCTCCGCGCCGACCTGCGAGAACCCGAGCGTGATCGGCTTTTGCTGCGCGTGCGCGCCGGTGGCCAGCACCGCCGCCGCCGCGACGATTGCGCCGGCCGCCAGCTTCCTGATGAATGTCATGGTCCGTCTCCGATGGTGTCGTTGTATGCCGCGGCGCCGGCCCGGCGCGGTGCCGTGCTGCGCTGTTGTGGTTCTGCGTGGCGCGGGCGCGGTTCAGGGCGGCGCCGGCCGGCGCTTGCGGCCGGCCCGGTTTGTGCACCCCGGATCAGTCTAGGAACAAGTCCGATAACCTTCCAATGAAATATTGGATTGAAGTGATATCGGTATCGGCATACGTATAAACACCTAAGCGGGTGGCGCACCGTCGCTTGGCTCGCCGGCGTGCGCGGCCTCGACCAGCGTCACCAGCGTTTCCATCTTCGTCTGGCCCATCCGCTTCGATGCCAGCCGCGCATCGACAAGGCTCACGACCACCAGGTCGAGCGACGGGACGACCACCGCGTACTGGCCGAGATGGCCGTCGGCCCAGAACGCGGGCCGCGCCAGCATCGCGTCGCGGCCGCGCGCGCCGCTCGCGGATGCGCTCGTCCACCACAGGTAGCCGTATCCGCCCGTGCGCGTGTCCGAATACGGACGCGTCGATTCGGCGACCCATCCGGCCGGCACGACCTGCCGGTCGCGCCAGCAGCCGTCGTGCAGGTACAGCAGCGCGAACCGGGCAAAGTCGCGGGCGCTCAGGTCGAACGGGTAGGCCGGATATCGCGTGACGGTGCCGCCCGGCACGTAGCGCCCGTCCGACGGCGCATAGTCCTGCATGCCGACCGGAATCGCGATTTCCGTCCGCAGCGCATCGAAAATGCGCGTGCCGGTGCTGCGTTCGTAGATCGCGCCGACGGTATTGAAATCCCAGTTGTTGTAGTACCAGAACGTGCCCGGCGCGTGACTGCCGCGCGGCGGCCGCAGCGCCTTCATCCGGACGGTTTCGTACGTCGCCGGGTGATACACGCCCGAGCGCGCCTCCAGCAGCATCCGTACGGTCGCCTGTTTTTCGGCGGGCGACAGCGCGGGCGCGGTGTCGTCGATGCCGAGCTGCGCGAGCGTGTCATCCAGATGCATCTGCCCGCGCGCGACCGCGATGCCGACCAGCGCGCTCAGGAAGCTCTTGCGCGCCGAATGGAGGTTCGACTTGCGCGCGACGTCGCCCCACTGCGCGATCACCATTCCGCCGTGGACGATCATGCCGGACGTCGAGCCTTGTCGCTGCGCATACGCGACGGCGCGGTCGATCCCGTCCTGCGAGAAGCCGTGCGAGGCCGGGGCGGCCCGTGCCCAGTCGGCCGCCGGAAACACCTGCTCGCGAACCTCGGCGGCATCCGGCGACGTCGGTCTCGCCGGCGGCGGCGGCGCACAGCCCGTAGCCAGCGCCATGGCGCCGGCAGTTGCCAGCGCGAGCGACGCGCGCCATCGGCGGCATGTCGCGCGGCATCCTGGATTCATCCCCATTTTCAGCATCGTCGGCCTCGTCGTGTCGTTGCGATGTCCGTTCAACGCGGCTCGGCGGAAAATCCGTCGCCGGCGCACGAATCTTGCTGCCGCGCCGGCAGGACCGCTCGCGCATCGCCGCGGCCCGATTGCAACGAGGAGAACCACGATGCCCCCGTGCGGGAACGCAGCACGCCGTGCGCGAATGCTTCGGTCGACCGGTGCATCGCAGCATGATGAAGCGTACGTTTTGCGGTGACGCCGAAGCCGTCGCGCGTTCAGCCGTGCCGCTGCGCCACGTCGACGACCGGCGTCCCGGCTACACGCGCCGACGCCTGCGCAACGGCTTCGCGTACTACGCGCAGGACGGCTCCCGGATCCGCGATGCCGACGAAATCGCCCGCATCGATGCGCTTGCGATTCCGCCCGCGTACACCGACGTCAGGATCTGCATGGACCCGCGCGGCCATCTGCAGGCGACCGGCCGCGACGCGCGCGGGCGCAAGCAGTATCGCTATCACCCGCTGTGGCGCGAGACGCGCGACGCGAACAAGTATGCGCGGATGGCGGCATTCGCCCGCGCGCTGCCGCGCATCCGTGTGCGCGTCAAACGCGATCTGGCGCTGCCCGGGATGCCACGCGACAAGATCGTCGCGACGATCGTCCGGCTGCTCGACACGACGCTCGCGCGGATCGGCAACGCCGAGTACGCACGCGAGAACGGGTCGTACGGGCTGACGACGCTGCGCAAGCGCCACGTGACGATCCGGCCGGGACAGGTGCGCCTGCGCTTCACGGGCAAGAGCGGCATCGAACACGACGTGACCGTCGACGACCCGCGCGTCGGCCGGATCGTGCGGCGCTGCGCGGAGCTGCCCGGGCACGAGCTGTTCCAGTATGTGGACGACGACGGCACGCGCCATTCGGTCGGCTCGTCCGACGTGAACGACTATCTGCGCGACGCGGCGGGTGCGGCGTTCACCGCGAAGGACTACCGGACGTGGACGGGCAGCGTGCAGGCGCTCGCGCTGTTGAGGCGCCTCCCGCATCAGGGCGTCACGCATGCGCGCAAGCAGATCGTCGAAACGGTGCGGACCGTCGCCGACATCTTGCGCAACACGCCGGCCGTGTGCCGGCGCTGCTACATCCATCCGGTGGTGCTCGATACGTTCGAGGCCGGGGTGCTCGCGGCGCCGGAGGTGCGCCGCACGCCGAGGGGGCTACGCGTGGACGAGGCGGCGTTCGCGGTGTTGCTCGAACAGGCGGCGCGCGAGCGGCGCCGCCCGCCGTCCTCCGCGCCCCGCTGAGCCGTTACCCGCTCGAATCAAACGGGATTGCGCTCGATCAGGAACCGCTCGCGACGGCCGCCCTTGATCCAGCGCGGCTCGCGACCGCGCCCGCTCCACGTCGCGCCGGTCTTCGGATCGCGATACCGGGGCGCCGATGCGCTCTTGCGCGACGTCGTTCTTGCGGTGCCGCCGTGGCGGCCGAAGATCTGACTGGCGGTCAGGCCGTATTCGGCAACGCGGGTGCGAATCTCGTTGATGACGGCCTCGAGTTCGGCGAGTCGGGCTTCCTCGACGCGCTTCATCAATTCATCGGCTTGCGCCTTCAATTCGCGATAACCGGACATGCGACTCCTCCACATTTTCATGGCGTGATAAAAGACCGAATGGGCGCGGGATTGCCATCACGCAATCCGCTTGAAGGCCGTGAGTCGGACGCCCATTCGGGAAAATCGGAAAACGGATCACGCGCGGCCCGGCGCGTTTTCGGCGCGGAATTCACACACCAATTCGCCGCTGGCCGCCAGCTCGTCGATCTGATTCAGCGTCAACGCGTCAATCGATGCGGCAATTTCGTCAGATATGCCCAATTGCCGCTTGCCCTGCTCGTAGTCGATACGCAACATGCGCTGCGCGAGCACGAGATACGCGCGGTTGAATTCCGCGATTGCATCGAAGATATCGCCTTGCCCCGTCATGAACGCTCCTGAGCCGACGGCGGTTTGCGCGTGCAGCGACCGGCCGTCCAGTAATGAATGCCTGAATCTAAGTCATGCAATCGGCGTCATGCCGACAATTCCTAGACGGCATCCGACATTCATGAAATCGGCGCGCGCAATTCGCGATTCGCAATTCGTCACAATTCGCCGCTGTCGGATTCAGCCTAGATTCGGTCACCCCTCGAAACCGGAACGCCCATACGATTTTCAGACGGCGCGCGGATTCGTTTGCGCGAACGATACGGCAGCGGCGAACGACGATTGCATGCGCGCGTCGTCGCCTTCCTCGGCATCGTCGATGCCTGACCCCGAACGGATGGAATCCGACAATCATGTTGAAAGTGACGAAAGCCGTATTTCCGGTCGCCGGTCTCGGCACGCGATTTCTGCCTGCGACCAAGGCCAGCCCGAAAGAAATGCTGCCGGTGGTGGACAAGCCGCTGATTCAATATGCGGTCGAGGAAGCGATCGACGCCGGCATCACCGAAATGATTTTCGTGACCGGCCGCAGCAAGCGCGCGATCGAGGATCACTTCGACAAGTCCTACGAGATCGAAGCGGAGCTCGAGGCGCGCGGCAAGGAAAAGCTGCTGTCGCTGGTTCGCAGCATCAAGCCGAGCCACGTCGACTGCTTCTACGTGCGCCAGGCCGAAGCGCTGGGGCTCGGCCATGCCGTGCTGTGCGCGGAGAAGCTGGTCGGCAACCAGCCGTTCGCGGTGATCCTCGCCGATGACCTGCTCGACGGGCCGACACCCGTGCTGCGGCAGATGATCAACGTGTTCGATCACTATCACGCGTCGGTGATCGGCGTGGAGGAAATCGCGCCCGAGGAATCGAAGTCGTATGGCGTGATCGACGGCAAGCGCTGGGAGGACAACCTGTTCAAGCTGTCCGGGATCGTCGAGAAGCCGGAGCCGGCGAAGGCACCGTCGAATTTCGGCGTGGTGGGCCGTTACGTGCTGAAGCCGAAGGTGTTCGAGCATCTGCGCGCGCTGCGGCCCGGTTCCGGCGGCGAACTGCAGCTGACGGACGCGATCCAGTCGCTGCTGTCGGACGAGCAGGTGCTCGCCCATCGCTACGACGGCACGCGCTTCGATTGCGGCAGCAAGCTCGGGTATCTGAAGGCGACGGTCGAGTTCGCGCTGCGGCATCCGGAAGTGGCCGCGGATTTCGAAAGCTATCTGGCCACGCGCATGTCGGCGCTGCTGGCCGCCTGACCGGGTGGCCGTCGCGAACCCGGTCATGTGGACGGCCGTCAGCGATCTCGGCGACGCGGCGATGACGTTGCCGCTGGCCGTCGTGTGCATTGCGTGGCTCACGCGCTCGACGGCCGGGCGGCATCATGCGGCGTCGTGGGCGCTGATGCTCGCGGCCGGCATGGCGCTCGTCGGCACCACCAAGATGCTGTATGCCGGTTGCGGGATCCAGATCCGCGCGATCGATTTCCGCGTGATCAGCGGGCACACGATGCTCGCGGCGGCGGTCTGGCCGATGACGTGCGTGCTTGCGCTGAGCGGTGGCGCGCAACTGCGGGCGAGTGCGTCGCTGTCGCTCGGGCTCGCGCTCGGCGCGCTGATCGGTGTTGCACGCGTGTTCGACGACGCGCACACGCCGTCGGAAGTCGTCGCCGGCTGGCTCGTCGGCTCGACGGTCGCGCTGGCGTTCGTGTGGCGGCACGGCGCGCCGCGTGTCGACGCGCGGTATCGCGCGCTCGTCGCCGGCTCGCTACTGGCCGTGTCGGCGGTCGCGTATGGTCGGCATGCGCCGATTCAGGCGGCGATCGAGCTGTATTCGCCGTTTTTGTGCGGGCGGTTCCACCTGGCGGCTCTGTACGGACACCCCACCTTGCCGGTTATAGCGGGGTGAGTTCAAACGTGTGCCATACGGGTTGCGCAGCCTCGCGCTGCAACGTGACGATTTCGGCTTCGGCGCGATCGAGCGCCTGCAACACCTGCAAACGGCCAGTCAGCGTACCCGTCGCACGCAGCATCTGAACGCGGCGCCAACGGGTCGCGCGTATCGCGTTATGTGCCAACGTCAACGCGTGCACGTCGGCCGCTTGCGCATTCATCGGACTGGCATACCGGGCAAGATTGATACCGCGTGACAAATCCGCGGCATTAAAAGTCGCGATTGTCTGGCCATCGATCGACAACCGGTATGCCCGCGCCGGAACGCCCGTGACCCGGAGGTTCTGCTGATTCAGGCTCTCCATGAAATCGGTATTGAGCGCAACGAATCTGGACGTCTGATCGTCCGGAATCGGCATTGGCAATGCGTCGTCGATCGCCTCCCAGCTCAGCGTCGTGCCCGCACGGAAATGCCGTACAGCGGCATGCTGCGCAGCAATCGACGGCTGACTGCCGACCGAAATGTCGACGGCGGACACCAGCGACGTCGCGCCCCAACTCTCAAGCAACGCCTTTGCAAGCAACATTCCGCCGGCAGGCACGGGGTGAACCCGGTCGGGAAACAACGCTCTGGCAATACCCGGTTCGATCTGCGCAAGCCGCCTCAAATCGCTCACTACCGGCTCGTTCAAGTCCACCACCTGTGCGCGCATTTCCGAACCAAGTTGTGCGACGCCTTCACCAAACCGCTGCAGTACGGCGTTGTAGCCGATGTCGAACAATTCGCGACGCGTCACATCATCGTACGGCGACGGACGAATCAGTGTGATTCTCGCGTCCGGCACCACCCGAACGAGCGATGTCAGAGCGTTTCGGTAGCCTGACAGAAATGCCGCGTAGACCTGTGGGTTGAACGCCTTGAACCGTCCGTCATTCATGCCGTACATCATTACCACCACCGTCGGTGCAAATGGCACGACATCGCGATGCAGACGTTCGCTCATCGGCCCGGCGAGACCACCGGCAACCGTATCTTTGCCGACGCCAGAGTTCACGAAACGCACATGCATTTTCGGAAAACGCGTCACGACATAGTCTTCAATCGCGCTCGTATACGCACCGCCTTCGGTGATGCTGTCGCCCATGAATACAACGGCGTCACCATTGCGGAGATGGAAGCCCTCCGCACAAGCGACGGGCCCCATTACCAATGCCACGCCCCCAACAAACAGACCAAGCATCGCACGTAGATTCATTTTCCGGACACATCAACGAAGCGGCGGCGCGATGCTGTCGCCAATGAAATGGAAGACGCCCCTCATCCTAACGGAGAAAGCTCGTTTCGCTGCGCGCACGATACCGGCCGAATCGGCCACATTCTGTCCGATGTCGAACGCCGGAGATTGCTACTCTATTGCCGGGATTCTCGTCGCTCGAACGCTCACCGCCTTCAGTGCCCGCAAGCGTGCATGCCTCTCGCTGCACGTTGCCTCCCCACCAGCATTCCGCCATCGAAGTTTGCATGTAAATCAGGCGCCCGATGCCCGGAGAAACGGCAAGCACGCCTACCCGGCGATGCCCGGATACCTCATGGATACAACACGGAACATGATGAAAGGCGACGCATCGATCAAATCGTTCGAAGGCTTGCGAGGTATCGCGGCGCTAGCGGTTGCGATCTATCACTTCAACGGATTCCTGCGGCCGGACACGATCGTCGACAGTTTCTATCTCCTGGTCGACCTGTTTTTCATCCTGAGCGGTTTCGTCATTTATCGTGCATACGACGAGCAATTGTCGTCCTGGCCCAAGCTCGCCAAATTTGTCGTCCGACGCATCGGTCGGCTCTACCCGCTTCACATCTTTTCCGCATGCTTCTTTGTCGGCGTGACGTGCGGATCGCGCCTGCTCAAGACAATCATGGCGCATAGCGGCCTGGGTGCGGTCCTCAGTGCCCCGGGAGTCGACGTCATCACGTTTCCGGGCCTTCCCGAGATAATGACGAACCTGCTTCTTTTGCAAGGTATCGGTCCGTTCGCGAAATTCGAGATCAACGGGCCCAGCTGGAGCATCAGCACCGAATTCTATTCGTATCTCATACTGGCGCTCGGTGTGTATCTGCTCAAAGCGCGCTCACGACTGCTCGCCTTTGCGATCATTGCGCTCTCTGGACTCGCGCTGTCCGTCTATGGCAGCCTGTACGTCGATCATTGCATGTACGCGGGTCATTGCCTTGATTCTCACTTGACATACGCGTTCCCGCGCTGCATCGGGAGCTTCTTCCTCGGCGTTTTCGCCGAGCGACTTGCGACGCTCATCGAGCGTGTCCCGGACCGCTGCGTAGCTGTTACGCAACTTGCGGCAGCAGGTATGGCAATCATCGTGATGTGGAAATCGATCAATATGCCGGGGCTGGCCTTTGCGGCAATGCCGCTCTTCTTCGTCGTCGTGCTGACGCTCTCCGGTGACCGTGGGCCGCTCGCGCGACTGCTCCAGATGCCTGTGTGCCAGTCGCTCGGAAGAATTTCCTATTCGGTCTACTTGATACATGCACCGCTGGTATTCGTCGGCCATCTCACGCTGAAACCCATTTCCATCGTGGCCAAGATCTGCATTCTCCTCGGCTATATCGCAATCGTCCTGCTGATCTCGACACAAACCTACCGGCTTATCGAAGCGCCTGCCCGAGACGCGACACGCCGATGGTCGGCACGCTGGTTCAGCAATCTTCCAACCCGCACCGAGACAGCGTCGGATCCTCTCCAGCGCGCCACAAAGTCCTGATCCTGCGCCGGCTCTCGTCGGCTTGCCCTACTCGGTCGTCCCGCTGTCGCGAAAATCGGCGATTCGATGGAAGGTGACGAAATTGGCATCGTGCTGCGAATGCGCGCCGCCCTCCGGATCGTCGAAAGACGTGCGTGCGACAGCGACGATATCGTCCCCGTCGAACTGCCAGTCGACATACTGGAAGCCGTGCTTGTTCCAGTCCGGATGGGACAGCACCGTGCGGCGCATCGTCCAATGCACGAGGTCCGGCGACGAAATCAGCGCCACGACATTGCGCGCGCGTTCGTAGTTGTTGCCCCGATAGAGATGGGTGACCGCGTTGCTCAGCGACCAGTAGAGCTTCGTGCGCGGATCGAAACGAATCGTGAATTTCTTGCCCGCACCGGGCATGTCCGCGAATCCGGCGGACACGTCGAAGCGTGCCACGGCGCCACTGCCGTCGACCGTCACGATCGCCGCGTGCTCGGGCAGTGCGTTGTAATAGACACGCAAAACATTCACGACGCTCCCGTCCGGTTTCGCCACCGCGTTGCCCTCGAGCCAGCCGCCGAATTTTCCGCCGAGCCATCCCGGATTCGGCGCGAGGCGATTGCTGAACGTCCAGTTATCGGCCTTCAGCAGATCACTGCCGACCGGCGCCGACATCATGAACGGCCAGATCCCGGTCTGCTCCACCGCCTCCATCGTCCGCCAGATTCGACCGTTCGCGACGACCACCGGCACGGGCGCGGTGAAATACCGGCCGGCGTTCGCAAGCACGCCACTGTCGCCATTGCGCGGGACGGTCCATGTCTTCCCGCCATCCAGTGAGCGTCGAATCACCGGCACACCCGAGAACCCGCTCGTCCCGATGATATACAGCGCCCGGCCCTCGACGAACAGGGAGGACCAGTATTGACCGTGGAGCTCGCCGAGCTTTCGCCAGGATTGCCCGCGATCGCGTGATGCATACAACGTCTCGGTGTCTTGCGCGGCCCCCGTACCGAACGTGTCATGCGCGGCCACGTACGTTCCGTCCGCCAGGATCGCAAGCGCTGGCGAACCAAGATAGACGTGACTGGAGGCCGGGCTATGCGCGATCACGACACCCGGCGGGGTCGGTTGCAGTCGAGGTTTGGCCGGATACTGCGCGCACGAACTGCAGCACATCGCGGTCACGGCGAGCATGATTGCGGCAGCCTGTTTTGTCAGACGAGCAAGCGTGGGTTTGGTCATGACAGCAGCACCTACTTCTTGAACACGCCGACGACATCCCCGTCGTCGACCACCAGCAACGCACCGATCCGCTGCTGCTGCATCAGCAGCAACGCATCCTCGACGCGCGTGCCGGGCCGCACCGTCGACGGCTCGATCGACATCATGTCGGCCGCCGTGCGCCGCAATACGCCGTCGCCATGCCGCTCGATCGCGCGGCGAATGTCGCCGTCGGTCACGATGCCCCAGCCGGCGTGGCGCTTCACGATCGCAAGGCCGAGCCGCCCGCGCGTCATCGCATCCAGCACGTCGAGCGTCGACGTGGCCTCCGTCACGAACGGCAGATTGCCGCGCGCCATTTCGTCGTCGACCGTGGACAGCAGCCGGCGGCCGAGCGAGCCGCCCGGATGGAAGCGCGCGAAGTGTTCGGGCTGGAAGCCGCGCGCCCGCATCAGCGTGACCGCCAGCGCATCGCCCATCGCGAGCGTCGCCGTCGTCGACGCGGTCGGCGCGAGCTGCAGCGGGCACGCCTCGCGTTCGACGCCGATGTCGAGATGGACCCGCGCGGCGCTCGCGAGCGTCGATGCCGGATTGCCGGTCAGCGCGATCAGGTCGTTGCCGTTGCTGCGCAGGAACGGGATCAGCTTGATCACCTCGTCCGTTTCGCCGGAATTCGAAATCGCGAGAAACGTATCGTCCGGCGTCACCATTCCCAGGTCGCCGTGATAGGCCTCGCCCGGATGCATGAAGAACGCGGGCGTGCCGGTGCTCGACAGCGTCGCGGCGATCTTCCTGCCGACGATGCCGGACTTGCCCATCCCGCACACGACGACGCGGCCGCTCGAGGCGAGGATGATCTCGACCGCTCCTTCGAAATTCGCGTCCAGTCGCGCGGCCACGCCGGCCAATGCCCGCGACTCGATCTCGAAGACCTGGCGGGCCGATTCAATATGGTTCTGTTGCATCATGGGTTTGCCGTTTGAGAAGGGAGACGACCCGCGCCACGTCGTCGGGCGTATCGATGCCGGCGGGCGGCGCGTCGGGCCAGCGCATCACGTCGATCGGCATACCGAGCCAGAGTGCGCGCAACTGTTCGAGCTTCTCCAGTTGCTCGAGCTCGCACGGCGCCGCGCTCGCCAGCGCCTGCAAGGTCGCGTTCGCGTAGCCATAGAGGCCGATGTGCCGCAGGAACAGGCCGTCCGAACCGGCCGCCTCCGCCGGCCGCCCGTCGCGGCAGAACGGAATGGCCGCGCGCGAGAAGTACAGCGCCCGGCCACGGCGATCGACGACGACCTTGACGATGGCCGGCTCGTCGAGCAGCGCGACTTCGCCGATCGGGCAGGCGACCGTCGCGACACCGAGGTCCGGCGCCGCGCCGCAGAAGGCTGCGAATGCCCGCAGCAGCGCCGTCGGCACGAGCGGTTCGTCGCCCTGCACGTTGAGCACCGCATCGGTGCCGGGCCAGCCGAACATGCGGGCGACTTCGGCTGCGCGGTCGGTGCCGGACGCATGGCCGGTATCGGTCATCGCGAAGCGGATGCCGCGCGCGTCGAGCACATCGGCAATGCGTGCATCGTCGATCGCGACGACGATGTCGGCATCGGGCAGCGCGCGGCGCACGCGCGCATGCACGCGGACGATCATCGGTTCGCCGTCCAGATCGACGAGCGGCTTGCCCGGCAACCGCGTCGAACCGTACCGGGCCGGAATCACGACGTGCACCGGCCGGCCGTTATTGAACGACGTCATGACCGCTCCATTGTTCGAGCAACGGCCGGTACGCATCGTCGAGCGACAGCCCGGCATCGGTCAGCAGGTGCTCGGCCACCTCGCGCGCGACGCCGCGGCCGCCGCCCGTGCACGCGACATGGTCGACGCGCGCGCGGACGAGCCGATGCGCATCGGCCGGCGCATACGACACGCCGACGTGTTCGATGACGGCGAGATCGTTCACGTCGTCGCCGACATAGGCGATCTCGTGATCGTCGAGCTGCTGTTGCGCCTTGATGTTCGCGTAGCCGGCGCCCTTGTCGTCGCAGCCGGTCACGAGCACGTCGACGCCGAGCTGCTTCGCGCGCCACGCCAGCGCGCCGCTGTGCTTGCCCGACAGGATGCCGGTGCGGATGCCATGCGCGCGCAGCAGCGCGACCGCGACACCGTCGTGCGCGTGAAAGCTCTTCATGAACTCGCCTTCCGCCGTCACATGCAGCAAGCCGTCGGTCAGCACGCCGTCGACGTCGAACAACACCAGGCGCACGGGCCCGCGATACGCCGCGCCGCTCACTGGATATCGAGCGGCTCGAGCCGCTTGACCAGGTCGTCCACCGCCTTCACCTGCTGCAGGAACGCGTCGAGCAGCGCGAGCGGCAGCGCGCTCGGGCCGTCGCAGCGCGCGCGGTCCGGATCCGGATGCGCTTCGAGGAACAGCCCGGCCAGCCCGACCGCCATCCCGGCGCGCGCGAGATCGAGCACCTGGCGCCGCCGGCCGCCCGACGCCGCACCGTGGGGATCGCGCATCTGCAGGCTGTGCGTGACGTCGAAGATCACCGGGCAGTCGCCCGTCGCGTCGCGCATCTGGCGAAAACCCAGCATGTCGACGACGAGATTGTCATAGCCGAACGACGAGCCGCGTTCGCACAGGATCACCTTGTCGTTGCCGGCCTCGCGGCACTTCGACACGACGTGCTCGATCTGCGTCGGGCTCATGAACTGCGGCTTCTTGATGTTGACCGCGTTGCCGGTCTGCGCGATCGCGACCACGAGGTCCGTCTGGCGCGCGAGGAACGCCGGCACCTGCAGCACGTCGACGACCTGCGAGACCGGCTCGGCCTGCCATACTTCGTGCACGTCGGTGATCACGGGCACGCCGAACCGGCGTTTCACCTCGTCGAAGATCCTGAGCCCTTTGTCGAATCCCACGCCGCGATACGAGTGGATCGACGAGCGGTTGGCCTTGTCGAAGGACGCCTTGAACACCAGCGGAATGCCGAGACTGCGCGTGACCTCGACGAACGCGTTGCAGACGTCAAGCGTGAAGTCGAGGCTTTCGAGCACGTTGAGGCCGCCGAACAGGACGAACGGCAGGTTGTTGCCGACGGTGACGTCCGGGGTAATGGTTACATTCATACAGTTCTCCACGAAATTGAGGCAGCGGTGTACGCGTTGCGCCGCAGCGGATGCCGCGCGATCGCGCCGGTCGATCGCAGCCGGATGCTGTCGTCAGCGGGCCACCCATGCAGCATAGAGCGGCGCGAGCTCCCCGAACAAGCGCTCCTCGCCGAAGCGCTGCCGCGCCTCGCGGCTCGCCCGCCGGGCCAGTTCCTGGCGCAGCGCGTCATCGCCAGTGAGACGCGCCAGCCATGCGACCGCGTCGGCCGCGCTCGCGTAGATCACGCCGGTCTGCAGATGGCGCACGACGTCCACGTTGCCGGCGCAGTCGGACACGATGACGGGCCGGCCGGCCAGCATCGCCTCGATGACCGACACCGGCATGCCTTCCCACGACGACGTCGACAGATACACGTCCGCACGTTCGAGCTGCCGCGCGACCTCGTCGTGCGGCAGCCACCCGGTGACCTCGACGCCGGCCGCGGCCAGCCGCGCCTTTTCCGCAGCCTCGCCGTCGCCGATCCACACGAAGCGCGCGCCGCGCGCACGCATGCCGTGCGCGATCTGCGCGAACAGCTCGGGATTCTTTTGCGCGCGGATGCCGCCGACGGTCACGATGCACGGCGGGCCTTCCGCCGGTCGCTCGGCGTCGCCCGAACGCTCGGACGACGGGGCGTCGCTCACGGCGTTCTCGACGACCACCACCGGCTGGCGAAGCCACGCGCGGATCGCGCGGCCCTCGCTTTCCGAGCACGCGACGTAAAGGCATCTCCGGACGCACGCGACCCATTCGAGACCGACGAACGCCAGGCGCTTCAGGCGCGAGATATCGCGACGCATGAAGGAAATGCAGTGCGGGCTGTAGAAGAACGCCGCTTTCGGCAGCGCGAACAACGTCGACAGCCGCCCGAGAAAGCCTGCGAACGACGAATGCAGGTGCACGACATCCGGACCGATCTCGTTGAGCGTCGCGCGCAGCCGGCCCACTGTCCGCAACAGGCCCGCGCCCTTCATCTGGACGTGGCGCAGCGATACCCGCGCGTCGAACATCGCGGCAAGACCGGGCGGCGTATCGGGCCGCACCGAGTAAATGACATGGACATCGTGGCCTTCGCGAGCCAGGCGATTCGCGATCAGGCACACCATCGACAACGTGCCCGTGGCGCTGGATTCGACTATGTGGACGATCTTCATGGGCATCCATTACATGAAACGGCTGTACATTTCGAACAGACTCGCAGTGAGAAATGCAATCGGGTCGCCCGTATACAGCAGCGTCTGGATCGACAGGTTCTTCGCGAATCCGTAGATTCCGTAGGCCATGAGAAAGAGCACGATGAGCGCCTTGATCGGACCGCGTCGCACATGCGCCATGCACAGCGAAAGGTACATCAGTGCGATCACGAAGAAATAGATGTAGATGCGCTCGAACACCTTCGCGAGATCGTAGGTCGCCACAAGCGCCAAGGCGGAAAAATTCAGCGCAATCAGGCAATGTCGCATGCCACGATACGCGTTCCCCGAATCAATCTTCAGCCACTTCTCCCGCCTGCGCCACAGTGCGTTGCTGAGGGCAAATATCACCAACGCCACGGCAGCGACACCGGCGACACTGTATGCATCCCACGTCGTGTAGAGATTGATCTTGCTCGTCAGATACGAATCGTCGCTACCGAACGTGGCAAACAAGCCTGGCGCCAACTTCGACGCCAGTACAGTGATTGCGGTCAACGCAAGCGAACACCAGATCACGATCCGCCCGAACACCCGATAGAGCAGGAATGGAGCGCTTACGATCAGCGACGGTATATGCGTCAACCCGGCCAACACGACGGCCAGTCCGGCCTTGCGCTTGCTTGGCGAAAATACCGCCATGAACAGCAACGGAAATGCCATGGATTGCCGCATCACGTTTCCATACGTGCCGAAGAACGACGACGAAGACAGCAACAGGACGAGAAACAGCGGAATCGCCTGGTACTGCTCCCGCCAGATCACGACGAGCAGCAGCGAGAAAAACACGACGAAGATCAGCAGGAACGCGGTATCGGTTATGCCGACCAGGCTCGCGGCGCCATGCAGGACGGAGAACGACACGATCTCCGGTTGCCGGATCATGTACTGCCAGATTCCGAGCGACTGCATCTTGTACATGAAGTCCAGATACTGGAGTTTGTCGTTGCCGCCGTCCTGGATCGGCAACTTGAGCGCGATCATCGGACCCAGCACGACGACGGCGCTGACGCACGCAACGAGCACAAGAAATCGGTCCGGCTTTCGTTCAGCACCCGCGAGCGCAAGAAACAGCAAATAGAAATAGAAGGCGCCGAACGGAAACAGCAGCGCGAAGACTCCACCGAGCGCCATGGCGGCGGTCAGGATCAAGTGCTCCTGACCGCGAACCGCAAAGAGAGAAAACGCTTTCATGTCCCGTCCTCAAATTTCCGGCCCGCGCCCCGCGACCGCATCGATATACGCGAGCACGCCCGACCGCTCGATCACGCGCCCCCATTCGAGCGACTTCATCGCCGCCGGGTCGGGGCGCGTCGCGCGGATCCGCGACAGCGGAAACAGTTCGTCAAAGATCGTCGCGCCGGTGACGTGGCACTGGATGCCGAGCTCGTGCGCGGTGCGCACGTTCGACGGCGCGTCGTTGCACACGATCTTCTTGCCGAGCGACGCGTATTCGAGCAGCTTCGTCGGTGTCTGGAAGCAATGCGGCCTGTGATACGGAAAGAAGCACACCGCGTATTCGCTGTCGCGGACGATGCGCAGCGCGTCGGGCTGCGGCACGCGGCCGACGAAGCGGATGCCCGGCGTGTCGACGAACGCCGCGCGGATTTCGGGCTCCGGATTACCGACCAGCACGAGCGTGTCCGATTCGTCGCGCCGCGCGTCGCGGTAGGCGGCCAAGACCTTGTGAAAGCCGCGCTCGCGGCTCATCTCGCCGATATAGCAGAACCGCCCGGACGGTGTTTGCGCGGCATCGTCGTTGCCCTTGTCGGTCGCTTCGCCGTCGCCCGGATTGAAGATCCAGTCCGGCACGCCCATCGGCAGCAGCAACGCGCGCACGCCGTCGCGGAACGCCATCGCGTCGCGCATCCGCTCGTTCTGGAAGATCCGCAAGTCGGGCCGGACGTTCAGCACGCGCTTCACACGGTCCTTGACGGCCGCGAGCCGCCCGACCGACAGCGACCGATAGTCGTGAATCACGAACCGCGCCGGCGGCAGCGCGCGATAGAAACCCATGATGCACCACAGGATGCAGGCGTCCCGATCGGGAAAGCGCATGTACGCATCGAGATCGCCGTCGAACACCTCGAACCCGTGCGTCCTCAGCCGACGGCCGTAGGCGGCGATCTCCGGATAGTTCGCCTTGCCGGGATGCAGAATGAACACTTTCATTTCGGTACCTGCCCGTTGTCGAGAATGCGCGCCGGGACGCCGACGGCCACGCGGCCGTCGGGCACGTCGCGCAGCACCACGGCCCCGGCGCCGATCCGCGCGCGGTCGCCGACGCGAACCGCGCCGAGCACGACGCTGTGCACGCCGAATTCGACGTGGTCGCCGATCGTCGGTACGCCGCCGATCGTGCCGTCCTTCTGGATGGTGTTGCCGATGGTCACGCCGTGCCGCAGCGTGCAGTAATCGCCGATCACCGCGTAGCCGTTGATCACGAGGCCGGTGCCGTGATAGATCGCGAGCCCCTTGCCGATCTTCGTCTTCACCGGAATCTCGATGCCCATCAGCCAGTCGCACAGCACGATGTAGAGCACGATGAGCGGCGCGCCGGCCAGCAGCGTGAACCAGCTCCGGCACGCGAGGTAATGCACGACGCGGTAGAAGATCACCACGCTGCGCGTCTTCAAGAACGCATTGCGGCGGCAGTCTTCGGCGATCGCCTCGGCGGTCTGTCGCAACGTGACGGCCATGTCAGTGCCGCCTCGCGAACACGCGCCGGGCCGCATCGGCAGGAATGCGCGCGGCGCCGAAATAGTCGATGCCGTCGACCAGGAACGAATGGATGTACTTCAGCAGCCGCTCACGGTCGAATTCCTTGTAGAAGCAGCGGCCGAGCGACACCACGCGCTTGCCGTACAGCATCGCCTCGAGCCCGACCGTCGAATTGATCGTGACGACCGCATACGCATGCCGGAGCAGGTCGGTGGTCGGCGACGTGACGATCTCGAAGTGATAGGTCTCCTGCAGGCGCACGATCGCGGCGATCTCGGCCGCATCGGTCTCGGCGGGATGCAGCTTCACGAACAGGTCGGCGCTCTCGTTCGCGGCGAACTCGAACGCGTGGCGGATCGCGTCGAGATTGCCGACGTCGGAATGCAACTTGATCTGCGTGTCGCCCGACACCTGCAGCGGCAGGAACACATAGCGGCAGGTCGCCAGCGTGTCGGCCGGCAGGTAGCTGGCCTGTCGCGGCGCCGGCATCCCGTTGCGCGCGCGCACGCTCGCCAGGCGCCGGCGGCCGACGCCACGGCTGGCCGCCTTCAGCAGGTAGTTGGTCGCCGACATCGCCTTGCGCGCGAACGACGTCCGGGCCTGCGGCAGCGGCATCCGCTTGTAGCGTTCGTAGGCCGACAGCCAGCGCGCATGCGTGTCCTCGTCGGGCAGCGGCAGGCGATCGATGACCTCGGGATCGCGGCTGATCGTCGACAGCGCATTGACGCCCAGCGAATCGACGAACAGCTTGCCCGGCAGGTTCGAGATCTCGATGAAGCGGGTCGCGACGCCGTGCACCGCGCAGGCCTGCCGCACCGCGCGGCACACCAGCTGCTGCCCGTTCCACATCACGCACTGCTCGACCCGCAGGCCGCGCAGGACTTCCGACGCGATATGAAAGATCGCCGCCGACTCGCGCTGCGCACGGGCCTCGGTCATCTGCCCGTTGAGCACCTCGATCGACAGCTGGTACGGCGTGCGGTCGGTGGGCTGGCCGTCGGGCACGTCGATCGGCATCAGCCGGTTCAGGTACACCGACCGGAAGCCGCCCAGCAACAGGCGGAGATGCGCGACCGGTTCGCTCGTCAGGAACGCGAACTCGTACTCGTGCCGCACCGCGTTCACGAGGCGGGTGGCGAAGTAGTAGCGCTCGAGGGAATCGATGACTATCAGGATCATGGTGTGCTCGTTCGTCGTATCGGCGATCTCACGCCAGCGCCCGGGATCGGGACAGGTTCGTGTCGAGGACCCGGTACGTCAGCGCGATGCCGGCCGCCATCAGCGCCGCGCCGGTCAGGGAAAAAACCTGCACGCTCGTGGGGGCCGACAGGTTCATCAGCCGCGCGATGCCCAGCGCGCCCGCAAGACACACGCCGCAGGTCAGCTGAAACAGGAAATCGATGCGCTGCGCGCGCGTCGCCAGGAAGATCTGCGACAGCGGCACGTAGATCAGCTGGAGCGCGAACAGCGGCATCAGGCTGTGATAGAACCCGACCGAGCCGCGCCAGCTTTCGCCGAAGAACAGGTTGACGAGCGGCGCGAACAGCAGCAGCCCGCCGGCCATGTACACGGCCGCGAGGCCCGCGAGCGCGCGCGCATAGGTCCGGTACACGCGCGGCACGGTCGTGCCCGCGTCCGGTCGCGCCATCGCGCCGATCGCGTCGCGGCGGAACACCCCGCCGACGCTCTGCGCGATCAGCGACACCGGAAAGAACCCGAGCCGGTAAGCCGCCGCGAAGTAGCCGGCGCTCTGCGCGTCGAACCAGTGCGGAATCGCGATCGACAGCGCGTAGGTCAACACCGACGCGCACAGCGTCGACGGCAGGATATACAGCGCAAAGCGGCGATTCCTGACGAAGAACCCGCGTGACAGGCGGAACGAATACCCGGCCCGATAGCCGGAGAACAGGATCGCAGCGGCCATCACGATCGAGACCGCCGCGGTTACCCAGGCGTACAGCGCAAACACGTCGACCTGCCCGCACGCGGGGCACGCGAGCGACAGCATGAGGCCGGCGAGGAACGCGCCGTTGACCGCCACGCGCGACAGCGCGATCCATCCGTAGCGCCTGAGGCTGTTCAGATACGATCCGGCGGCCAGTTGCACGAACGACGCCAGCGCATAGACGGCGACAAGATGGAGATCCGCTCGTCCGGCGACGGCGATCAGGATTCCGAACACCGCGACGACGGCCAGGCTCAGCGCAGTCACGTTGACGAACGCGTTGAACGACTCGCCCGGCGCGTCGTCGACGCACGCGAGTTCGTAGCGAAACGCGAGCAGCGTGCCGGCGAAGGTCGCCAGCGCGAGCAGGTAGTTGAAGTGGCCGAGCGACGCCGGCCCGAAGCGTCGTCCGATCACGAAGATGCAGACGAACAGCGCGATCTGCCCGACCACGACGCCGGCCAGCGACACGATCGAATCCCGCGGATTGATCATCTCGCCTCCGTGCGCCGCGTGCGGCCGGATGCACGGGCCGGGCCGCCGCCGGCGGCGCTGCGCGCATCACGCATCTTGCGCCCCGTATTCGTAGGCGACGTAGCGGTAACCGCCGTACTTCGACCCGTACCCGTACTGTCCAAGCCGCGGATTGACACCGTTGAAGATGACGCCGTTCAGGCGGACGCCGTTCTGCGCGAAGCGCTTCGCGGATTCGCTGATCTCGCCGAGCTTCGTCTTGCCCGCCATCGTGACGAGCAGCGCGGTGCCGGCGACCGCGCCGAGAATGCCGGTATCCGGCACCGCGAGCACCGGCGCCGAGTCGATCACGACGATGTCGTAACGCGACGACAGCTCGCCGACCAGCGCCGCGAGATTGCGGTTCAGCAGCAGTTCCGCGGGGTTCTTCGGCATCGTGCCGGTCGAGATGAAGTCGAGGCCGTCGACCACCTCGCGGTGAATCACGTCCTCCAACCGCGCGCTGCCGGCGATCAGCTCGGTGAAGCCGTGGCCGCGCGGGAAGCCGAGATAGTCGTGCAGCCGGCCCTTGCGAATGTCGCCGTCGATCAGCAGCACGCGCTTGCCGGCGCTCGCCATCACGACCGCGAGGTTCGACGAGAGGAAGGTCTTGCCGACACCCGGCGCCGGACCGGCGATCAGCACGATGTTGTTCTTCGCCTCGAGCATCGCGAACTGCAGCGCGGTGCGCAGGCTGCGCAGGCACTCGACGGCCGGCTCGTTCGGGAAGTCGATCGACAGGATCGACTTGTGGCCGCTCTTGCGCGCGGCCTCCTCGGCCAGTTCGTGCTGATGCTCGCTGATCGGGACCGTCGCGTACACCGCGAGGCCGAGACGGCGCTCGATCTCGTTGTGATCGGAAATCCCGTGGAACAGCATCGAGCGGACGATCGCGGTGCCGCAGCCGGCGAGCAGCCCGAGCAGCAGCGACGCCAGCGCGACGAGCACCTTCTTCGGGCGCACCGCCACTTCCGGCACCGCCGCCGTATCGACGAGACGCACGTTGCCGACCTTGCCGGCCTGCACGAGCTGCAGCTGCTGCATGTTGTTCAGCAGTGCCGTGTAGAGGTCGGTGTTGACCTTCACGTCGAGCATCAGCCGCACGGCTTCCTGCTGCAGGTCCGGCAGGCGGCGGATCTGCAGCTCGGCGGTGTTCCGATAGCCGTTCAGCGCGGCGATCTGCTCGTCGATCACGGCCACGCTCGGGTGCCGTTCGGTGAAGCGGGACATCAGCTCCTGCCGCTTCTGCTGCAGCTCGAGCAGGCGCGTCTTCGCGTCGGCGGTCTGGGCCAGCGCGAGCTTCGCTTCCTCGGTGAGGTCAACCGTGCCGTGCTCGTTGCGCAGCTTCGTCAGGCGCGCTTCGGAATCGGTCAGCTGCTGCTTGAGCTGCGGCAGTTGCGCGGTCAGGAATTCGAGCGACTGCGCGGCCTCCGCCGATTTCCGCTCGATGTTCTGCCGCACGTACTGGCGGCCGATCTCGTTCATCGTGTCGCTGACCCATTTCGGATCGGTATCCTGCAGGCTGGCGACGACGACGTCCGATTGCTTCACGCGCTCCTGCACGTTGAGGCGGTCGCGGATGTCCTCGATCGTCTTCAGCCGCGAGTTTCGGACCAGCACGAACGCGGTGCCGGGCTTCGCGGCGATCGACGCGACCTGCAGCGTGATCGGGCCGCGCGGCGAGCGGAACGTTTCGAGCTCGCCGACGGTGCCGTCGACCGCGGCGTCGAGATCGCCGCCTTCGAGCCGATAGCGCTTGCCGCCGAGGCTCGTCAGCGTGAACGCGTCGCCTTCGTTCTTGCGCGGTACGTCGAACCGCGGCACGTCGATGCGCTCGCGGCCCCACGCGTAGCCGCCGAAGCCGGCCAGGCCGGGATCGGACAGGCCGTCGCGGTGGCGCGCGATCCAGTCGCCGATCATCGGAAAGCGCTTCGGCGATGCGTCGATGAACAGGTTGAGCTTGTCGACCGCGCGCTCGACGACCAGTCGCGACGCGAGGATCTGCTGTTCGGCGGCCGCCGACGACTTGACGTCGAACAGCGCCGACACATCGCCCAGCAACGACTTGGCGGCCGACGTGTCAGGGCTGTCCTCGACCTGGACCATGATGTTGGCTTCGAACACCGGCTTGCCGAGAATCGCGTACGCAAGGCCGGCGGCCAGCAGCACGCACGTGATGGTCGCGATCAGCCAGCGGCTTTCCAGCAGGATGTCGAGCACCGCGACGAAATCGGTCTCGCTGCCGTCTTCGGCGGTGTGCTGCTGCGGGGCGGAGGGTTGGGTCATGGCAACGATATGAGGCGTATTGGGTTCCAGTGGGGCATCGACCAACGGCCGCTTCAAACGATGCGCAGGCGCTTCGACCACTCGGTCACACCGAGTTCGATCAGGCGCGCGCAGCGTTCGAACACGAATCTGGGCTGGCGGTAAGGGTCGTGCACGTCGAAATCCGTGTACTCGCCGAGACGGAACACGCGTCCCCGCACGAACGGGAACTGGTTCTCGAGCGACGTGCGCTGCCGACGGTCCATCACGAGGATCAGGTCGGCGTCGGTACACAGCGAGCGGGCGATCTGCTGCGCGCGATGCGTCGACACGTCGAACCCGCGCATGCGCATCACGTCCTGCGCATACGGCGCGGCCGGCATGCCGACCAGCGCGTTCAGGCCGGCGGACGCGACGCGCCGCCCGGGCATGGCCTGACGCAGCATCGCTTCGGCCATCGGGCTGCGGCAGATGTTGCCCTCGCAGACGATCAGGATCGATTCCATCATTTGGTCGCGATCGCCGCGGTCAGGCCGGCGTTGATGGCCGGCAGCAACAGGCTGAGCACGCGGCTGAAGCGGACGAGCCCGTTGCCGTCGACGTACACGACGTCCTTCGGCTTCAGCTGGAACTGATTCGCCAGCACCATCGCGACCGGCGAGCGCGCATCGAGGTGATACACCTGCGGCTGCTCGTCCTGCATCCCGCGCACCACATAGAGCTGCGCGGCATCGGCCGTGTTCGCGTTCAGGCTGCCGGCCTGCGCGATCGCCTCGCTCAGCGTCAACCGGCCATTGCGCATCGGCAACGCCGTCACGGGCTTGTTGACCTCGCCCATCACGAACACGCCGCTCTCGTCGCGCGGCAGCACGCGCACGAGGTCGCCGTTGCGCAGCACGATCTTCGACGGATTGCGCCCCTGCTCGGCCATCTCGGTCAGGTCGATCCGTCGCTCGACGCCGTCGCGCACCAGCACGATGCGGCTCTGGTCCGCCGCCGCCGAAAAGCCGCCGGCCCGGCCGATCGCGTCATACAGCGTCATCGGGATGTCGTTCACCGACTGCGAGCCCGGCGTATGCACCTCGCCCTCGATGTACACCTGCTTCGCGCGGAACGACGCGATGCGCACGGTGACCTGCGGATTCCTGAACGTCTTGTCGAGGCGGCGCGTGAGCTGCGTCTGCACCTGCTCGGCCGTCAGTCCGGCGACCGCCAGCCGGCCTGCAAACGGAAACTGCAGCGTGCCGTCCTGGTCGACGACGAAACCGGGCGGCGCATCCGCCGCGCGCGGCGCGGCCTGCGCCGGCGCGCCAAGCGCCGCCGCGAGTTCGGGGTGGTCCCATACGGTGATCTGCAGCACGTCGCCGCGGCCGATGGTGTACGCGTCCGGCGGCGCGCCGACGCCGATATCGCGGACTTCGCCGCGCGTACTGCGTTCGGTATCGCGCATGCGCCGGATCAGCGTCAGGTCGATGTTCGTGACCGGAACCGGCAGCGCGGCGCTGTCGGCCGGCGTGGCACCGCTTTGTAGCGGAATCGACGCCGGCTGCTGCATGCGCATGCCCGGCGCGATGCCGCACGCGCCCAGCAAGGCACACAGCGGCAGGATCATCACGAGCGGACCGACACGCGACGGTCGGCGCGGCGCGCACGCGCGCGCCGACTCCATTTGACGCAACCTCTGCATTACTACCTCGCACTTTTTTAATTTGAAATTGCGCCGGTCGCCCCGCGTCGTGTCGACCGCGAGTACAGCACCCCTGTCGAGACCGGACATGCCTGCTGCCACTGCCTGCTGCTGAATACCGCCGTGCCTGCCGTCGTCACGCGCCGCCGCCGCGCATCCTTCGCGGCGCACGGGCGCGCGGCAGCCGCTAATACGCACCCGAGCCGCGCACCACCACGTTGATCGTCCGGAACAAGATGCCGATGTCGCGGCGCAGCGACCATTCGCGCACATAGGACACGTCGAGCGATACGCGCGTCGAATAGTCGGTGTCGTTGCGGCCGCTGACCTGCCACAGGCCCGTCATGCCGGGTTTCGCCATCAGGTAGTAGCGCACGTCGACGCCGTAGCGCTCGAGTTCGGCCTCGACGATCGGGCGCGGCCCGACCAGGCTCATGTCGCCCTTCAGCACGTTCAGCAGTTGCGGCAGTTCGTCGAGGCTCGTCTTGCGGAGCAAGCGGCCGATCGGCGTGATGCGGACATCGTTCTTCAGCTTGAATTCGCGATCCCATTCCGCGCGGGCGTCGGCGTCGCGCTCCAGCAGCGCCTTGAGCACCGCATCGGCATTCGTCACCATCGAGCGGAATTTCAGGCACTTGAACCGCCGGCCGTTGCGGCCGACCCGCTCGTGCCCGAAGATCGCCGGGCCGCCGTCGCGCCGCACAGTCCATGCGATGCCCAGCAATACCGGCGCCAGCATGACCAGCAGCAACGATGCGCCTACCAGGTCGAAGCTGCGCTTGACCATCCGCTTGATGCGTCCGACCGTCCGGTGGCCGATCTCGCGCTGCCCGCGCAAGTCCGCGTGCGCGATGGCTGCCGCACGTACCTGGTCGCCCGCGCGCTCGATCATCCCGAAGATCGCGAGCGTCAGCGCGCGGAACGCGATCAGGCCGATCCCGCTCGCGAGCGTCCAGTACACGAACCACTCGCTCGACAGCACGTGCGCACGATGCAGCACGTACAGCAGCGCGGTGCTCATGCCCTGCACGACGATCCAGGCCAGCACCGTTCGGCCGAGCACGTGCAGCGCCGAGCGCGTGCGCGCGGCCTCGTAGATGCCGCACGCGGGAAATACCGACAGCGCCAGCGCGGCGGCAAAGGCGACGAGCGCACCGTCGAACAGGGTTCCGCGCGCACCGCCGGTGGCACCGATCAACGCGGGAATGAACGCGCCCAGCACGATCAGTCCGATATCGGTCGCTCGATTGATCAACGAATTCATTGATATGAACTCCTAATTCATCATCCAACGTCCGTTCGCGGTGCAGCGGCATGTCACGTCTGCCACGCATGTCGCCCGGTCGTCCACTCGATTTCGCCGCGGCGGCCTGCCGCGGCTCCGAAGCATCACGATCCCGGCCGGATGCGATGCGCATTCCACGCGGCGCGCTCGTTGCGAAACCGTCGTTTCAACGTTTCCGCAGTGCATCATATTCGTCGCGACTCGTGCTTTTATCGCCCGCGTCCGAATTCGCCTTGTTGATGGCGGAACAAATCAAGGCCGATTTCGCACGCGAATTATTCGATCGATTTCACGAATCAAGCGATCCATATGCGATGCACGAATAACGTGCGCACGTAGCGATTCATGCTCGAATTTCAATCGCTCGGGAGGCACGTCGATTCATGTCGATTTGCAATTCATCGCGCTCGCCATTGCCGGCGCATCGGGCAGCGCATGCATCGCCTGGCGCTACCCCAAACCTGCAAGCGAGCATCGGCCGGATCGGCCGGCCGGATGCTCGCTCGACGAATAAAAAGGCCTGCACAGTGCGCTCACGGCGACACGGCAGGCAAAATTCCGAGGAGTGCCGGGGTGCCGCCTCCTCGAAAGGCCAGTCGATAACTTAATCAGTGGAAATGGGTTTTGAGCGCCTCGTGTCGGACCGCGCCACGATTGTGGCCGAATCCGCCTTCGTCGCATGGAGACCGGTTTATATCCGGCATTTTTCACGCCCGAATAACGGCACCGTCATTCGGACGGAACATTAATATCCGGATATCGAATTGAATCCGCGCAATACCATTTCGCCGAATGGCGGCGCACGGCGAATTGCAATCGCCCGTCTAGAATGGTGCGTCGCTCATCCAGTCGCCGAGGTCCGATGCGTACAGCATGTCCGTCGACGCGTCGCCGCCTTTTCGTGCGGCCGCCCGATATTCGGTCGGCGAAGTCTGCAAGTGCTGGCGAAAGAGTTTCGCCATCCGGTCCCCGCTGCCGAGGCCCGTGCGTCGCGCGACCTTGTCCGCCGGAAGATCGGTTTCGATCAGCATGCGGCACGCCTTTTCGAGGCGAATTCTCAGCACGAACTCGGTGGGCGTGACGCCGATTTCGTTCTTGAAGCGCCGCAGGAAATTGCGCTCGCTCATCGCGGCGGCCTGCGCCGCGTCGGCGATGGAAATCCGGTTCTCGCTGTTGACGCGCAGGTGATGCGCAGCCATCCTGATCAACGTGCTCGCGCGCGCGACCCGTGCGCCGAACAGCACGTCGGTCAGCTTGCGGTTCGCGCCGGACACCATGCACATCACGATTTCCTGCGCGATTTCGTAGCCCATGTCCACCCGGACGATCGACAACGCGTCGGAGAACGGCCCGTCGTCTTCGTCGCCGGCCGGTTCGGCGTCATCGCGTCCCGCGAACGCGGCGGCGCCGCCGCCGTCCGCGGCCGGCGCGGCCTTCTCGACCTCTTTCTGCGCAAGATGAATCTGCGCGAGCAACTTGCGGCCGCCATGGCTGCCTCGAACGACGCGCGCGCGCTGGTGCGCATGCCTGAGCCACGCGATCAACTGCTCGTCGAGCGTGTCGATCCCGCCTTGACCGCTCAACACGAACATCGCGTGCACCGTGCTTGCTTCGAGCGTGCGGGCCGCTTCCGTCCAGATGCCGACGCCCGACGACGAGCGAACCGGGCCGCCATGCACGGAATACAACCGCAACTCGTAACGGTCGGTGAATGCGCCGTCGGCGCGTCCGAGTTGATTCGCGAGTTCGAAAACGGCCGCCAGCTTGCCCATCTGCATGATGGAGAAACCTTCGAGCAACAGTACGATTACGCTTGCTCGTTGATGCCCGTTGCCGGCGCTTCTACCACGATTCACGCTTAACCCCGTCGATGAATGATTCGACACTGTTTGCATCATTTCGGCCCTTTAACAATTTCTTACATTCGTTGTTTTCTGCGCCGCATCATAGGGGCGACCCTTGCCCGCCGATTTCCCAATGTCTGTTTTCGCCGTGTTGTTGTCGGAATCAATCAAGCCGGTGGTATGGCACTATTTGTTGAGATTCGTCACGTCTGACGTAAATACATTCATGAAAATTCGCGAACAATTGACATGCATCAACGATCCGCAATTTGATTCGGGATATTGGGGGCCAGCCTATCTCCAGATGAATACGGAGAAGGCCGAAATCAGTGGAATGCGTCATCCATTCCGGCTGGCACTGCCGGAACGGACGAAGGGACAGTATCGCGACGTCAATGCGCGGCCACTGTCGGGGTTCGTTTCAATCGTGCATGGTCGGATACCGCGCAGGTTCGGGTTAAGCAGGCCGGTCAGCGGAGCACGCGGCAACCCGCGCTGGCGAGCCGCCAGGCCCGAATCCGGGCCACCACTCCGATGAAACGAGTATTTCCGCGGAATGTTTACGCCGGAGCCGAACGCACCGGCTTTAAACGTCGTGCGGGCGGCAGTCAACCGAATTGAGCGAGTTCGGTCGAGGAATCGCGGTATGCGAATCGGTGATGCCGCGTTTGCATCGTACACGCTTCGATTTCGCACAACCGTCCGATACGGCAATTTTCATCGAACGCGAATGGAAATTCAGACAATGTGTCGTCTCGCATCGACAATGAAATATCGATGTCATCGTCGAATCCGCCGGAATAGCGCCGCGCAAACGTTATCATTGAAACGGATTTACCGGTGAACGATTACATTGGATCACGCAGCATTACCCGGGATTACTCGAGACTCATATGCCACGTGAATCCTCTATCATTCAGAGGAATTGTCGGCATGCATTCTTCGCATGCGATCTCGTTCTCGTCCGACGTGTGCTCGAACCGAATCGCATCCCGGTCGAATCGTTTTCATGACCGTCGTGCGTCGGTCGAATGGGGGAAATCTGTCTCGGGCGGGCACGCGCGGCACGGCACACGAATGCGCCGCGCACGCATCAAACGTGCGTTTGAATGACCGGCATCAATACGGCGGACTGCACCGCTCAACGGCCGATCGAATTGGCAGCACTGCGAAAGATCAGCGGACGCTCGTCCTGGCGCCCTGCCCGTCGCGCGAATTGCACGGCCTGCTCGACCCGGCCGTGATGCGCGGACTTCGCACAGACCGGATCGGCTTCCGCGGGATCACCGGCCAGCATGTACGCCTGGCAGCGGCACCCGCCATGATCCGCGTGGCGCTCGTCGCAGGTGCGGCACGGGTCGCGCATCCAGCCGTCGCCGCGAAACGCGTTGAATGCATCGCTGTCGTACCAGATCTCCTTCAGCGACCGGTCGCGCACGTTCGGCAGCGCGAGGCCGGGCAGCGAGCGCGCGGCATGGCACGGCAGCGCGGTGCCGTCCGGTGCGACGCCGAGGAATACCGAGCCCCAGCCGTTCATGCAGGCCTTCGGCCGCTGCTCGAAGTAGTCGGGCACGACGAACAGGATCTTGCACCGTTCGCCGACGAGCTTCCGGTAGCGGTTGACCGTTTCCTCGGCTTCGCGCAGTTGTTCGGCGGTCGGCATCAACTGGTCGCGATTCAGCATCGCCCAGCCGTAGTACTGCGTATTCGCGAGCTCGAGGAAATCCGCGCCGAGGTCGAGCGCCATCTCGATGATCTGGCCGACGTGCGGCAGGTTGTACCGGTGCAGCACACAGTTCAGCACCATCGGATAGCCGTGCGACTTGATCAGCCGCCCGACGCCGCGCTTGAGGTCGAAGGTGCGCGTGCTGGTCAGGAAATCGTTCAGCTCGCGCGTCGAATCCTGCAGCGACAGCTGGATATGATCGAGCCCGGCCGCCTTGAGCCGGTCGATGCGCGCGGCATTCAGCCCCACGCCCGACGTGATCAGGTTGGTATAGAAACCCAGCGACCGCGCATGCCGGACCAGCACCTCCAGGTCGTCGCGCTGCAGCGGCTCGCCGCCGGAAAAGCCGATCTGCGCGGCGCCGAGCGCGCGTGCATCGCTGATCACCGTGCGCCACGCGTCGGTATCGAGCTCGGCGCCGTGCGTTGCGAAGTCGACCGGGTTGTAGCAGAACGCGCAGTGCAGCGGGCACCGGTACGTGAGCTCGGCGAGCAGCCACAGCGGCGCGGACGGCCGGTTCGGAGGAGGTGTCATGTCCATGTCAGTCGAGCCAGCCGCGCAGTCGCGCATGATCGAGGAAGCGGTAGACGTCCGACGCGAGGTCCGACGTGCTGAACAGCCGCTCGAGTTCGTCGATGATGTCGTCGAGCTCGCGCGTGCCGTCGCAGCGTGCGAGAATCTCGCCCGCGCTCGGGTTGAGCCGGACCATGCCTTCCGGATACAGGAGCACGTACGCATCCTGGGCCGCCTCCCACTGCAGGCGGTACATGCCCCTCAGCGAGGGGCGCAGCGGCACGCCGCTGACGGCGTCGTTGGAGTTCATGCGGGGTACGCCTTTTCAATCGCATCGAGAATCGACCACAGCACATCCAGCTTGAACGACAGGATGTCGAGCGCGCGCCGTTGCGCGTCCGGTGTCGTGAAATGGCTCAACGTCACCGCGAGCCCGTGCTCGACGTCGCGCTGCGCGAGCGGCACGCGGCTGCGGAAATACTGCAGCCCGTCCGCCTCGATCCAAGGATAGTGGGACGGCCAGCCCGCGAGCCGGTCGAGGTGGATCTGCGGCGCGAACATCTCGGTCAGCGACGAGCACACGGCTTCCTGCCACGGCGCGCGCCGCGCGAAATTGACGTACGCGTCGACCGCGAACCGCACGCCGGGCAGCACGTGCGCGAGCGACCACAGTTCCGCGCGCTCGATGCCGACCGCTTCGCCGAGCCGCGCCCATGCCTCGATCCCGCCTTCCTGGCCGCCGTGACCGTCGTGGTCGAGAATCCGCTCGACCCACAACCTGCGCGTATCGCGGTCCGGGCAATTGGACAGGATCGCCGCGTCCTTCAGCGGAATGCTGACCTGGTAGTAGAAACGGTTCGCGACCCAGCCGCGGATCTGCGCCGGCGAGCATGCGCCGCTATTCAGGCGCCGGTTGAACGGATGGTGGATGTGGTAGCGCGATTCGAGCGCGCGCAGGCGCGCCTCGAACTCCTGCGCGCTCCAGGGCGTCGCGTGCAGTGCCGCGGCGGGAATCGGTGCGTTCATTGTCAGACCTCGAATTGCATGCCGTCGTGGGCGACCTCGATGCCGTGTTCGCGCAACTGCGCACGCTGCGCGGAACCCGGATCGAGAATCGGATTCGTGTTGTTGATGTGCGTGAGGACCTTGTGTGTGCGCGCCGGCAACTGCCGCAGCCGGTCGATCATCCCCGGCCGCGCCGCGTCGCCGCACTGCGCGAGATGGCCCATGTCGGCCGCGTGCTTCGACGACAGGCCGAGGTCGATCATCTCCGTGCCGGTCCAGAACGTGCCGTCCACCAGCACGAGATCGGCGTCGCGCATCGCGGCGCGCACGCTGTCGTCGACGTCGGCGAGCCCCGGTGCGTAGAACGCCTGCCGGCCGGTCGCCGTGTCCTCGATCAGGAGTGCGATGTTGTCGCCCGGCACGCTCGCCTCCCGGCGCGGCGAATAAGGCGGTGGCTTGCTGTCGACCGGCACCGCGGTCAGGCGGATGCCGGCGGCACCCGGTATCGCGAACGGCTCGCCCGGCGCGATCGGGTGCACATCGACGCCGCAGTAGTGGCCGAGCAGCGGCACGAGCGGCAGCCCCGTCGACAGATCGTCGAGCACCGGCGCGCTCGCGTAGAGCGGCAGCGGCGACGTGCGCTCGCGCAGCATCAGCAGGCCGGTCACGTGATCGATCTGCGCGTCGCACAGCACGACGGCGACGATCGCGCTGTCGCGGATCGCGCGGGCCGGCTGCAGGTCGGGGGCGGCGCGCAACTGCGCGAGGATGTCCGGCGACGCGTTCACCAGCACCCAGTCGATGCCGTTGCCGCTGACCGCGATCGACGATTGCGTGCGCGGCACGATGCCGTCGGTGCCGGCCCGCGCGCGACGGCAGTTGCCGCAGTTGCAGTTCCATTGCGGCAATCCGCCGCCGGCGCCCGAGCCGAGTATCTTGATCTTCATCTGCATGTGCTCCCGGTGCCGCCCGCATCGTGTCCGTCGCTGCGGGCGGCACTGCGCGCGTCGATCAGCGGTTGGCGATGTACATCGTGATTTCGAAGCCGAAACGCAGGTCGGTATAAGCCGGGGTGGTCCATTGCATGATGTGTCTCCTGGTTGAGTAAGTGAGTCGATGAAACCGCATCGATCGAGCGGCCGATACCCATTCAGCAAGGAGCGTGCCGGGGCTGGATTTGCATCGCGCAGCAGCGCGCGCGGGCATGCGGCAGCCGCCGGTGGGTCACGCCACCGGGATTCTTTCGATTTTCATACGGAAATATTTCGACAGCCTTCCGGCGAAGGCTCGTGGCATGCGCGGCCGGTTGAACAAGTGTTGAATCCCTGAACACCGGGTGTTGCAACCTGACACACCCGTGTGACAGTCGCGCAGGCCGTCAGGGTTCGTCCGGCTCCAGCGCATCCGGCCCGGCGGCCGGCATCTTGCGATAGATCGTGTTGCGCGACACGCCGAGCGCGCGGGCGGCGGCCGATACGTTGCCACCGTGGCGCGCGAGCGCGGCCGCAATCGCGGACGCGGCCACGTCCTGCAACCGCGCATCGCCGGCCGCGGCCGCGGCCACGCATGCAGGCGCTTGCGCGGCGAGCGGCGGCGCACAGGTGCCCTGCGCCGCCGGCCCGCCGTCGCGCCGCACGTCGTCGAAGAAATCGTCCGGCAAATGCTCGCAGCGGATCTCGCAGTCGTCTTCGACCATCGCGGATGCCGTCCGCAGCAGGTTCGCGAGCTGCCGGAAGTTGCCCGGCCACGCGCAGCGCTCGAACAGCGCCATCACGTCGGGCGCGACGCTCAGCGGGCGGCGCCCGGGCCCCGACAGCGTCTCCCGTTGCAGCATCTTCTGGACGACCACCGCGAGGTCCGTGCGATCGCGCAGCGGCGGCAGGCGCACGACGAGGCCGTTGAGCCGGTAGTACAGGTCCTCGCGAAAGCGGTTCTGCGCAATCATGTCGCGCAGGTCGCGGTGCGTCGCGCAGATGATCGCGATGTCGACGCCGATCGCCTTCGTCGAGCCGAGCGGGTTGACGATGCGCTCCTGCAACACGCGCAGCAGCCGCACCTGCAGCGGATACGGCATGTCGCCGATTTCGTCGAGAAACAGCGTGCCGCCGTTGGCCTGCAGCAGCTTGCCGGTCGCGCCCTTGCGGCGTGCGCCGGTAAAAGCGCCCTCCTCGTAGCCGAACAGCTCGGATTCGATCAGCGTCTCCGGAATCGATGCGCAGTTGACCGCGACGAACGGCCCGTCACGGCGCGGCGAGTCGTTGTGGATCGCCTGCGCGAGCAGTTCCTTGCCAGTCCCGGTCTCGCCGGTGATCAGCACCGGAATGTCCTTGCCGATCACCTTGCGGACCTTCGCGATCACCGCCGCGACCTGCGGATCGCCGGTGTCGAGATAGCTGAGCCGCGACAGGCTCGCCGCGCCCTGCGCGGCAGGCGGCCGCGCGGCGCCGTCGTGCACTTCCGCAGGCCGGCTGCCCTCGGCCCGCAACGCGCGCCGGAACTGCACGCGCGCGCAGACCACCGCGCCGTTGCCGAGGTTCAGCGACACGTGCGGCTCGGTGCTCGCGCGCATCCGGTCGATCAGCTGTGCGCTCGTCACGTCGAACAGCGACGCGAGCGTATGCGCGCGCAGTGCGGCGAGCGGCATCCCGAGCTGGAACTGCGCGCTGCGGTTGGCCGACAGGAAGCGGCCGTCCGCGGTGAACGCGACGATCCCTTCCATCAAGGTGCCGAGAAATTCGGGGCGGCCGTGGAACGACACCTGCAGCGTCTCCTGGAAGGTCGTCGTGAACAGGTGGTTCTCGATCATCTGCACCGACATCTTCGCGAGCGCCATCGTGTGCTGGTGATAGCTGCGGTGGTCGCCCGTCACGTCGAGCACGCCGATCGCGTCGCCGTACGGATCGAGAATCGGCACGCTCGAGCAGGTCAGGAAATGGTTCGCGGCCAGGTAGTGCTGGTCGCCGTGCACGACCATCGGACACAGCTCCGCGAGCGCGGTGCCGATCGCGTTGGTGCCCTGCCGGTTCTCCGCCCAGTTCGCGCCCGGGCGCAGCGCAACCCGTTCCGCGCGCCGCAGGAAGTCGTCGTCGCCGATCGAGTGCAGGATCAACCCTTCCGCATCGGTCAGCACGATCATGCTTTGCGTATTGACGATCTGTTCGTGCAGCGACTCCATCACGGGCATCGCATGCACGCACAGCACACGGTTCTGCTCGCGCTTGAGCGCCAGCGCCGCGCCGGACAGCAGGTCGTAGTCGGGACGTGCAGATGCCTGCAGGCCGAACGTCTCGGACCGCTCATGGGACTTCTGGATCGTCGGCGTCGGCCAGCCGGGCGCATGCGTGGCCCGTGCGTTGGCCGTCGGATGAACGTCATCGCGCATTGTCTCCTCCGGGGATCCTTCCGGTCGGTGCCGGACTCTTTGTGCTGGATCAAGCAAGCTTCGGGCCACGCTGCCGGCGGCGCCCGGGCCGATTGCCGGATATCGTTGCGCCGACGCCGGTCGAAAGCATAATGAAAGAAACAGTCGACCGCATGCGAAGCGACGACTGCTGACGTCATATCGCGAATCCGCCCGCCGCCGCTACCCGGTCCATCCCGATCGTGGTCGCTGGCGCGATTCTGGCTTTGATGTGGATCAAGCCCCGGTCTGTTCGCGCTTTCCGTGGCACCCGGCCGCGACGCCGCTCCCGATACCCCGACGACATGACGCCATGACGCACCGACTGCTCCGCTCCGCTTCCGGCTCCCGGCCTGCCCTGTCCCGCGACGCATGCCGGATCGCGTGGACGGATGCCGGCAATCCGCTCGGCCAGCCCGTCGTCGTACTGCACGGCGGGCCCGGCAGCGGCAGCCGGCCGGCGGTGCTGCGCCTGTTCGACCTGACGCGCGTGCGCGTCGTGCTGGTCGACCAGCGCGGTGCGGGCGCGTCGACGCCGCGCGGCGGCCTGCGTCACAACAACACGATGCGGCTGATCGGTGACCTCGAGGCATTGCGCATCCGTCTGGGCATCACACGCTGGGCGGTCGTCGGCGGGTCATGGGGCGCGGCGCTCGCGCTCGCGTATGCGGGACACCATCCGTCGCACGTGACCGGCGTCGTGCTGCGCGGGTTGTTCCTCACATCGTCGCGCGAAGTGCGCGGCCTCTTCGTCGGCGCGCGCGCGCGGGCACCGCGGGCATGGCAGCGCCTCACAGCCGCCGCCGGCACCGCGCGTGCCGATCGCCTGATCGCCTGCTGCGCGCGGCGTCTCCAGCCGGGGGCCGGCGCGGCGCGGCAACGTGCGGTCGCGCTGGCCTGGAATGCGTATGAAGACGCGATCCTGACGGGGCGGCCGGCACGTGGCGCTCGGCCGACCCAACCCGCCGTCGACCGGCTGATCGACAAATACCGGATCCAGGCGCATTACCTGCAACACGCGTGCTGGCTCGGCGAGCGCCGGCTGCTCGCGCTGGCCCGACAGGCCGCGCAGGCCCGCGTGCCGCTGCATGCCGTGCACGGCACGCGTGATCGCGTGTGCCCGGTCGACAACGTCGGCCGTCTCGCGCGCGCGGTGCCGGCCGCCACCGTCGAACGCGTGCGAGCCGGGCATCTCGCGAGCGACGATGCGCTCGCGCATGGCGTCGCTCGCGCGCTGCGCGAAATGCTGGCCGTCAGCGCGGACGCGCCACCCGCTGCCGGGTCGCCCGCTCCGTCCCACGCATAGCGCGCGCCGACCCACGCGCCGCGCGTCGCGCCCAGTCCGACGAACTTCGCGTCGACGGGATTGCGCCCGTCGAACGAATGATTCGGACCGTCGAACAAGTTCCGGCCGAGCATCCCGACGCTCGCGTAGCGCCTGTCGAGCAGGTGGGCCGAGCGACGCGACAGCTTGCCGTTCGTGCCACCCCTGTCGAACCTGTGCCAATTTGGGTCACCGGCACGGTATCCCTCCCGGCGCGCGTGCGCTCGTCGCCCGGAACGATCGCGTTTCCGGGGTGCACACCGTGCACGCCACATGCGTCGATCGCACCGGGCCGCGCGAGATCGGCCCGCTTCGTCGAAGGCGACCGCATTCCCGCGGTCGCACGTCGACGCGTTCGCGCATGCACGCACGGCAGGCCGCCGCAATTCGCCATGCGCCGCGCAGACGATGCGCCTGAGCGCGCACCGCACTGTCATGTTTCGCAACACTCCGCCCGCGGCTGTCCCCGAACGCAACACACGCGGGTCACCCGCACCGCGTCGCGCGCATCGCCGCCTCGCGCGCAATCGACCGCTCTGTCTTGCGCGGCAAGGCTCTCGCCGCAGTGGCATGCGATTTGCGTGACTGGTTGCGCACTGGACCCGGATCCCCACCCCTGCCGGCCCGGCCATGTGTTGGCCGCGGTGCGACCACAATGACTCAGGAGACAACCATGAAAAAACTCTCGGCTTCGACGAGCCGACTGGCAACGATCGGAATCGCAGCAGCAGCCGCCATCGCCTTGAATCCCGGCCTCGTGGACGCCGCCGCGGATTATCCGGCCGTCACGTACCAGCGGCTCACCGATGCGCAACGCGATCCGGGCTGGCTCACCTACTACCGCACGTACAACGGCCAGGCGCATTCGCCGCTCAAGCAGATCGACGCGTCGAACGTGAAGCAGCTCACGCAGGCGTGGAGCTACAAGTTTCCGGCCGAGCTGAAGCAGGGCTTCGAAGCCACGCCGATCGTCAACGGCCGCTACCTGTTCGTGACCACGCCGAAGGACAACGTGTACGCGTTCGATGCGGCCACCGGCGCGCAACTGTGGAAATACGAGCCGAAGCTCGGCGCGGAGTCGTTCAAGACGGCGTGCTGCGACGTCGTGAACCGCGGCGTCGCGCTGTACGGCAAGAACGTGTATGTCGCGATGCTGAGCGGCGAAGTGGCCGCGCTCGATGCACAGACCGGCGCACTCGTGTGGAAGAAGCGAATGTTCGAGCCGGGGCTCGGCTACTCGTTCTCGCTCGCGCCGCTCGCGCTCGACGGCGCGCTCGTGGTCGGCAGCTCGGGCGGCGAATACGGCGCGCGCGGCTTCATCGCCGCGCTCAGCCCGAACGACGGCTCGCTGCTGTGGAAGCGCTACACGATCCCGGGCCAGGGCGAGAAGCACGCCGATACCTGGCCCGACGGGATGCAGGCGCACGGCGGCGCACCGGCCTGGCTGACCGGCACCTACGACGCGGCGACGCGCACGCTGTACTGGGGTGTCGGCAACCCGGGGCCGTGGCTCGCGGACCTGCGCCCCGGCGACAACCTGTACTCCGATTCGCTGCTCGCGCTGGACCCGAAGAACGGCGACCTCAAGTGGCACTACCAGTACACGAAGCACGACACGTGGGACTATGACGGCGTCAACACGCCGGTGCTCGCGACGATCAAGTACAAGGGCAAGGAGCACGACGCGATCATCCACGCGGACCGCAACGGCTATTTCCACGCGATCGACCGCGACAGCGGCAAGCTGATCTATGCCGAGCCGTTCGTGAAGGCGACATCGGTCACCGGCTACACGGAAGACGGCGCGCCGATCCAGGATCCCGCGAAGTATCCGAAGGTCGGCACGACCATCGACACGTGCCCGAGCTTCCTCGGCGGCAAGAACTGGTGGTCGGTGTCGTACGACCCCGAACGCCATCTCGCGATCGTGCCGGCGCTGCATGCGTGCATGAGCCTGTCGGGCAAGTCGGTCAACTACATGGAAGGGCTGCCGTATCTCGGCGAAGGCTTCGAGATCAAGCCCGAGCCGGGCAGCGAAGGCTACGGCGAGCTCCAGGCGATCGACGTCAACACCGGCAAGAAGGTGTGGAGCCACTGGAGCAAGCTGCCGTGGAACGGCGGTGTCGCGACGACCGCGAGCGGCCTCGCGTTCAGCGGCTCGCTCGACGGCCACCTGTACGCGTTCGACGTCACCAGCGGCAAGGTGCTGTGGGAGAGCCCGAAGCTCGCGAGCGGGATCATCGCGCAGCCGTCGGTGTTCGAAGTCGACGGCAAGGAGTACGTAGCAGTACTCGCCGGCTACGGCGGTGCGAACCCGATCTGGGGCGGCCCGATGGCCAAGGCGGCTGACGACGTGCCGCGCGGCGGCACGCTGTACGTGTTCGCCCTCGATCGCGGCTGACCGTCTTCCGGCCACCCGCAGTGTGCCCGCGCCGCCGGCGCGGGTGCCTTCCCCCCTTCCCATCCGGGCGTACGATCATGAACATTCGACTCTCCCGCCTCGCCGTGGCCTGTGCGCTCGCGGCAGGCACGGCGCTGACACCGGCGCTCTCCACGGCCGCGACGCCGGTGCGCGTCTGCTCGCTGCCCGGTACGCCGACGGCCTCGCTCGACAAGGCCGTCGCACGCGAGGCGTTCCGCACGGCCGGCATCGCCGCGACGTTCGCCGCGCATGACGCCGGCGGCAGCGACGACGACGGCGTGTCCGCGCACGAACTCGCCGGCATCCTCGAACGCGATTGCGACGTGCTCGCCGGCTTTCCGCGCTCGGCCATCGCCGACGCATCCGAAACGAAGCTGCTGTTCTCGCAGGGCTACCTGCGCTCGGGCTACGTGAGCGTCACGCGCCGCGATGCCGGCGCAGCGGCCACCGACCGCGAGATCGTCGCGGCCACCTATGCGAGCCCCGCGCAGCTGATCGCGGTCCAGCAGAAGAACGCGCGCTTCGATCTCGAGAACACGTCCGAGCAAACGGTCGCCGCCGTGGCGAGCGGCCGCGCGCATCGCGCGATCGTCTGGTACCCGGCGGTCGTCGCGTATCAGGCCGCGCATCCGAAGCAGGCGTTCCGCATCGGCGCGACCTCGTCGCCGTATGCGGAGTGGCAGCTCACGTTCGCGTTCGCGCCGCGCTCGGCCGCGTTGCAGCAGCGTATCGACGCGGCACTCGCGCAGATGAAGAACAACGGCCGGCTCGCCGCGCTGACCCGCAAGTGGGCGCTGCCCGGCAGTGCGCTCGAGGCGCACGATTCGCGCGCGACGCCGCGCTTTCTCGACGGCGCGATGGCGGCCGCCGGACCGTCGCGCGCCGGCCTGCTGCGCGCGCGCGGCGTACCGGCCGGCGGCGGCTTCATGCGGGTCTCCGGGAGCACCGGCGATGCCGCGCCGTCATTCGATGCGGCCCAGGTCGAACATGGCAAGACGCTGTACGGCAATGCGTGCGCCAAGTGCCACGGCGCCAACCTCGAAGGCGACACCGCGCCCGCGCTGAGCGGTCCGTCGTTCGCGCCGCTGGCGCATTCGCACCTGACGATCGGCGGCGTGTTCGGCTACATGGCGACCAACATGCCCGCCGACCAGCCCGGCAAGCTGAAGGACGACGACTATGCGGACCTGATGGCGTTCCTGCTCGCATCGAACGGCTATGCCGCGAGCAAGAACAAGCTGAGCGCCGATACGGCGCGCGCATCGGCCGCGCCGCTCGTCGTCGGCCCGGCGGGACACAGGGAAGCCAGCCAGTAACCGCGCCTGCGGCCCGGATGCGCATGCCGGGCCGCACGGCGCCACGATTTCTTCTTCACCAGGAAACGACAGTGATGCACACCACGACTCGCAGAACCTTCATCGTCCGGACCATCGGACTGTGCGCGGCGCTTGCCGCGGCACGCCCCGCGCTGGCTGCCCCGCCCCTCGTCGACGAAAACGACGCCGCGGCCAAGGCGCTCGGCTATCGCGCCCGCGCGTCGAGCGTCGACGCCGCGCAATTCCCGAAATACCAGCCCGGCCAGCGCTGCTCGAACTGCCGCTTCTACAAGGGCGAGGCGGCGGATGCCGCCGGCACGTGCGCGATGTTCGCCGGCAAGTCGGTTGCCGCGGACGGCTGGTGCAACGTGTATGCCAAGCGCGCGTGACGCGTCGCGCGGCGAGATGCCGGCGCGGTCCGCACCGCGGCACGCGCCGGCGTCCGCCGCCGGCCCCGACAACGACGCACCGCAACGCGCGGCCGCCCATCTCCACGCGCTGATTTCGACCGGACTGGCACGCGGATTCGTCACGCACGGCGACATCATCGACGCGTTGCCCGACGACGATGCGAACGAAAGCGACATCGACGCGGCCGCCGCGGTGCTCGGCGAACTCGGCATCGCGGTGCGCGACAGCGCCGATGCCACGAGCGGCTGGACGCTCGAGCGCTACTTCCGGCCCGCGCCGCCCGCGCGCGCGTGGGTCGACGGCGTCGGCACGCTCGCCGCGGCCGACCTGCTCGCACCGCGCACGACCGATCCGGTCCGGTTGTACCTGCGCGAGATGGGCACGACGCCGCTCCTCACGCGCGACGAGGAATTCGCGTACGCGCAGCGAATCGAGCGCGGCCGTGCCGCGTCGGTCGCGGTACTGTGCGGCGACCCCGACGCGCTCGACGCGCTGGTCTCGATCCGCACCGAAATCGCCGCATGCCGGACCGCGGCAGCGACCTATGTGACCTTTCTCGACGACGGCCCGCGCGACGACACGCCGGCCGATCATGCGGATGCGGGCGCTTCGCCAGCCGCCACCACCGACGACCCCGCGCGTGACGACACCGAGACTGATACGCGGACGGAGGATGCGGCCTGGCGCAACGCGGTAGTGGCGCGGCTCGCACGCATCGACGCTCTCGCGGACGGCCTGCGTGCGGCGCTGGCGTCCGGCGGCAGCGCTTGCGCCGCGTATCGCACGCATGTACGCGACGCCGCGGCGCTGCTCGGCACCCTGCGCCTGTCCGCCCGCGCGCTCGAGCGAATGAACGAGCCGCTGCGCGTGCGCGCACGCCGGCATCGCGCGTTGCGCGGCCGGCTGGAGCGACTGCTGGCCGGCGTGGGCATCCCGCCCTCGTTCGCACAGGCAACCGGCGACGACCACGCCGGCTGGCTCGCGTCATGCATTGCCGCGCATCCCGCCTGCGGGCCGACGCTGACCCGGCGCGCGGCCGAGTTCGTCGATGCACGCGACGCGATCGTGCGCGGCTCCCCCGCGTCGGAACTGCCGCCCGGCGCGACCGCGTCGCTCGATGCACGGCTCGGTGCGATCGAACGCGCGATGCAGCCGGCGCGCACGGGCTTGTTCGACGCGAACCTGCGGCTCGTCGTGTCGATCGCGAAGCGCTATCCCGATCGCGGGCTGCCGTTCGCGGACCTGATCCAGGAAGGCAACATCGGCCTGTTGAAAGCCATCGAGCGCTACGACCACCGGCGCGGCTTCCGGTTCTCGACCTACGCGACCTGGTGGATCCGGCAGGCGATCACCCATGCGCTCGCCGACCTCGGCCGGACGATCCGCGTGCCGACGCATACGGTCGACGCGCTGAACAAGCTGACGCGGCTCGCGCGCGAGCATCGGCAACGCGCGGGCACGGCGGCGACGCCGGCCGAACTGGCCGTCCACATGGGCGAGCCCGTCGACAAGGTGCGCGACCTGATGGCGATCGTGAAGGAACCGGTGTCGGCCGACGTGCCGGTCTCGCCGGAAGGCGACATGACCTTCGCCGACGTCGCGCCGGACGTGTCGACGCCGTCGCCCGAAGATGCCGCCGGCGCCATGCAATTGCGCAATACGATTGCTGCCGCGATCGACCGGCTGCCGCCGCGCGAGGCGATGGTCCTCAGGCTGCGCTACGGGCTGCACACGGACGAAGGCTGCTCGCTGCGCGACATCGGCCGCCAGTTGAACCTGTCCGCCGAACGCGTGCGGCAGATCGAGGCGTCGGCGCTCGCGCGCCTGCGTGCGTCCGACGCGCTCGACGTGCTCCGGTCGTTCATCGCATAGCACGGCGTCCGGCCCGCGGCGTGCACGCCGCGCATCGTGCGCCGTGTTGACGCCTGCAACACCCGCTGCTGCATTTCGACGCAACACGCAGGCCGACAGGATCGCCGGGCGTTCGAGCGGTAATTGCTTTGCAGTGCAGATAGATTGGCGAAAGCCGCACGACAACGCGCACGTACGCCGTTCCGGCCGAATACCCGCGCGATTGGCATGCAAGTTGCGTTTCAACAGTCAGGCCACACCCTACGATTTCCATGGAGAACACCTTGACTGCCCTCGTATCGATCCTGCAGGAACGCCGAATCTTCGAACCGTCGGCCGACACGCGCGAGCGCGCGACCCTTTCCGGCATGCCGGCCTACCAGGCGCTGGCCGCCGAGGCCGAGCAGGATTACGAAGGCTTCTGGGCGCGTCTCGCG